>CAYUCO010000094.1:0-7447 GCA_964443385.1 uncultured Dehalococcoidia bacterium | reverse complement strand
GGGGATCACGAAATACCTACTGCTACAGTAAGATTGACTAACCCGGAGGGAGTCACTTTGACGGATGCTGCTACGGGTACGGTTCCTGTTGATGCCGTATATGTTGCAATTAATATAATTCTTGGAGTGCCAAATACGTTAAAAGAGTTTTCGATTGGATCTATAACCGAGGGAACTGATTCAATTGGTGATGTAACAATAAGAATCGAGAGTAATGGTAGAATCTACACAGGGAGAGGATCCTCGACAGATATTATGGTTGCTAGTGCCAAAGCATACCTCAAAGCACTAAACAAATTGATGTCTATAGAAGGTACCCCTAGCCAGTAAGTTAGTATCTACTGGATATTCCAAAAAATATTTTAGGAAGACCAACACATTTAGGAGATTTAATATGGCTAAGACTATGTTTGATAAAATATGGGATGAGCATGTTGTTATTGACGAAATCGGCAAACCAACTGTTCTATATGTAGATTTGCATTTGGTACACGAAGTCACATCTGCTCAAGCATTCGAAGGATTGAGAATAGCTAATCGAAAAGTACGCAGGCCTGATCTGACAGTAGCTACAGTTGATCATAATGTGCCTACAACTGATAGATCACTACCTATAACTGATGAAATTTCGAAGAAACAAATCGACACGTTAGATAATAATGCAAAGGAATTTGAGATCAATTACTTTGACATGTTTAGCCAAGGTCAAGGTATTGTACACGTAATAGGTCCTGAGCAGGGCTATACGCAGCCAGGGAAAGTTATAGTGTGTGGCGATAGCCACACTTCTACTCACGGAGCCTTTGGTGCATTCGCATTAGGCATTGGTACCTCCGAGGTGGAACATGTATTGGCTACTCAATGTCTAGTACAGAAGAAGCCTAAGAATATGGAAGTTAGAGTCAATGGCGCTTTACCATTTGGTGTTACGGCGAAGGATTTAATTTTGGCTATAATAGGTCAGATTGGTGTAGGAGGAGGAGTGGGTCATGTTATTGAATATACTGGTGAGGCTATAAGATCACTTTCTATGGCTGGCAGGATGACTGTGTGTAACATGTCTATAGAAGCCGGCGCCAGAGCAGGAATGATAGCGCCTGATGAAACTACTTTTGATTTTGTGAAGGGTAGACCACAATCACCTAAAGATGAGGACTTTGATGCTGCAGTGGAACATTGGAAGAGCTTATCTACTGACCCTGGAGCTCACTTTGATAAAGTTGTTGAAATTGATGCAAGTAAACTTTCACCTTATGTTAGTTGGGGTACCAACCCGGGCATGGTGACTTCTGTTGACGGTTTAGTTCCGGATCCTACAACGTTAGACAACCCCGATGAAAAAGTGGCAGTACAAAGAGCTCTTGAATATATGGACCTAGCTCCTAACACTCCAATAAAAGAGATAAAATTGGATAAGGTTTTTATAGGGTCTTGCACCAACTCGCGGATTGAAGATTTACGTGCTGCTGCTGAAGTTGTAAAGGGCAAACAGGTTAATTCCGACGTTAATGCTATGGTTGTGCCAGGTTCATTCACAATTAAACTTCAGGCCGAACAAGAGGGGTTGGACGAAATCTTTAGAGAAGCAGGATTTGAGTGGCGAGAAGCTGGTTGTTCTATGTGTCTTGGCATGAATCCAGATATATTGATGCCCGGAGAGAGATCTGCTTCTACCTCCAACAGAAATTTCGAGGGTAGGCAAGGCCCAGGTGGGCGTACCCACTTGGTGAGTCCAGAGATGGCAGCGGCTGCAGCAATAGCAGGTCATTTCGTTGATATAAGGGAATGGAAATAAGATCTTAATTAACATGATATTGAAGAGGAGCATAATATGGAGCCCTATGTAAAATTTACAGTTGTGGTAGCAGCAATGGATAGGGAAAATGTGGACACAGATCAAATAATTCCTGCTGTATACTTGAAACGGATTGAGCGGACCGGATTCGGACAGTTTTTGTTCTCTCAGCCAGGATGGAGATTTCTTCCAGACGGAAGTCCTGACCCAGACTTCGAACTCAACATGCCAAGTTATCAAGGAGCTAGCATATTAGTTGCGGGACATAATTTCGGTAGTGGCTCATCCCGAGAGCATGCACCTTGGGCTTTATTGGATTATGGTTTCAAGGTAATTATAGCCCCGAGCTTTGCAGATATTTTCTATAATAATTGCTTCCAAAATGGAATGCTGCCAATTGTTTTAAGCGAAGCAAATATTAAGAATCTGATGGAAAAAGCTGAAGGCGATTATGAGGGATATGAGGCTACTATAGACCTGCAAAATTGTACCATATCCGATGGACAAGGACTAACTATCCCGTTCGAAACAGATGATTTCAGGAGAGACTGCTTACTCAAAGGGTTAGATGATATAGGGTTAACCCTGCAAAATGAAGACAAAATCAGCATTTATGAAAAGTCTCACTAAACCCAGTGACCGTAAAAGTTTATTGTTGTAGTATAAATATTGCAGGAGCACAATAAATGACTAGGTATGTTTTTGTCACCGGCGGAGTAATAAGTTCGGTTGGTAAAGGTATAAGTGTTGCCTCGATTGGCAGAATATTGAAGAATCGAGGCATATCGGTATCGGTACAAAAACTAGACCCGTATTTGAATGTGGACCCTGGCACTATGTCGCCATACCAACACGGAGAAGTATTTGTAACAGATGATGGTTCTGAGACTGATTTAGATTTAGGCCATTATGAACGATTCATAGATGTTAGATTAACCACTTCTTCCAACATCACCGCAGGGCAAATATACAGTTTGGTTATAGCCAAAGAACGCAAGGGGGAATTTCTGGGCGGTACGATTCAGGCTGTTCCTCATGTAACTAACGAAATAACAAATAGTATCATCCATCTAGCAAACGAAACAGAATCTGAAGTAGTGGTAGTCGAAGTTGGAGGAACAGTTGGCGATATAGAAGGGTTGCCGTTCCTTGAGGCAATAAGACAGATGAGGAATTTGGTGGGGCGAGACAATGTTTATTATATTCATGTAACGTTTTTGCCTTACATATCTTCTTCTGAGGAATTGAAGACTAAGCCAACTCAGCATAGCGTTAAAGAACTTAGAGGAATTGGTATACAGCCGGATGCAATAATATGTAGAAGTGAACATCCAGTTACTGATGAAATAATCTCAAAAATCTCTTTATTTTGTGACGTTAATCCGGAAAGCGTTATACCTCTACCTACAGTTGCCAACGTGTATGAAGTGCCATTGATACTAGAAGAAGCGAAATTAGCTGACCAAATAATAGAGGCTATGAGTTTGCCTGTAAGACAAAATGATATGTCAGAATGGCAAGACATGGTCAATAAAATGAAACAACTTGACGACCCGCTTCTTATAGCGGTTGTTGGAAAATATTCTGACTTGCCAGATTCTTACTTATCTGTCAAAGAGGCTCTTAATCACGCTGGTCTTTATCACAATAGGAATATAGAAATAGATTGGATTCTATCTGAAGATATTGAAAAGTATGGACCGGAAAAGTATTTATCTTCTGTTAGTGGGATAGTAGTACCAGGTGGTTTTGGTCCTCGAGGGGTGGAGGGTATGATTGAAGCTGCTAGATATGCCAGAGAAAGAAATATACCTTATCTGGGACTGTGTCTGGGTATGCAGCTTATGGTTATCGAGATGGCTAGGTCACTCTTGAATGCTGAGGATGCCAACTCCACAGAGTTTGATGAAAATACTAAAAATCCAGTGATCGATTTAATGGAAGATCAGCGTTCAATAGACAATAAAGGTGGAACTATGAGGCTTGGTGTATATCCGTGTATCCTTGTGGAGGGAACCAAAGCCGGTAATGCATATAATGTTGGTGAGGTTATGGAACGCCACCGCCACCGCTGGGAATTCAATAACTCTTATAGAAAACAACTTGAGGAAAAGGGACTGATAGCCAGTGGATTATCCCCAGATGGTCAGTTAGTGGAGATTTCAGAGATAAGGAATCATCCATTTATGCTAGGGGTCCAATTTCATCCAGAATTTTTATCTAGACCTAATCATGCTCATCCATTATTTAGAGATTTTATTGGGGTGTGCAAGGATATAATTAGAGAAGGCAATCAACATCCTTTCCCAATATATTCAAAAAAATAACGCGGTAATTACTGTTGGTTAGGCACGGATGGACTAATGAATATTAATGTGATACACTGATAGAGATCGAATGATTCTGGCCTAGTATCGATCAATCCAAGACACAAACCCCCACTGAATGTCACCTGTCTAGGATGTTTTCAAATCAATTCCAAAATACCAATCCACTTTAGCAATGATATTCAGCCTTTCAGAGGATTTAAATAGCAAAAAACAAGACTGACTTAACTACACTGCATAACATGTAAAACAGTACAGTAGTCGATAGCGTAACATTATTAAAACATCCAATTAATCGGAGAGACATAGTTATGAACTTAACGGAACTAAATGAAAAGGACAAACCAGAACTTATATCAATTGCAGAAACATTGGGAATGGAAATTGATCTCGAATCTCTACCCAAGAATGAAATAATATTCAAGATGGCTCAATCTTATGCTGAGCAAGAAGATAAAATGTTGGCATTTGGAGTATTGGATGTCATAAATGATGGATTCGGTTTCCTGAGGATGCCTGATTTAAAACCAAGTTCCAACGATGTGTATGTCTCACAATCCCAGATAAGACGATTTTCCTTAAGAACTGGTGATCAAATAATGGGAGAAGTTAGACCTCCGAAAGATAGTGAGAAATATTATGGGTTAGTCAGGGTGCATGGAGTCAATGGTATTGACCCAGGGGTCTCCAAGAATAGACCTCAGTTTGATAGTTTTACTCCTGTTTTTCCAGACGTACAGTTGAAATTAGAAACAGAAAGAGATAATTTATCTACCCGTTTGATGGACTTACTCTCGCCTATAGGTAGAGGACAGCGGGGTTTGATTGTAGCTCCACCAAAGGCGGGTAAAACAACTCTACTTAAACAAATAGCGCAAGGTATATCTGCGAATAGTTCAGATGTTCATCTAATGGTAGCTCTAATTGGTGAAAGACCAGAAGAAGTTACTGATGTCAAAAGGTCTGTTCAAGGAGAGGTGTTCAGTTCTACGTTCGATGATCCAGTAGAAGATCACTGTAGAGTCGCTGAATTGGCGTTGGATAGAGGAAAGCGTTTGGTAGAATCTGGTCAACACGTGGTTATATTACTTGATAGTATAACAAGACTTACAAGAGCTTATAATCTTTCATTGCCTACCAGCGGCAGAACTTTATCTGGTGGAATAGATCCCGTAGCCTTGTATCCTCCAAAAAGGTTTTTTGGCGCTGCTCGTAATACTGAAGAAGGTGGAAGCCTGACTATAATTGCAGCTTGTTTGGTAGATACCGGAAGCAGAATGGATGAAGTCATATACGAAGAATTTAAGGGCACTGGGAACATGGAAATACACTTGGACAGAAAATTAGCAGAAAATCGAGTCTTCCCGGCTTTTGACCTTCCCCGTAGTGGAACCCGTAGAGAAGAACTTTTATTTGATGAAAAAACGAAACAAAAGATTGATTTGCTTCGTCGTATGGTTTCAATGATCACATCTGGCTCAAATTCTATGGATTCTAACGACGCTATTCAAAAAATTATGGAATATCTGAAAAGTTCTCCTAATAATGAAAAGTTCCTTGCTTCTCTGGGTCAGCCAGGTAAATAGATTTTAGATTCTCTGTTAGCTAGCAGCCCATTAAGGTGTTTCCAATGTTATTTAATGGGGTTGCATTTGTTGAACAGGTATTAGTATTAGATTTAATCCTCTAATGTCGTTTGAGACTGTAATGATGACTAGATTAGATGCAAAAATGGTAGACCTTGGTCTGGCTTATGATATAGATCACGCGAGGTCTTTAATAGTGGCTAGGCTGGTTAAAATTGCAGGTAATATAGTTGTCGATTCTGGGAAATCTGTTTCAGATGACGCTGATATTGTCCTTGTTGCTAAGCCCAAATATGTTAGTAGAGGTGGCATTAAATTAGCTGGTGCAATTGAAAGATGGGACCTTTGTTTTGAAGGTATGACTGCCTTGGATGTCGGAGCCTCAACTGGTGGATTTACCGACTACTTACTACAATCAGGGATTGGAACAATATATTCCTTGGATGTGGGCTACGGACAATTGGATTACAAATTAAGACAAGATGACAGAGTAGTTGTTATGGAAAGGATAAACGCAAGACGTCAATTCACTTTACCAAAAAAAGTAGATTTATTAGTTGTAGATGTGTCCTTCATATCTGTTTTGAAAATTATACCTTCTTGTTTGGACCACTTGAAGAAATCCGGAACCATAATTGCTTTAATAAAACCACAATTTGAAGCTCGCAGGGATCAAGTTGGAAATAATGGTATCGTGCAATCTGCACATGTTCATGCTTCTGTTTTGAGCAAGGTGATAGTTTCCCTCATGAAGGGTGGTCTTCGTCTCAAAGGATTAGTTCCATCGATTATCAAAGGGCATGGCGGCAACCAAGAGTTTTTTGTATGGTTTAATAGGAAATGATGGTGAACGTTTATGTTCGCAGACAACTGAATCCTCTATCTAATTTTCAAAATCTCACTGAAGTAAGCTTCATCTGAGAATGGACCCACAACAGCCATGCTCAATTTACTTTGATCCAGTATTGTTTTAGCCACCCTTCTTATATCATCTGGTTTGAGACTCTCGATATCTTTAAGCATATCTTGGACTAACAAGCTTTGAGAGTGAAGGATTTCTTGTGCTCCAAACCAAGCTGCCACACTCCGGGTATCTTCCATTCTGAGTAGTAACCTTCCATGCATGTAGTTTATGGCTTTTGTCATCTCTCGATCACTAACATTATCTTTAATATTACTAAATTCATCTAAGATAGATTGAGTTGCTTTTATAGCGTTTTTGGGATCCACGCCTGCATATGCTATAAAAGAACCACAGTCATGTAGATGACTAGTTGTAGTGTGGACATCGTAGACTAATCCCTCGATTTCCCTTAGGCGGATGAACAAACGGCTACTCATTCCCTCTCCCATTATGGTATTTAGTACGTCGAGGGAGTTTCTTTCTTGATGGTCATAGGGTAATCCCTTAAACCCTAAACAAAGATGAGCCTGCTCGCTTTGATGAGTAATTAAACCAATCAACGGGTTAACTTGCAAGTCGCTAGCAGGATAATATTCTTCTGGCTTGTTGCTACGCCAACCCTCAAAGGTTTTGGATATAGTATCGATTACGTATTCATGTTCGATATTTCCTGCAACACTTACAACAACGTTCTTCGTAGTATATTGTCTTTGCATATAATTGATAATCATATCTTTATCTATGTGGGACACAGATTCTCTGGTTCCTCCTACATCTCTGCCTAGTTGTTGGTTTGGCCACATGATTTCGTCTATCAGTAATTCAACGCGGTAAC
>CAYUCO010000093.1:0-4398 GCA_964443385.1 uncultured Dehalococcoidia bacterium | reverse complement strand
ATCAACCAGCCAATACCAAGACCTACACCGAGTATGAGAAGATTGTAAAAACTTATAGTTAACATATCAAGTATATCATATCTTCTAAACTTTGGCTCCACTTTAAGTTCTCCCGTCTCTTTAGTAAGTATCTTGTTTTTATCCACCACGTCTACTCCTCTAGCTTATACAGGTTTAAGAAGCGCTTAAAATATATCGCATTAGCTATGTTAATAATCTTGTTATATTCTTCTGTTGATAGTGTAATGCTGGAGTGAGTTAGAACTTCAGAGCCATCAAAGATGGATTGAGTTACCGTCAGGCTGGCATCATCCATATCAAAAAAGGCCACTGTCTCAGTTTCCCTGTTGGTTTTCTTAGACTTGTCTTTTTCATCGTATATAATCATTAGTAGTGAACCCTTCCAACTCTTATGAAAGTTGCGCATTTTGGAAAGTCTTTTAGATTTCTTGCACCTACATAAGCACAGGCGCTTCTTAAGCCTCCTGTAATTTGTTGGACAATATTAGAGACCGGTCCTTTATAATCTACAAACATGGACTTACCTTCTGATGTTCTATAATTTCCTACGCCACCATTGTGTGCATCCATAGCATCTTCGCTAGACATTCCATAAAACTTTAAAGACTTATTTTCTCCTTCATATTCCCATTTGCCTTCACATTCCTCGGTCCCGGCAAACATGCTTCCAAGCATAACAAAATCGGCCCCAGCGGCAAAAGCCTTAACAACATCGCCAGATGTCCTGCATCCGCCATCTGCACAGATATGACCGTTTAGACCATGAGCCGCATCCGCACATTCTATAATAGCTGACAACTGAGGATAACCGCAACCTGTTACCATTCTAGTTGTGCATACACTACCCGGCCCGATACCAATTTTAACTATGTCGGCCCCACCACTGATTAGTAGTTCGCTTACCATCTCTGGCGTACACACGTTTCCAGCCATAATTACAGACTCTGGAAACATCTCTCTAATACGTTTAACGTGATCTACAAAAACTTTTTGATAGCCGTTTGCCACATCAATACATATTTTATGTATGCCAAGACCCTCTTCCTCTATATCTGGAAGTTCATCATCAACCTCCAGTAGTTTATCAACCTCTTCTTCTTTTATACCCAAAGTGTAGAATGTATTTAGTCTGGGGTGAAGCGTAAAGTAGTCTACTAAATCGTCTACCTCGTAGAATTTATGAAGACAGGTTTGCATTCCGTAGTCATGTAGACTGTCAGACATCTCCATAGTGCCTACGGTGTCCATATTGGCTGCAACAATAGGTACAACTAGTTCTTTTACTGGAGCGTTGAGGTAGTGATATTCTTTTTGAATATCCACGCCAGACCTACTGGTGAGGGTGGATCTTTTTGGCCTGATAAGAACATCGTCGAAATCTAATTTAATTCCATCAGCTAAAATAGCCATTCTCTATTTCCTCCAACCTAATCTCCAAAGCACGGTAGCAATTTCACTTGCCGTCTGTTCAACCCATTCTTCATCCTTCCACCAGTCAGCAGCGTGAAGTAGCTCATGTAATAGTGTATCTAACTCCTCTTTACCTTCTATATCCTTAGATATTTTTATCTTCTTTTCAGGTATATGAGGAGCGTCACACCTCCCTAGATATTTTCCTTTCATTTTGGAAAAGATTAAATCCCAATACTTTCCGCCTACTTTTATTCTCATACTTGTTCATCGTATCTCATAAGTATAGAATCATACACATTTCCGTTCTGGGGATTTGCTAGAGTTTTACCAAGAGATACACTCTTTCTAATTTGGAAATCTGTCGGGTGACTGCCTGTTATTTTATTTTTTAGGTTCTCACAAGATACATCTGCTATAGCAGCCATTAGTGGGTCTGCTTTAGCAAAGGTATAACAAACTGTAACCATCATGGTCACAAGATGTTGTATTCTTCGAGAAAGAATAGACATCCTACATTGCTTATCTGCTAATCCTAGTTGGTATTTACGCATAAGACCGCTAATTTCTAAAGCGGATCGTTGAAGACCTCGAATGGCATAGTTCGCGTGATCTATTATATTACTATTAAATCCTATTGGACGAATTCCCCTCTTCGGAAGGATGGTTTCTTTGATTAGCCACTCGGCATAGGGCGTGAATGTTTTATAGTTCTTTATTATATCTATAGGGCTTAAGCTCTTCTTACCTAGACCGGACATTAACTTTCCAACAGGTTCAAAGAAAGTGGAGCCATGATCTTTTACCAGACTTTTGAAAAAGGCCATATTTAACATATCGCCCTCGCCCTCATAAATTAGCGGGGCAAGAACATCGTGAATGTTGTCACCTACTACATGACCACCCAAAAAGGATCTTCCGCCATGAGTTTTCATGCAAAGGTCTATAGCCGCTTCTTTCTGACACTCAGACCCAAAAGTTTTGGCTATAATACATTCTAATTCTCCTCTGTAACCTTTGTCAATAAGACCTGAACACCAAGCAACAAGGGCATCTGAGGATAGTATATATCCAGCTAGCCTAGCGATACGCTCCTGCACTAACTCTCTGTTCTTAATCGACTGCCCATATGTTGATCTGTAGCTTGCCCAAGGTATCATAGATTCTAACATTGTCTTCATGCAGCCTGACGCATTAGCACACAAAGAAATTCTACCTAAGTTTAACCCATGATATGCTACAGTCAAACCATCGCCCCTATCTAACTGTATTAAGTTTTCTTTAGGAACTCTATGATTCGTAAAGACTAGTGAATTGTTATTTAATCTTCTAAGAGCATGAATTTTATAGTGTCCAATTCTAAAAGTGTCAGTATCGCCGTCAGGGATTTCTACCAATAGAACTTGTGGCTTATTGTTTATTTGGCATACAACAGAAACTAGTCCTCCGTAGTGGACGTTTGTGATAAACAGCTTGGTTCCATTCAGGATGTAATGATCCCCATCCAATTTAGCATATGTTTTCAACGCTGTCAAGTCTGATCCTGCACATGGTTCGGTTAAAGCAAAAGCAGAAAGAAAAGTTCCATCAGCAAGTCCCGGCAAATACTTTTCTTTTTGATATTCATTTCCAAATGTTCTAACGGGATCTACTGATCCTATGCAGCCGTGAATCGAACACATACCAGCCACGCTAGGTT
The DNA here is from genome assembly GCA_964443385.1 of uncultured Dehalococcoidia bacterium. GTDB lineage: Bacteria > Chloroflexota > Dehalococcoidia > Lucifugimonadales > UBA2985 > VFHP01. Next base: position 1,268 of record CAYUCO010000093.1, on the reverse strand, counting down.
CAATCCTAGCCATCTCTGTAAGAAAGGATGAAAACTCTGAGAATGAAAGTGCTGGTTTATCTGGTAGTGGAACCAGTAGGCCATAATAGCCACTATCAGATAATGCTTGAATCACCTCTTTGGTTAACTTGTCTTCGGATGTATACATCGCATCATCTGACTGATATTTTTTTACAATATCAATACAGTTGTTGAGCATGGTAGAGTTCGGTCTGTGAAAATCAAACTCAAAGAATTCCCTAGTAGGGAACTCTCGGCTCCATACAGCTTTGAATGCTGGACTATTCTTGGTTTGATGCTTATCATCAAACAGTTCCTCTACCTGATCGTCTGCTATATCTACCTTGCCTATACTGGTAGACTCTGCTGCGGTCTTACCGCTTAACTCCATAGCAGTTTCAGCAAAAGATTTACTCATTTTTCTCCTTCATCTTCCAACCAAGGAACTTTTTGACCATTGTGATCCACTTGAATAAAACCACACCCCTCACACAAAACTGTGACTACAAGACCTTGTTCAACTTCTTCTTTCGTAATAAGTCCAGCAAAATCACACTCGGCCCCATTAGTCTTACTACCAAACAAAAAATTACTACAATCCAAACAGAAATCAGCCATAACTAGTCTCTCCTAGCTGTGAATACGAAAACATCCATGTAGTTTTCGTCGATTCCCTCAACATCTCTAGATATAGAATTGCCGTCGTGCCATACTTCTCTATCATTAAATACAACAACTTCTCCCGGCTTCATTAACATACTCCAGACGGGATGCTCATCTTTATCGTCAAATACTAACAGTTCGCCCCCGCACACATTGTGTCTGGCTATAGAAAATATACCAACAGCATCATACCCATCTTGATGTGGGCCTTCTGGAGATAATTCAGCTACCATAGAACTATGAGGAACTGTGACTCTCATCTGGTGAGCTTCTATATTCTCAGTATCAAGATCACCAGCATATCTGAACAAACCTAGCATTTTTTTAAAGCATTTGGTATTGACTACAGATTCTTGAATCGGCTCAAACTCTCTAGCTATGTCTCCCTGATAATTATTATAGTCGGAGGATTGAGTAAATGTACTTCCATCTACAAGAGAGCCTAGAAAATCTATCACCGAATATCGCCTGAGTCTAAACTCACCATCTTTATGTCCGGTATGCGGAAGATCATTAAATGATGACCGAACTTCATCAACTAATTCGTCAGGTAGTCTATCTAAGATAAGTTTATGCATTTTCTACTCCATTATACTGTCGTGATA
>CAYUCO010000092.1:0-6205 GCA_964443385.1 uncultured Dehalococcoidia bacterium | reverse complement strand
GGAGGCTCATAGAATACAAATATTCGATCCAAATGGGAACTTTATAACCATGTGGAGCAATATACATAGGCCAGATGCAATGGTTTTATGGAAAGATCACATATATATTGGTGAGTTAAATGGTATGACTGGTATGGAAGGTGCACCTGGGTTAGGGCATCGTGTAAGCATATATGATTTGGCTGGTAATTTGGTAAGTCGGTTTGGAGACAAAAATGAAGGTAGTGGACCTGGTCAGTTTCATGCACCACACGGAATAGCGGTAGATTCTGAAGGCTCTATATATGTTTCAGAGGTTTCTTATACAATAACCGGCTCTCGCATGGATCCACCTCGAGAACTACGTAGTATATCTAAGTATAAATTAGCATAGCCTTGGCCTATTAGGTATTTGGTTGTAGGCCCATCCATTTTTTACACCGAGGATATTATTATCCTCGTCCTACGAATGGCATATTCGTTGCTAAGATGGTCATAAATTGCACGTTGGTGTCTAACGACATGTTGGAAATCGTCAATATAGCATCTGCCACATAGTTAACGTCAAAGGTGGGCTCTGCCATTGTAGTTCCATTAGCCTGAGGAACTCCGTCTTTCATTCTCGCAGTCATCTCTGTTCCTGCATTACCTATATCTATTTGGCTGCAGGCTATGTTGTATTTCCTGCCGTCTAATGAAATGGATTTGGTAAGGCCAGTGATGGCATGTTTTGTGGAGGTGTACGGAGAAGAGTTGGGTCTTGGTGTGTGGGCAGATATCGATCCATTATTTATTATTCTTCCACCCATTGGGTCTTGTTCTTTCATTATTCGGAAAGCTTCTTGAGCACACAAGAATGATCCAGTTAGGTTGGTGTCTACTACGGATGACCATTGTTCGTATGACAATTCATCAAATGGGACAGGAGGAGCTCCTCTACCGGCATTATTGAACAATACATCTAGTCTTCCGAATTTGTCTTTTGCAGTTGCAAAGAGTGTCTTTATAGATTCTGGGTCAGTAACATCTGTTACTACAGATATCGCATTTTTCCCATTATCTCCGGCCATTTCCAAAGTTTCTTTCAGAGTTTCAATGTGCCTTCCCGCCAAAACGACACAGTATCCATTTTTCAATAATGCTAAAGACGAGGATCGTCCTATACCTGATCCAGCTCCTGTTATTAAGGCAACCTTATGATTTGAAACCATTATAAATCCCTCAATTCTTTTTGATGTTTTATGTGATAATCATAGCATACGCATGGACTGATATGGAATCTTATTTCTTTGCTGTGAATATATATGAAACATTAGTAATATCTATTATATAATGTATGGTGGTAGACGTTGATTTTTTATGGGGGTAGTTGATATGGATAATAATGTGTTGCCCATCGTATATACTATAAAGGGCTGCGATGCTTGCGTTAAATTGTTAACAAAATGGGATAGTGAGGGAATTGAATATGAAGAGCGGAGAGCCGACTTAAGTCAGGAAATGATGGATGAAGCGAGAAAACACGGTGATGTAGTTCCTATTGTAGTCTATCCAAATGGGACTACAGAAGAAGGGTTCGAGGGGGGTATTGGTTGTTACATTGGTTAGGGAAATTTAATTAAGAATGGAGACGTTATGTCCGGGAAAAATTCTGTTGTGACAGTGGAAAGATTCAACTCTGGAATGCTCTATAAGGATTTTGTGGCACAGATAAACGTTAATCAAGATAGATTTGAACAGTATTACGACACTGCTGGAGAGGTTTTAACAGAGAGTGACGTGGCATTTTTTCAACAAATAATAAATGCAGGTGTATCAAAAGTACTTGTATTAGGTGAGGATTGGTGTCCTGATGTTTACAGAGGCATGCCGGTGATCGCTAAAATAGCTGATACTTCGGGAATGGATCTCAGAGTTTTTCCGAGAGATGCTAATTTGGATATAATGGACGAGTTTCTTAAAGATGGAGAACACAGATCTATCCCAACACTTGTTTTCTATACAAATGATCAAGAGTATTTGTGTCATTGGATAGAAAGACCTGTGATGGCAACCAAAGAAATGGCTGAGATTACAGAATCTGTTGAAAAGAATATGCCCGGTAAAGATGAACAAGAGATACGCGAAGCTAGAAGAGAGCTTGTTAATGCGAGATTTCCAGATTGGCAAAAATACACTATAGATGAATTGAGAGAACTTTTATCCAAAGCTTTGGCAATATAATACACAGATAGATTTTCATAGTTTGCATTGAGTAATTATTATAAAAACGATGACGACTACCAAGACTGGGAATATCCTGACCAAGAAGATATAGATGCTTTAGACCATATTGATGTTGGGAATTCTGATTCACGAAAAGTCGACAAAATGTCCTTACCAATTAAACTCTTCGGAGGGTTGATGGTAGTGGCTTTCGTCGGATCTTTATTGGTGCCTGTAATTGGTTCTTTTTCTGGTAGTTCGGTAGATGATTCGATTCAATCAGAAGAAGAGTTTGTGAAATCTGTATACAGTGAAGTTATAGAACAAAAAGTTACAGAAGTCTTGAGAGATAATCCTGAAGGAGACACCATAGGATATTTAAGCGTTGAATTTCCTCAATCTGAACAGGATCCGCTTATAGCAATTCTTGTAAATTATTCAACAAATTCTGTTCTCTCCAACATAGACAGGGCAAATGTATATAGCGTAGATTTATTCAGGGAGATATTTACTGATATACGCTTCCGTAATATTACTCTGGTTTGGTTTGAGGCTTCTGGTGTTGGTACAGATGGGGAAATGTTAGCAAAGCCTTTTTTGATGGTTGGAGTGTCCAAAACCAGTTCTATAGACATTAACTGGTCTTCTATAACGTCTGAAGATTTAAGATATATAGCAGATTATTATCAGGAATATCCCGAACAATAATTGTTATGTTTGGTCTAGTTGGAGTGACGAAAATTTCGCGTTGATTAGTTTAGTATAATGTATTCTGACTGAAATAAATTAATGATATTCAAGCATATTTAAATATGCACTCAGAAAGGAGCCGAAATTGATTAGAAGTCTTGGTAGTAAAACACCTAAAATACACCCTTCTGCTTTTGTTAGTGAGGCAGCGTATGTTGTGGGAGATGTTGAGATAGGCGAGGGATCAAGTGTTTGGCCTGGTACCGTTATTAGAGGCAATTTGAGCAAGATTGTCATTGGTAAATACGTGAATATCCAAGATAATTGTGTAGTACATTCAGAAGAAAACTCTCAAACTACTATAGGTGATTATGTTTCTATGGGCCACAAGGTTATGTGTCATGCTACGTTAGTTGGAGACAACTGTTTGCTAGGGAATGGGTCGACTGTAAATTCGTATACCACTATCAATCAGGGTTCAATTATAGCTGCTGGATCTGTAATATTAGAAAGAGTCGAAATACCTCCTAATTCGTTGGTGGTTGGAGTTCCAGGGGAAGTAAAGCGTACCATTAGCGAACGTCACATAGAACTGATCAACAAAATATGGAAAGATTACAAAATGTATGCTCAGGAATTTAAGTCTGCCGGGTTGGAAGATTCAGATAGAGATAAATTTAATGATCCGAATGTCTAAGACTGACTTTAAATTTGGAGGATTAGTCTATGAAAGTTATTGATTTGAGGAGTGACACGGTCACTCATCCTACTAAATCCATGTTGGATGCAATGGCCAGTGCCGAATTGGGTGACGAAGGGTTCGCTGACGATCCTACAGTCAATCTTTTGCAGGAAAAAGTTGCGGATATGATGGGCAAAGAATCTGCTTTATTTATGCCTAGTGGTACAATGGCGAATTTATCTGCCATTTTAACACATTGCGAAAGAGGTGACGAAATAGTTCTTGGTGACTTATCACATATATACGTTTATGAATACGGAGCTGCCTCTTCTCTTGGAGGTATAATTTATAAACCGCTAGCAAACGCAGACAATGGAACCCTTGATATAAATAGTGTTTATGAGGCTACAAAAAAGTTATCTGCTAGATTTCCGAATACGGCTCTAGTATGTTTGGAAAATACACATAATCGGTGTAGTGGAGCTGTTTTGCCACAGGAATATGTACGATCAGTATCAGATGTATCCCATAATAATGGCACAGCTGTTCATTTGGACGGGGCTAGAATATTTAATGCAGCCATAGCGCAAAATCTACCTCCTAAGGAATTGGTCTCCACCGTAGACTCAGCTATGTTTTGCTTTTCCAAGGGTCTCAGTTGCCCTGTTGGATCTATATTGTTAGGCACGAAAGATTTTATAGCTAAAGCAAAGGTAATGAGAAACACTTTAGGTGGAGGCATGAGGCAAGTAGGGATCTTGGCATCAGCAGCATTAGTTGCCTTGGAAGAGATGATTGATAGACTGAGTGAAGATCATCATAATGCTCGTTTGTTGTCGGATGGATTAAGAAATCTTGAACACGTACGTGTACAATCCGACGTTATTGAAACCAATATAGTTATATTCGAAATTCCTGAGAGAGATACGCAGGAACTCTTATCATTATTTGGGGATCAAGGTCTTAGGGTCAGTAATCCATATGGTGATAAAATACGTATGGTCACTCATTATGGGATATCAGAGCAAGACATTTATGATGCTCTAAGTGTTGTTAAGAGTGTCGTTGAAAGTAATTGATCACAAAAAAGTATACTTGCTATTGTGGAGGGATTTAGGTTATGAAAGCTATTCAAATGTCAGGGCCTGGCGGATCAGAAGTACTTGAATATAATAATGTTCAAGATCCTGTACCTGGTTCAGGAGAGGTTCTGATTCAACTTAGGGCTATTGGTGTGAATTATATGGATATTTACATTAGGTCTGGTGTTTACCCCATACCGTCATTACCTCTTATTCCTGGATCGGAGGGAGCAGGTGAGGTGCTCGAAGTAGGTGATGATGTTTCTGGTTTCAAACAAGGAGATCTTGTGGCGTACACCGGAGTCTCTCAATCGTATGCGCAGAAGATTGTTTGTCCCGCATGGAAACTTATAAAAATCCCCACTGGGTTGGATGTAGACATAGCTGCGGCAGTCATGTTGCAGGGGATAACCGCTCAGTATTTGTGTAAGTCGACTTACCCTTTAGGATCTGGAGATACATGTTTGATTCATGCCTCTGCTGGCGGGGTAGGATTACTACTTACACAAATGGCCAAATCTTTAGGAGCTACAGTTATAGGCACGGTATCTACGGAAGAAAAAGGCAATATTTCTAGATCTGCAGGTGCTGACTATGTCATAAACTACAAAACACACGATTTTCAAAAAGAAGTTGAAGCTATATCAGATGGGAAAGGAATTCAAGTAGTTTACGACTCAGTTGGTCTAGACACTTTTGATAAAAGTATTGGTTGTCTTGCTACAAGGGGTTATATGGTTCTTTATGGACAGTCAAGTGGTTTAGTTCCTCCTATATCTCCCATGTTGCTGAATAGTAAGTCGTTGTTTTTGACTCGACCGACTTTGACATCATATATAGGTAATAGAGAAGAATTGGAGAATCGTGCTAGTGAGGTACTGAATGCTGTAAACGAAGGGGAGTTGAAAGTCCGCATACATAATAAATTGCCATTAGCGGATGCTGCTCTGGCACATGAGCAATTGGAAGGGCGATTGACTACAGGCAAGCTGCTTTTAGTACCCTAAATTGCATGTATAGAATATTTCCGAACATTAACTTAAGGTAGACGATTTATGGTTGACATTGATATCGAAACTAGGCTTTATCAGATTAGAGAAAAGATTAAATATTCATTGGATAAATCCGGCAGATCAGAATCAAGTGTTGTTCTATTAGGTGCTTGTAAGCAGGTCAGCTATCAGAGGATTCTCGATGCTGTTAACTTGGGGTTGGATCACTTGGGTGAAAACAGGGTGCAAGAAGCTGAAAGTAAATTCGACGTTACTGACCTACCACATGGATTAAAGAGTTTACAACTGATAGGGCCTTTGCAATCTAATAAAGTAAGGCGAGCAGTCCAAATGTTTGATGTTATTCAATCAGTGGATAGTGCAAAGTTGGCTGATAGAATAGATGTGGTTGCAGGAGAAATGAAAAAGATTACTAAGATTTACCTAGAGATTAACCTTTCTGGAGAAGATACAAAGACAGGTATAAACCTTCGGGAATTTGATGAAGTTGTAGAATTCATAATTGCTAAGCCGAATATAGAGCTAACTGGCTTAATGACAGTACCGCCTCACAG
>CAYUCO010000091.1:0-20710 GCA_964443385.1 uncultured Dehalococcoidia bacterium | reverse complement strand
GCAATCTAGCTTAATGTCGTCTGTTTTTTAGTCTACAATAGGAGTCCCTCTTATATTCGCCAGAGCTGAAAACGAACTACATGGCACTACTCTGGAAAAGATAGGGGTTCATAAAATAATATATCCGGAACAAGAAAGTGGAGAGGAATTAGCTCATAGCCTGTTTAATGAAAATGTGATCGAATATATGGATCTCACTTTAGATTATGGGATTAGCAAGATCAGAGTCCCTGACCATTTAATTGGTAGCACGCTTAAAGACATAGGAGCAGATGAAGGACTTTATTTCACTGCATTAGGTCTTCAAGGAGGTTCTACTACTGACAAAGGGATAGCGATGATTGCTATAAAAAGAGGAAAGGGAATGTTGTTAGCGCCTGATCAAGAAGAAGAATTACAAAAAGGGGACATATTGATCGTAGGAGCTAAAGACAAACAGTTGGAAAAGTTTCGACTGTCCGGATCTGAACACTGAAAGATTGCGTTTTACTCAGCATTCAATTACTAAGATGACAAAAACTATCGCCTACCTAGGTCCAATAGGAACATTCACTGAACAAGCTGCCCTCTTGTATGATTCAGATGCCGATCTTATGCCTCTAAATTCCGTCTTGGCTATAGCTAATGCTGTAGATAACGGAACTGTAGAAGAAGGAGTGGTTCCAATAGAGAACAGCCTCCAAGGTTCGGTACCAGACACCCTAGATCTACTTATACATGATACAGCTTTGATGATATCTAGAGAAATAATAATCCCTATCGAACTGTGCCTCATGCTCAAACCAGACACTAAACAACAGGAAGTCGAAGTAGTCTATTCCCACCCTAACGCTCTTGGCCAATGCCGAAAATATTTGGATGAGCAATATAAGAACGCAATACAAATAGCTTCTTTAAGTACAGCAGCTGCAGTAGAAGACATGTTATCAAGTAAAAAACCTGCTGCTGCAATTGGTAACACAAGAACAGCAGACATTTACGGCGTTAAGGTCTTAGATAGGGGAATACAGGACAATAAATCCAATCACACTAGGTTTGTAGTACTATCGAAAACCGATCATGAACCTACCGGATCTGATAAAACATCTTTGTGTTTTTCCTTTGGAGACGATCAAGCCGGAATGTTACATTCTGTATTGGGATATTTTGCAGAAAAAAACATAAATCTTGCAAAGGTGGAATCTCGACCAAACAAAGCAGGATTAGGTGAATATGTATTTCTATTGGATATAGAAGGGCACAGAGAAGATGATAATGTAATGTGGGCTATAGAACAAATGAACAACAAGGTGTCGTTTGTAAAATTATTTGGGTCATATCCTAAATACGCCTATTGAGCCTCTCTACTTTTCTTCCGTTGCCACTTGTTGGATATCAGTATCATCTTCAGTTTGTCTGTATTTACTACCACGTCCATCTTGCAGCACATCGAGTATAAGCTCTCTGGCTTCGCTAGTTAACTCCTCAGCTTTTTGCCTTAAACCAGCAGTTTTCTCTCTAACCTGTGCTCTAGTTTCCTCTCCAGGTTTAGGGGCGGATAACAATCCAATTAAAGCACCAATTATTCCTCCGAGTAACAATCCGCTACTAAATCCTGGGCCTCTACCATTTGACATAGTTCTACTACTCCTTTTTATCTTGTGCCCTACTGAAAAAGTTTTTGAATATTTTGCTCGCCACAAAAGATATCACTGATCCGCCTACAAACGGTTTCAGGAAACTGTTTGTCACAACTTTTGCTGTTTCTTCAGTGGATTTCAATGTAGACCGGACAGAATTTACAGCTTCAGATAATTTGCGATAGATAATTACACCAAATACAGTGAAAAGTATCATAACAAAAATACCGATCATCATAAACAAGATTATGCTTAGATCCCTTATTACTTCCAATACATCCATATTCTGTTCTCCACATGATACTTTGCCACAGAATTATAACATTTAATCGAACAACATATTCATTCATTGATGATCGATCTTGTATATACTAACTTCATCGTTGAAATATAGTAGACCGAATAACTTCTTGTCTTCATCGAATTTTTTTAACCCTTCAGCCTTATAATAATGTTTCTCTAGCTCGCCAATATAAATATACCTAATGTCATATTTCTTAATTAATGACATTACTCTATCTATGTCGAGAGATGAATACATGGTTTCTATATCTCTCTTGCGTTCCAATATGGATCTGGAATACCCTCTCTGTTGACCCTGATGATTATCCCAACCTAGGACAGTAGGCAATCCAGTGTAGATTGATACTCGACTATGCAATGTTCTGTATAATTGTCCTTGCCCTTCTAAAATTACCGGTGACCCTTCTATATTGTTTCGAATCCACATCACGGCTTCATGATCTGATCTTAAATTCTCCACACCTCTGCCATCATCAAACATATATGTAGCTGATTTCATGTAATCTAACCCGTTCAATGTATTTGGAAGTGGGTTGAACCTGGATTGGATTCGGTCGTGAGTACCCATGATTGGATATATTGCACAAGCTAAGATTAGTAATAAAAAAATGCCTTTCCAGACAAAACCGAATCTGTAGCCTGCAACTTCTTTGTTGTCATTGTTCACCATGAAACCAATACTTAAGCGCCAGATCATATAAGACGCAGCAATACCCAATAATAGCCAAGCCTGTAAATAGAACTTGAACACGGTGTTCATTCTTGTTATATCACCTAGTATAGTGATTAGTTCAACTCCAAGACCAATACCAAAACCCAACAATACCAAAATCAACACAAAAACATCCTGATTCTTAGTTTTAGATCCCATTATGTGTTTATGCAAGTTTATTGATACTAGCAACATCAATCCCAACAAAAACAATGCAGTGGTATAACCGTAAATCATTAAAGTTATAAAAGATGAAAAGAATAGACTAAGAACTAATATGTTGCTGGTTTTTGAAAATGCAATTGCAAGACATTTACCAAACTTGTCTGGGTATAGAACAATGCCAGAATTCATATTCTCCTTAAGGTTAACCAACAAATATGTGCATATCACAAACAAAAACAAGGAATGTATCGCGACATAAGAGTAGATTGGAGTTTGCCATAAACTGAATGAAACACCATTTGTGAAAGATTCGTAATTCTCTAGATATGGGAGGAAAAACAAAATAGAAGTTAATACGACAAAAGAGAATTGTGTAACTGCATTCAAAAATCGCCGTAGTATATCTTTTGATAGATCAAACAAAAGTGACGCGGAGATAATTGATATCCCCACTATTATCAAATAAGTAGGGTAATCCCATGTATTTGTCATCATTAATGCCCCTAAGGAGAGACCAAGTATTGCTAAGTGCAGTAATTTGGGAGCCATTCTGGGTTCGTTTTGGGATCGCATTATAAACCCGAATGTAATAGCCAAGATAAGTATTGAAAATGGGATAGCCATAAGGTGGGAATGTAGGTCCGCAAACAAGAATGTAAAGAATGGAAATTCGGTTATAGCATAGCCAATTGGATTCCCGGCAGGAGGAATCATCCTACTGCTTCTCCAGAAGTCGAAAAGCTTTATCTCACCATCGCTAAATAGAAATCCCCAAAATGCCTGGATCAGTTGGATGAGTCCGTCTATATTGCCAAACACTGCGATAAAGAACACACTTATTATACCTGCTAAAGTCGGATGTATTCTTTTCACAGATTCCAATCCTGATACTGCTGAACTTTTTGTAAGGTTATACACCAACGAAAACACAGAAGAGGTGGTAATTGCAAAGAAGATACCTATTGATACATTATAGGCCACTTCTGGCAATATACCGGAAATTTTAATCAATGTTGCTACTACAAAATATCCGAAGTAGTAATAGTTCATATACCCACCAGAAAACCATGGATCATAAGGGGGCATATAAGTAGATTTCACAATAGCGGTTATATAAGCCATATCCATAGACTTTTCCCCACCTATGTATGGATGCCATAGGTCCGGATTCGCTGATCTGATCAAAATAAACGCTAGGAATGATATTGTGAATATCACTTCTGTTACAACTATATGTTTAAAGTTTTGTTCTATAAATGTTTTTATCTCAATTCTGAAAAAATAGAACGCTAGAGCTGAACAAAGAATTACTGTGAAGAAAGAAACAAGTATCGTGAATATAGAAAAAGCCATTAGTTGATAACTAGATAGAATAAAGGATAAATATGAGACAAATAACAGGCCAAATATCTTTGAAAATGCATACCCTTTATCTGGCAACCACATAAAAACAAAAAAGGATATCGGAAAAGCTATCAACCCCATTACTATAACAATGAGATACAGGAATATTATAGAAATATATGAAGGAACATCTTCAAGGTAAATTACTTCTGCCCATGTCCCATTTTCTTGTTGCACATTTTTCATGTCCATAGACATCATCAACATATTATCTTCTTGAACAGTAAGATAGTCGTCAAAAATGGCATCTGTAATCTCAGATTGGGATAGCTTGTCGTTGTTCTTGAAAATCAATACTGTGGGATGATCGTACACATCAAAACTTTCGTCAGCATATCCCATGCTTAAAGTAAAAGCGGAATCAACATAGCTTGAGATTAGATCAGGAGGATCAAGGTTTGGTCTACTAAAGGTATCGTTGCTAAGAGTTAAACCAAGGAAAGATGGGTGAGTTTGTTCATAATGTTCAAGTTCATATCCTAATTGACCTGCGAAAAGTGCTCTATAATATATTGAACTATATGGATATTTGGATTCCAGCCTGGGTATAGTGCCATATAGACGATTACTGAAAAACACCAAGTAGTCAGCATTAGAAAGTTGACTAGCAACCAGTTCGATTTTTGATTTTCCGGAAGGATAGATTGTTTGATCGCTATCATACATTTTCATACATGAAAGATAATCACTATCGTCACCCCTACAACCTGCAATATAACCATGCAAATTAGGCAATCCTTCCTCCCAGTGTTCCATAAGAATTATTGACCCGGGTGATACATTCTGATTTATCCAAGCTGACGCCCTAAAAGCTGTGTGATCGTTGTGATATATGTTCATAAATGCCAATGCATTAAATAGTGTAGATGCGATCAATAGTGCAACAAATATTTGAAGTCCAAGATATACTCTGTTCATATTCTCTTTAGACCATGCTCCAAGCACGAATAATGTTTGGCTAACAAATATCAACATTACTGGTGTAATTGGCAGCATGTATCTGAGAAATTTAACTTCTAAATATCCGGTTAAGATAAAATAGGGAAGTATCCAAGCTATAAGGACAATATCGGGTCTCTGTCGCCTGTAATAAGCTAAGAAAACCATAAATACAATGGAGATCCATGCGAATACACCCAACAGTGGCCCAAGTCCAAAAAAGACAAGTTGACGCATTTGGTAGAAAAAAGGAATGGTGCCAATATATTGCTGTGTATATGGTCTACCTGATTCGCCTCTTGCCATCTGAAATTCTCCACCAACTGAGCAGGCGTATTCATTATAGGACAGAAAGTTCAAAAAACTCCCTGGCATGTTACAAGCCTCAGATCTATACCAATCAAGTAGTGCATAAGGGGTGGTAATAACAAACACTAGGGCTGACATGCCTATTGAAATAGCCAATAACCTAAGAATTGCCAATTTGTGGTTTCGCATTGCATGTGATTCAGTCACAAATTTTGGAACAGAGTCAACATATCGAAGACCATGAGCCACAAATAGTACTATGACTATTGGAGCAACACTTATTTTGGTTGCTAAAGCGAATCCAATAAATATTCCGGCGTATATACTATTTTTTGCGCCACCAAACTTGGCTATCTTAATCATGAAGTACAATGATGTTGTGATAAAAAATGTAAGATACGTATCTACAACGAAAAAATGGCTTAGTTGTATGTGAATCACCGAAAGTGAAACCAATAATGATGCTAAATATGCAACTTTCCGATTATAAGCAGTAGAACAAATCATGAAAGTCATAAAAACAGTTCCTATATCTGCAAACGCTGAAAGACCCCTTCCAATCAAGCTCAGATCTGTTAAAGAAACATTGTAGAAAACTGATACTGTGGTCTCAACAATCTTGGTAAAATACAAAATTAATGAGCCATACGGAAACCAATTAGGGTTCAGTGGGCTATTATTGGCGTCCATCAATACGCCCAAGTTATTCCAATCTGGGAATGATAGATCGTTTACGTGAAAAAGAATCGCGCGTTCATCTGGATGAAAGAGTCCGTTTTGATCCCATTGAATACCATACAATCTCAAAATAGATGCAATTATGAGTATGGAGGTTGGCACCAAATATCCAGAGGATCCAATAGAATATAATGAACCAACCTTTGATATCTTTATACTACCTAATCTCTTTGCAGATCTGTTCAAAACAAAATCTTCTCTGATTAATTAACTGCCTAAAGTGATTTATCAGCTACTTATATAATCGGTTACAACAATTAAGTTATAGAGCCGCTAAGACTACAAATCATCTTTGAATTCATAAACCTTTATCAGCTAGGAAAGCGCATAGATCAGATGTCCTACAGGAATAACCCCATTCATTGTCATACCAACCCAGTACTTTGACCATGTTTCCTTCCATAACCATAGTGGAAAGTCCGTCTATTATACAGCTATGTGGATTTTTAACTATGTCACTGCTAACTATTGGGTCTTCAGTATATTCCAATATTCCGTGTAACTCATTGGCAGCCGCACTTTTAAAAGCTTCATTTATATCATCCACACTAGCAGTCTTTTCTATCTCTGCAACAAAGTCAGTAATGGACCCAGTAGAAACAGGAACCCTTAGTGACATACCGTGTATTTTACCCTGCAATTCAGGCAATATAGATCCTACGGCTCTAGCTGCCCCCGTAGTAGTAGGTATTATATTTTGAGCAGCAGATCTAGCCCTTCGAAGGTCTTCGTGGGTTTGGTCCAGTATTCTTTGGTCATTGGTATATGCATGGATTGTATTCATCAAACCGTACTTAACCGTAAAGTTATCGTGTAAGACCTTAACCATATTTGCAATACAGTTTGTTGTACAGGATGCATTCGACAGTATTCTGTGCTTTGAGGGTTCATATTTGTCCTGGTTCACACCTAACACTACCATCACATCTTCATTTCTTGCAGGTGCAGATATAATTACCTTCTTGGCCCCTCCCGTTATGTGTCCTGCAGCTTTTTCAGCGTCTGTAAATATCCCAGTGGATTCGACTACTATATCTATACCCAAATCTCCCCAAGGAAGTTTAGATGGGTCTCTTTCTGCCAGAACTTGGATCTCTTTTCCTTCTATAGAAATTCCTTTTTCGGTTGGCTTAACTTCTCCAGGATAAATACCGTAGCTACTGTCATACTTAAAAAGGTGTGCATTTGTTTTGGAGTCAGAAAGATCATTAACTGCAACAACTTCTAATTTGTCTGAATGCCTTTCTAGTGTTGCTCTGAGTACTTGACGCCCTATTCTACCGAAACCATTTATACCTATTCGTGTAACCATCTTTCTCCTTTTTTTAATCTATTTATTAAAATTGGCCAACAGGATAGGACCAGAAAAAATTGAATCTAATCCTAATTCCTCTTCTATTCTAAGCAATCGATTGTATTTAGCAACACGTTCACTACGAGCAGGTGCACCGGCCTTAATCTGTCCTGAATGCATTGCTACTGATAAATCCGATATTGTAGTATCCTCTGTCTCTCCTGAACGATGGCTTATCACCGCCGTCCATCCAGCTTGGTGTGTCAATTCAATTGCATCTATGGTCTCTGTTAAGGAACCTATTTGATTTAATTTTATCAAGACTGAATTACTAGATTTCTCTTCTATACCCCTTTGTATTCGCTCTACATTCGTGGTGTACAAATCATCCCCTACCAATTGAATTTTGCCCCCTATGCGTTCCATTAATGAACCCCATCCAGTCCAGTCGTCCTCAGCCATACCATCCTCTATACTAAATATAGGGTATTTATCACACAGCTTGTGATAATAATCCACCAATTCGTCACTAGTCAGGGATAAACCTTCCCGAGACAAAAAATATTTACCCTCAGAGAAGAGTTCGCTTGCTGCAACATCTAAACCTATAAAGCAATCCGATCCAGGTTTGTATCCAGCCATATCTATAGCGGCTACTATAGCTTGAATGGCCGCTTCATTAGATTCCAGTGATGGAGCAAAGCCACCTTCATCACCAATGTTTGTAGTATGATTATTCTGGATCAGAAATTTCTTCAGACTTTGGTAAACCTCAACACCGCAACGTAATGCCTCTCTATATGAACTTATACCAAGCGGCATAACCATAAACTCTTGAAAATCTGTTGATTCTTGAGCATGTTTACCCCCATTCAATATATTAAACATAGGAGAAGGAAGTAAGGATGGGGAAGGGGAGAGGTATTTATATAGCGGTTTGTTCAAAAAACTGGCTGCAGCATGTGCAACTGCCAAAGAAACTCCCAATATAGCATTTGCACCCATATTGCTTTTGTCTGCTGTTCCATCAAATTCTACAAGTTTTCGGTCAATAATGTTTTGGTCGAGTGCCGACATGCCATTTAACAGTGGATTTATCGATTCATTAACATTAGCCACAGCATTTTGAACACCGTAACCATTGAACCTATTTTTGTCTTGGTCTCGAAGCTCCAACATCTCGTGTATACCTGTGCTTGCACCAGAAGGTACAGCAGCCCTACCAAAGGACCCATCTGATAAGATAATATCAACCTCAATAGTCGGATTGCCTCTGGAATCGATTATCTCGCGCGCCTTGACACTAGTTATTTGACTCAACTATTTCTCCAATTCAATATCATTAAGCCGTTTGTTAGCAGAAATTATCGCCTTTTCTACAGCATCTCTAGGGCTATCAGCAATTATAATTTTGTCGTCTGTTGCATAATTTCTGCTTAGAGACCATGTCTTTAGGCCTATTACTGGTATATCATCCCCCAAAGCATGCCCAATCTCGGACAATGTACCAAAAGCTCCAGAGACAGCTATTACTGCTAATCCTGATTTGACAACTGCTAGGTTTCTCGCATATCCGATGCCAGTACAAATTTTTATATCCACATATGCGTTAGATTCGTTAGGACTGCTTCCCGGCAGAATGCCTATTGTAGTTCCACCAGCTTCCTTTACGCCCTTACATACCGCCTCCATCACCCCAAACAGACCACCAGAAATCACTGTGATCCCTCTGCTTCCCAGTTCTCTACCTACCTCTTCGGCGAGCAGAAGTGCCTCTTCGGTGGCAGTATCTCCAGACCCTATTACTGAAATTTGTAAATTCAACGAAACCTCGTCTACGATTATACCATTCCATTAAGACTAACAATAGAATTATCTGGGCAATTTATGTGCAGTTTCAATAGTACAATCGACCATCAAAACTGATTAAAATAAATATGTGCATTACTGTCTCCAATGTATTACAATCCAACCATTATGGTTAATACAACTGCAATAAAGATCACCGGCCTATCTAAATATTATGGCAAATCAAGGGGCATTGTTGACTTAAATCTTGAGGTCTTGCAAGGTGAGATACTAGGTTATTTAGGCCCGAATGGCGCAGGGAAAACAACTACTATGAGAATTCTGATGGATTTCATAAGGGCATCAGAAGGTACAGCTCAAATATTCGGTATGGACTCTCACAAAGATTCGTTAAATATAAGAAGAAACATCGGTTATTTATCAACCTCTCCAGTTTTATACGAAAATCTAACCGGCCGTCAATTTCTAACGTACTGCATGAATATAAAAGGTCAAGATGAAACAACTTCATTCATAGAACTTGCAGAAAGACTTAATTGCGACTTAGATAAGAAAATTGATACGCTTTCGCATGGTAACAAACAAAAAATTGCGATCATAAGGGCCTTGGCGCATAAACCGCAACTCGTAATCATGGACGAACCAACTACAGGTTTGGATCCCTTTGTTCAAAATGAATTTGAGTCCATTATTCGTGGTATGGCTGCTGATGGATCTACCATACTTTTTTCCTCTCATGTGCTTTCTGAAGTTGAAAATATATGTGACAGAATTGCTATTATTGGAAACGGAAAATTAATAGCGGTGGAAGATGTATCAGATCTAAAATCTAAACAAGTCCGCATTTTCACTGTTACGTTTGTGGAAAATGTAGATCCTAAAACGTTTGAGAGTATCCCTGCAATCAAAAATATTGATGTTCTTAACAATCAATTAAGTTTTGAAATATCTGGTCCAATAGACAATATTATAAAGGCCATTGCTAAATATGAAGTCTCGGATGTTAAGATTCATGAACCAGATCTTGAAGAAATATTCCTGTCGTACTATTAAAAGTCCCACCTTGGCTTATGTTGTTAAATAACGTTTTACTTAAAACAATGAGGGATCAAATCAGACCATTGAAATGGTGGTCTTTGGGTATCTCCATATATTGCAGCTCTGTTACGTTCCTTTATGCTGCCATGGAAGACTCCATCGGAGAACTTGCTGAGGCATATCCAGCCGATATTGCAAAAGTATTTGGCATAGATAACATTAGTGATATTGCTTCACCAGCGGGATGGTTAAATGTTGAAGCATATTCTCTTATGATACCGATCTGTTTAATAATTTTTGGTGTGTTCGCTGGAGCCAGCTCTATAGGTTCTGAAGAAGAAAATAGAACAATAGAGATTTTGCTTTCAGAACCACTGTCCAGAACCAGTTTGTTTTTGCAAAAATATGCAGTTTTCATGTTAAACATGTTAATTATGGCATCAATAATTTGTTTGAGTATATATATACCAAGCTTGATAATTAACATGGAACTTGGTATATACGGCATATTTTCGGCAACCTTTAGCGTAACATTAATTTCAATACTTATTGGTACTGGTTCATTTTCAATATCGGCAATAACCGGCAAAAGGAGATTGTCATTAATCATACCAATTATTGTTTCCTTGTTATCTTATATGTCAAATGTGGCTGACGGCCTCTTAGATAGTTTCGATGTGATAAATCGCTTGTCGCTTTTTCGATATTACAACGTACCAGAAGCATTTGAAACTGGAGTGAATTTTCCTGTGTCAGTAATATTCCTAACAGTGACTTTTGTCATATTATTACTAGGATGTCTAAGCTTTAATAGACGTGATTTAAGGCTTTAGTCGTATTGATATAGTATATTCCAAACTAGTTGATCTACACCCTCATTAGCTTAGGGTTTGGAACTACTCCGAAGCCTGGCTCTTCCGTAGGGGTAATGTATCCATCAATAACTTGGGGTTCACCGATCCATAAAATATCTTTTTCCTGACCCTTTACACCAGGCAAAACCTCCGCCAATGAGTCGCACTGTGAAGAAACTATTAGATGCAACCCCCAGACTTCACCACCACGATGAGGTACTACCGGAATATTATGGTCCGAAGCTATTTCCAGTATTCTTAAACCAGCAGTTATACCTCCACACCAAGTTATATCTGGCTGCCATAAATCCAACGCATTATTCGAAGCAATTTGTTCAAATCCATATTGAGTAAATTCATGCTCTCCGCCTGAAATCAAAGTTGGTTTTACATGTTCACGTAATTTCGATTGGTCCACCAATTTGTCTGGCGTTAATACGTCCTCAAACCAATATATATTGTAATCATTTAAAATCCTTGCCATCTCAACCGTCACTTCGTAATCCCATGACATATATGTATCAATCATTATCAATGAATCTGGTCCCATAGCCTCCCTAGCCGTACTCGCACGTTGAACAGCTATTTCATAATCAGATTCGCTATTCCATCTGTGTGGGAATTTGTGTGCTTTGAATCCTTGTTCAGAATACCAATTTACATCGGGTCCAGTAGCATAGCATTTAACATCATTTTTGTTTCGTGGTCCAATCAGTTGATAAACAGGCAAGTTTTCTGATTTAGCCAAAAGATCCCATAAAGCCAAATCGACTCCACTTAAAGCCATTACTGCTATTCCTTTTCTACCATACGGAAGTGATTCGAAATAAAGGTTATCCCACAATTGCTCGATGTCTTGAATGGTTTCCAAACTTTTTCCTAATAAAAGTTCCCTGAAGTGCAGATTGACTACTTGGATTGACGCCTGACCACCTCCACCATATCCGTACCCCACGAAACCATTATCTGCTTCGATTCTAACCACTATTTGCCAGAAATGAGTCCTCCAAGATGGAGGCACATGCTTATAATTTGGGTAAATCGCATCCACAGAAGTAATTTTCATAGAGACTCCAATACATTAGTAGGCTTTCCTATATAACCAAGTTACTTTTCTTCCAGCATTCGCTTCAACACCGTGTGTAGTACACCGCCGTTACGATGGTAATCAACCTCTACTTCTGTATCAATTCTGCACCTAACCGAAAACTTGATTTCCGAACCATTTTCCTTAACAGCCACTATGCTTACATCTTGACCAGGTTTGATTCTGCCAGAGATGCCAGATATATTGTATGTTTCTGTGCCATTCAGGCCAATGCTTTCGGCATTGTCACCACTCTTGAATTGTAGTGGTAATACACCCATGCCAATTAAATTGCTACGATGTATACGCTCGAAACTCACAGCAATTGCAGCCTTAACTCCAAGCAGATTAGGTCCTTTGGCTGCCCAATCCCTTGAACTACCCATCCCATACTCTTTTCCAGCTATTATAATAGTAGGAATACCGTTCTCCTGATATTTTTCACCAGCCTCGAATATACTCGTTACTTCACCACTAGGCATGTATACCGTCCAGTCACCTTCTTTTTCAGGAGTCAATTGATTCCTTAATCTAACGTTGCCGAAAGTGCCTCTCATCATAACCTCGTGGTTACCTCTACGCGACCCATAAGTGTTGAAATCTCTTACTTCCACACCTTTATCCTGCAAGAAACTTCCAGCCGGTCTACTGGATGGAATGGCTCCAGCAGGGGAAATGTGATCTGTTGTTATGTTGTCTCCAACCATTACGAGTACGTTTGCCCCAGTAATATCTACTGTATCTTGAACTTCATCACCAATATTTTCAAAAAATGGTACCTCTTGGATGTATGTTGAGTCTGCATCCCAATCGTATAAATCGCCATCCGGAGCAGTAATTGTTTTCCATTCCTCAGGACCAGTAGAAACACTACTATACCTATTAGTAAACATTGTCGGGTTTAATGAAGTAGATATGGTGTCGCTGATTTCCTTTTGAGATGGCCATATATCTTGTAGATATACTGGGTTACCATCTTTATCTTGAGAAATAGGGTCATGATCTTAGTCTATTTCAACAGTGCCTGCTAACGCATATGCCACTACCAACATCGGTGAGGCTAGGTAATTGGCCTTTACTTCAGCATGTACCCTGCCTTCAAAATTTCTATTCCCACTAAGTACGGCAGCCACAGTTAAATCCTTGTCTTTAACGGCATTAGAAACGGGTTCCGGCAACGGACCACTATTACCAATGCAGCTAGTACATCCATAACCCACAGTGTGAAACCCAAGATTCTCCAAATATTTTGTTAGGCCTGCAGATTCTAAATAATCTGTAACGACTTGAGATCCAGGAGCCAGACTAGTTTTAACCCAAGGTTTACTCTTCAATCCAAGTTCAACAGCTTTCTTTGCTATCAAACCCGAACCCACCATTACGGACGGATTAGAAGTATTAGTACAACTTGTTATAGCAGCTATAACTACGTCTCCATTACCTAGTGATGCATTGCCACTCTCCAAAATCAACTCTGTTCTGTCTTCCGAGTCGCCGAACTCGTCTTTGAATACTTTTTTCATATCACCGAGTAAAACTTTGTCATGAGGTCTTTTAGGACCAGCAAGACTAGGTTTTACAGTGCCCATGTCCAATTCTAATACATCAGTGTATTGTGGATCAGGTGTATCATCTGTTCTGAAAAGTTGTTGTGCCTTAGCATATTCACCTACGAGAGCCACATGATCAACTGACCTTCCTGTCCCTCTCATAAATTCCAAGGTTATTTCATCAACTGGGAAGAATCCGCATGTTGCCCCGTATTCTGGTGCCATATTGGCTATAGTGGCTCTATCCGGTAGTGGAAGATTACTTAGTCCTGTGCCAAAAAATTCTACAAATTTCTCGACCACACCTCTAGCTCTTAACATTTGAACAACCGTTAAGACTAAATCAGTAGCGGTAACACCTTCTTTTAACGAACCTGTAAGCTTAAATCCGATAACTTCCGGTAGTTGCATATAATACGGTTGACCCAACATGACTGCTTCAGCCTCGATACCCCCAACACCCCATCCCAGAACACTCAGACCATTTATCATAGTGGTATGAGAATCTGTTCCTACTACAGTATCCGGAAAGACGACTTTCTTTCCGTCTACAGTCTTAGAAGATACTACAGATGCCAAATATTCCAAATTGACTTGGTGCACTATACCCGTGCCCGGAGGAACTAGTGTAAAATTATCAAAAGCATTTTGTGCCCATCTAAGGAAAGTGTATCTTTCCTTATTTCTCTCAAATTCTCTTTGCACATTCAACTTAAATGCTGAAGGTGTACCAAAATAATCCACCTGTACTGAATGATCAATAACCAAATCTACAGGAACTATAGGATTCACCTTTCTATAATCCCCACCATTTCTTGCCATGGCTGTACGCATAGCAGCCAAATCCACAACTGCAGGTACGCCAGTGAAGTCTTGCATCAATACACGGGCTGGCATAAAAGGAAACTCTTTCGCCGATTGTTCTGTCGGCTTCCAACTCACCACATTAGAAACATCATTTTCCGTAACTAGGTATCCATCTAGATTCCTAAGAGCATTTTCTAACAAAACTCGGATTGAAAAAGGTAAAGTCGAAATTGTGGCACCATATTTTGATTCCACAGTGCCAATATTATAATAGTAAACCTCTCCGTTGGATGTATGTATTGTAGATAGGGATTCAGAATTTAAATCTTTACTGGTCATGATATTTCATCCTTATAATAAATTGTTAAACGAGAGCAGTCTCAATTATGCCATAGTGAAAGGGGATTAGACCACCCTAAAAAAGGGAGAGGTCAAGAAACTTCGTGAAATTTATGTGCAATATCGATGACAATTCTGATAAACTCATAACCAAGTTGCCAGATTTGGCTTCTAAATAATTATACAAAACAAGCAGAAGAGGAGATAACATGCCGCAGTATTCAGCACCACCATCGATGAGTATCAATCCAGATAGCGAAATATCCGCAATTATTAATACTAGTAGTGGACAAATAAAAATAAATTTCTTCCCGTCTGATGCCCCGATTACAGTCAACAATTTCGTGTTTTTAGCGAAAGAAGGGTATTACGATGACGTTATATTTCACAGGGTAGTAGAAGGATTCATGATACAAGGTGGTGACCCGACTGGAACAGGAATGGGTGGTCCTGGGTACACATTTCCTGATGAACCAGTGAGTAGGGATTACTTGAGGGGCACAATGGCCATGGCAAATGCCGGTCCAAATACAAACGGAAGTCAATTTTTCATTATGCATAAAAACGGAGGTCTACCCAAAAACTACACCATATTTGGTGAAGTAGTTGAAGGCATTGACGTAGTAGACACTATAGCCAACCTTGAAGTATCTATGTCCGGTTCTGGAGAAATGTCTAAACCTGTAAATCCCACGAAAATTCTGGATATAGCTATAGAAGAAATCTAGACATATAGTGGAGTTAGCGATAATAACCGTCAAACTCCGATATAGAATTTGGAGAATACTCAATGGGATTTGATGTAGTTGCTCATCATCTCATATTATTGCCAATCATTGGTTTGTTAGTTGCCACACTAGGAACATTGGTAGGATTGGGCGGTGGATTTATACTCGTGCCAATTTTGTTGATAATGTTCCCTGAGGCCTCTGCCTCTACTATTTCTAGTATTTCGTTAACTGTAATTTTTCTCAACGCGGTGTCTGCTACAGTGGGAAATTACAGGGCTGGCAGAATAGATTTTCGAACAGCTTCTCTACTTTCCATCGGAGCCATACCTGCAGCAGCAGTTGGCGCCTTGGCTGCCAATAATGTAGATAGAAGCACTTTTGACTTTTTCATGGGACTGATGCTTTTGTTGGGCTCATTATATGTACTTTGGAGAAGCTATAAGGCTCAGGCCATGCAATGGTGGAATTTCCAAGTGCCAAACAGAGAAATAACGGAAAGAACATTTAACGGCAGAAGTTTTAGAATTCGGTTTTACGTAAACACTCTTATGGCATCTGCCATATCACCTATATCTGGTTTCATATCTAGTTTCTTCGGTATAGGAGGAGGCGTAGTAAACGTTCCAGCAATGACGTTTTTGCTAAGAATGCCGCCCAGAGTTGTGGCTCCAACAGCTATGCTTCTATTAGTATTAACATCTTCTTCCAGTCTAATTACAAGAATTCTTACAGACCAATACGAGGAAGGATGGATTAGGGCAATGCTGTTGGGCATCGGTGCACTGTTGGGTGCACAAATAGGTATCTATTTGAGTTCAAGGGTAAACCAGAAATTTATCCTTATTTTACTATCAATATCAATGTCATTGGTTGGAATACGTCAGATATTCGTCGGAATATGAATCCGATATCTTCCAATCAATATTCAATTTACGCTTATTAAATTCATCGACCAGATTCCTAAAATGATTAGTATAAAGATCTGAACATAATATATCAGTAGTCATAATATATGCATCTTCGTTATTATCACTGTAGTAACGTTTGCGAATACCAACCTCTTTGAATCCATATTTTTTGTATAACGATTGGGCAGATATATTCGAAACACGTACTTCTAATGTTGTGGTTCTATAACTCTTTTCCATTGCGTTAGAAACTGCAGACATAATCAACAATTCACCTATACCGAGTCCTCGAAATGACTTTCTGACCGCTATGCTTGTTATGTGAGCCTCGTCATACATATGTCTAGTAGCAACATACCCAACAATATTCTTATTATCATGAATAGGCTTATCACTCCACAGATTATTCAATTGTTTCAAGAATCTATGCATATATCCAAGGTTCTCATAAGTAATATCATTAGCTTCAGAATCCTCTGGCACCAATCCAGGATTCACATTGATTGAAACAACTAGTATTTCCACATTTTTACTTGCCAAATCCCTCCTAAACGGAGTAGGCGGCCAGCTCTCTGTAAATGCCTCTCTCTCTATTATTGAGAGCTCCGCCAAGTCATTTTCTGATGCTTTTCTCACACAATACATTAATTTCCATGCCTTTGATTATAATAATTTCATCTGCTAGATTTGTTCTCTCAAGAATCGTCTAACGATAATTTGATAGTAATTGCCTAATTATGATAACATGCGAACCGGTTTAGATTACAAACGCCTTATGTATTGTTACATATACTGACAGGTTTCAGCGTTAAATAAAATGGGTACTTATAAAAGCCAGCCCCGTCCGACATACGGATCATATAAAGTTTCCTTGCTCACTACACTTTTCGTAATCGTATTGGATCAGTTGAGCAAATATATGGTATATATGACAATTTCTATCGGGCAATCCATTCCACAACAGGGTATATTTCGATTGACTCATGTAACAAACTCCGGAAGCGCATTTGGGTTGTTTACAGGTCACACCACTCTTCTTACATTTGGGTCAGTTGTCGGGATAATTGTTTTGATCCTTTTCCACAAAAGCCATAACATAAGAACTAAATTTGTATATTTATGCTTAGGACTCCAAATTGGAGGAGCAATAGGATACCTTCTTGATCGGTTATTACTTGGGTATGTAGTTGATTTCATTGATGTCGGCATGTGGCCAGTTTTCAACGTTGCAGATTCCTCCATAGTTGTAGGACTTCTAGGGTTAGGCTGGTCCTTAATCTTCTATAAAGATAAATATTTCAACAAAAATAATGATTGCCCGGAAAACCAAGATGTTGGTGCCATAACAGAACGATTTTATGGTAACCATGAAAATTAGATAACGGGGTGAATGTTTGGGCGATATACGTCATATCAAGGCAAATGCAGTAGGCGAAAGACTAGATAGATTTTTGGCGTCCACTCAGACCGATCTCACTAGAGCACAGATATATAATATGATTCTAGCCGGTTTGATTAAGATAAACGAACATAATGTTAAACCTGCATATAGATTAAAAGGGAATGAAATAATCGTTTTAGACGTATCTTACCCAACGGCTGACGACCTAAAAAGTGAAGAAATGGACCTAAACGTAATTTATGAGGATAAGGATTTACTAATAATAGACAAGCCGTCCGGAATAGTAGTTCACCCAGGCCCTGGTCACAAATCTGGGACTTTGGCTAACGGATTAATTGCTAGGATGCCTACTATTGGTCAAGTGGGGGAAAAAATCAGGCCGGGGATAATACACCGCTTAGATAAAGACACTTCCGGTCTAATCGTAGTAGCCAAGAATGTCATTTCACATGAAAACATATCCAAACAGATTAAAGATAGAACGGTACTAAAAATATACACAGCCATGCTATCTGGCCACCCGAACCCTTCAGAAGGTATAATAAAGTGTCACGTTGGCCGGGATCCTTCAAATAGGAAACGGATGGCAGTCGTAGAGAATGGAAGATATGCCGAAAGTCATTTTAGAGTTTTAGAAAAGTTAAATGGTTATTCTTTGGCAGCCATTGAAATCAAGACTGGTCGAACTCATCAAATAAGAGTTCATATGTCTTCAATTGGACAAACCATACTAGGAGATACTCTTTATGGGGGAGAGAAAATCTCAATAAATAGACAGTTTCTACACGCTACCAGAATCGGCTTTAAATTACCTTATACAGGTGTATATACTGAATTTGAATCAAAAATGCCAGAAGATTTATTGGATTTGTTACAAACCATACGTGACAATTCGGAATTGACGAGAGGTTAATTTATCAATGACAGAACAAGTTAGAGTGAGATATGCGCCAAGTCCTACTGGAGATCCACATGTAGGTAATATAAGAACTGCTTTATTTAATTGGTTATTTGCCCGCCATTCTGGAGGCAAATTCATTGTTAGGATAGAGGACACAGATGTGGCTAGAACAATTGCCAGTTCAAAAAACACTATATTGGAAGCATTACAATGGCTTGGGCTTGATTGGGACGAAGGACCAGATATAGGTGGACCGTATGGCCCGTATGTACAATCTGAAAGAATAGAGCGATATAAATTGGCGGCAGAAGAACTAGTTCGTAAAGGCATAGCCTACTATTGTATTTGTTCAGCAGAGAGACTGCAGGAAATGCGCAGAACCCAAACAGAACGGAAACAACCACCAGGTTACGACAGGCTTTGCAGAGATGCTGCACATAAACCCAGTGTGAATCAATCACAGGTTGTACGATTCAAAATGCCATTAGAGGGAACAACAACTTTTAGTGACTTAATCAGAGGCGAGATCTCATTTGAGAATAAGAACATTGACGATTTTGTTATATTGAAGTCAGATGGATATCCCACTTATCACCTTGCCAATGTTGTCGACGATCACGCAATGGATATTTCTCATGTAATGAGATCAGATGAATGGGTTTCTAGCACCCCTAAGCACGTTCAACTATATCAAGCACTGGGCAATAAAGTTCCAGAGTTCGCTCATTTACCCATGATACTAGGACCAGACAAGGCTAAACTCAGCAAAAGACATGGTTCAGTTTCAATTATGCAGTATAAAGAAGAGGGATTCTTGCCTGAGGCTATGATAAATTTTTTGGCATTACTAGGATGGTCTATAGACGATCACACAGAAATAGTTTCGATGAAAGACCTCGTGGACTGGTTTTCCATAGAACGAATAGGAAAGGCTGGAGCCATATTTAACCATGATAAATTGAACTGGATGAACGGTGTGTACATTAGGAACATGAGTATTGATGATTTAATTGAAAAGTCTTCAGATGTTTTAGCTGAGTATCTAAACATCGAACTCAATCAAATAACATCTAAAAATTATTTGTCAAGAATTATGCCCTTGGTTCAAGAACGTATAAAAACATTGAATGAACTCCCAGATCTAATACAATTTTTCTTCAAAACCCAAGTCTCATTTTCTACGGAAGAGTTGATCCAGAAAGGAATGGACTTAGATAAAACCATTCAATCTCTCCAGTCAGCTATAAGTCAGTTAACCATTTTAACGGATTGGAATGCAGCAAACATTGAACAGACGTTACGATTAGAAGCTGATAAATTAGGGATAAAGGCCGGACAATTATTTGGAACATTGAGAATATCTTTAACTGGTCAACGCGTGGCTCCACCTCTCTTTGACACAATGGGAGTACTTGGAAAAGTTACATGTCTAAATAGATTAAATGAGGCCCTACAAACAATTGACCATGTTGACTAACATAGTAGGGCAAATTATACTCAGAAAATTAAAAGTGTTCTAATTGCGTAACTTTAATTTCACATGACATTAAATTAGGAGGAATTAACATGGCTGAACCGACACCTGTATCTGATCGAGATTTCATACAAGAAGTTCTGGAATCTGATACACCTGTTTTAGTGGACTTTTGGGCTGATTGGTGTGCACCATGTAAAATGGTTGCACCCTTAATAGACGAATTAGCTAATGAATACGACGGAAAAGTCAAATTCACAAAAGTTGATGTGGATGATAACCCAGAAACAGCTATGAAATACGGCATCCGAAGTATACCTACATTGT
>CAYUCO010000090.1:0-2964 GCA_964443385.1 uncultured Dehalococcoidia bacterium | reverse complement strand
TTTAGGTACCGCAGGAGAGTCAAATAGAAACAATCCAGATAACTACATAGCCTACTGCTTTCACAGTGTTGAAGGTTACAGTAAGATAGGTACTTATACTGGGAATGGTGATGCAGACGGAACATTCGTTTATCTGGGTTTCACTCCTGCTTATATTCTGCTTAAAACTTACACCAATACAGATAACTGGAATATCTACGATATTAAGAGAGATGGTTATAACGGAACTGGTGGAACTTATCAATTAAGGGCGGATGGTAATGACGCAGGATTTACTGCTGCCGCAACTATGATTGATCTTGTATCTAATGGTGTAAAAATGAGAACAAATGATTTGGGTACAAACGGCGCAAGAAGTTATCTGTATATGGCCTTTGCCGAAACTCCTTTCAAAACAGCTAACGCGAGGTAAGATTATGTGGTATTCAGAAACTTTGGGCATGATAAGAACACCCGTAGAATTGACAATTAATGGTAGCACATATCCTAGGCAGATATTTCGCCAGTGGAGCAAACCAAAGCTTGCAGAATTAGGAATAAGACCGGCTAGAATAGAAACACCAGATGTTAGATACTATAATACTGGTGCCGAATCTTACAACCTTATAGGAGAGGAATGGGTTGTAACCTATGCTACTACCGAAAAAGATGTGGAATCATTAAAAGCTCAATTAATAGACAAAATCAAAGTTCATGTTGGTTCAACGCTAAACTCCTCAGATTGGAGGGTTTTAAGAGAAGCTGACGGTGGAACAGCCATGACAGATGAATGGAAAACATACAGGAATGCTGTACGTTTGCATGGTAATACCCTAGAGGTTGGTATAGAATCGTTTGCTTCTGTCCAGGCTATTAAGAACTTTCAGAATCACGAAGTAATTGAGGTTAGATATGTTGTTGTATATGATAATGAGGGTAATAGCTCTCCTGGATCAGAAACAGAAGAGTTTAATCGAACTGTAGATAAAACCTATTGGGATTGGCCAGTAGCACCAGATGCTATACCTGACCCATATCACGTAGAGTGGAAATAATGAAACGTATTATAATATTAGCGCTTATGATGTTTCCGTTTATAGCATCAAGTGGCCCGCCACCGGGAGGGTATCCTAAGCAGGTTCCCTTTATGCTATTCTGTCATAAAGACGAGGCCTTAATGCTAAAGGCAATAGAGAATACATTCCATGAGTATATATTTGCAGCTGGTATGACGGGAGATGGCGGTGTTCTATATTTCACCCGCGATCCAAATGATGGTAGCTTTAGCATAGTAGGTACGTATAACAATGAAACTTGCGTCATATTTAATGGTGAACACTTAGAAGATTTTGATGAACCGCCTTATATAAAGAAAGAAGGCGATAAGGATGCATGAGTGAAATAGATGGCGTTAGTCTCAGTGATAAGACTAGCGTCGGAATGCCGATACGAAACCTTATTGGATTAATAGGTGCGGTATGTGTTGGAGCGTGGGGTTACTTTGGTATACTCGAAAGACTAAACGTAGTAGAAACGAATCAAGTATTAATGCAGGCCGATCTTACAAAGAATACAGAGTTTAGAATTAAATGGCCTAGAGGTGAACTAGGGGCGCTACCGGCTGATGCTGAACAGTTTATGTTAATTGAGCATCTGTCTGGTGAGTTTGAAAAGCTGCTAGATAACGTAGAATCTGGTAATGCACCATTCGATAGGCAGCAAGCACTTACCTTAGATTTTTACCGTCAAAGGATAGAGGCACTGGAGAGTAAAGTGGAGATATTAAAAGATAAGGTCGCTCAAATTAAAAACGGTGTACACTAATGGAAGTAATGTTTGTTTTACTGTTATATATGAACGATAATCTAAAGGAGTGGATGGGACACTATGAGAATGACAACGGGCAGTGGGTTCAGTTGGGAATGTCTGGATGCTTGAGTATGAAACGTACATTAAAGAGAAACGGTTGGAAAGATACAGTCTCAGGCAAGACGAGATTTACTTGCGAGAAGCGTACAGTAGAGCTAAAGCTGAACAAAGATGGCAACATAGTAGTATCAAAGGTATTAGATTAAGGAGGGAAGCATTAATGAATCATTTATATGATTTGCAGATGAGTTGGTTTAAACACGCCAAAAAAGCATGGAAACTTTCGCTAATATTGTTTGGATTATCCGTTGCAGCATTGCTGCATGGATTGTTTCCATTTATATTTATTAAAACAACGTCTACTGGTGTTCATAAACTTCATAATTTTATCCAGAGTAATTGACTATTGATTTATTTGAATATTGGCAGTTGGGACTTGCGGTTGTAACACTTGTAGTTGTATTAGCAAAAATGCACGCAAGTATTGAGGTATTGCAGGAAAAGGTAAAAGTACTTTTTGAACTATTTAACAAAAGAAAAGAGTAGAAAATGTGGTCGGTATCTTGGCTATTGCGTTCTCTTGTCAATCATCTTGGCAGTTGGATGCACAACGATAAAGAAGGCGGCAATAGTTGGAATGTCGGCGGGCACGGGTGCACTTGCAGGCACTGTGTTGAGTGGGGGTGTAGCTGCGCCGATACTGGGAGCCACGGTGACTGCATCTGTGGCAAATGTTGCAACCGGTTTAGCGATTGGTGGAGGAGGAAACAAGAATATGAATGATTGCGCACCAGATAATTTTTGGTCATTACTAGGAATGCTAGTAGAAATGGGCGGATGGTTACTAATTCTAATATTTGTTTTACCAATGGTATTAGGATGGATTCTTCCAGGCCCTTTGGAGAAGAAGAAACGCCAATGATATTAACCAGGGAGACATTTATGAAGATGTTGCTTTTAGTTTGTTTGTTATTTATTGCTGGCTGCCAGTTTTCAGCCAAAATAGATAATGATTCTTTTTCAATGTATTTTAAACGCAATGCGATAGAGGAGCCACATGAATAAATATATTCTTATGTTGATTGCAATGTTGTTTGTAACGGGTTGCACTGATGT
>CAYUCO010000089.1:0-3915 GCA_964443385.1 uncultured Dehalococcoidia bacterium | reverse complement strand
GGATATAACTGATGATTTAATGGTTATAAAAATGCGGCCAGGTGAAGGGCACTTCAATTTTAAACCAGGTCAGTATTGCACGCTTGGGCTGGATGGTATTGAAAGAGCCTATTCAATTGGCTCCGCCCCTCATGAAGGAGTTCTAGAACTGTTCGTGGAGTTGGTTCTAGATGGGGCACTCACTCCTAAGATGTGGTCTCTCAAACTGGGAGATTCTATGACTCTTAGGCCAAGGGCCAAGGGTATATTTACAATGAGTACCAAAGTCCATCACCATGTAATGCTTGGGACTGTAACTGGGATCGTCCCTTATGTGAGTATACTACGTTCTCATTTGTATAAGGGTGATGAAGGTCATAAATTCTATGTATTTCTGGGTGCTAGTTACGAAGATGAACTGACATATGATAAAGAGCTACAGGATATGGCTAACGAATATCCTGATATGATTTCTTTTATACCAACGGTCAGTAGACCTTCGGAAGAGCGCAATACGAATTGGAATGGTGCTACTGGCAGAGTAAATACTATATATGAATCGTATTTGGATGGATTGGATCTACCGAAGGATGACACTCTAATATACACGTGTGGTCATCCAGGTATGATTGAAGACGTTAGAGCTAAAGCTGTTCCTGCGGGATGGCAGTTCACGGAAGAAAGATTTTGGAAAGAGTGACCGGAACTGCCTAAATATTAGAATTTCTCTAATAGCCTTGGGTGTAGGTTCCGCAAGATCATTGGGTGCTGTAGAATACGCTAATACTTCGGTGTAGTGGTGTTGATGTGACTCCGATTCGCTGTCAATATTTGTCAGTTAAACAATCTTATCCTGACGCTATAGTTCTATTCAGATTAGGTGATTTTTATGAAACCTTTGATGATGATGCAGAACTGGTTTCGAACGATCTAGAGATCACTTTAACTTCGCGTAGTATGGGAAAGAATGTCAAAGTGCCTATGGCTGGAGTGCCTGCGCACTCTCTAGATAATTATCTTGGTAGACTCATACAGAAAGGCCATAAAGTGGCCATCTGTGAACAGCTAAGTGATCCAGCTACGTCCAAGGGACTGGTGGATAGAGATGTTGTCCGAGTAGTTACACCAGGTACTGTAATAGAACCCAATCTTTTAGAACAAAATCGTAATAACTATCTTCTGGCACTTTCAGAAAACAAAGAGTCTATAGGGTTTGCCTATGTCGACATTACCACTGGCGAATTTTCAGTTACTGAACTGTCAAGCGAAACATTGGTGTATGAACTTGATAGGTTGTCCCCCGCTGAAATAATAGTTGACGTAGCTAGTGAATCTTGGTTAGAGGAACATATACTGGACAATCGCTTTCATTTGACAAGTCTCACAACGGCTAGGGGTTTCGGGGAATCCTACAAAAAAACGTTGCTAGATTTTTATAAAGTGTTTTCTTTGGAATCTTTTGGGATTGAGAGTATGCCGCTGGGTTTGCAAGCTGCAGCGCTTGTCATTGAATATGTCAAAGCCACATACAAAAGAGACATACCGGATCTGGATATACCTACGCTGTACAGTGTAAACGACTATATGACATTAGATTCCCAGACCTTGAAAAATCTTGAGATTTTCGAATCAGCTAATTCGGAAAACAAAAACTTGAGCGTCCTTGGACAGATCAACCAGACCGAAACCGCTATGGGATCTCGATTGCTACGATCTTGGTTAGGACAACCGTTACTAGATGTTGAGAGTATCTCTAGCAGGCTTGATATAGTGGAATTTTTCTTTGTGAATCTTTTAGTTCGATCAAATTGCCAAAGTTTGTTGAATAAAATGGGTGATCTGGAACGGATAATGAGCAGGGTAGTGTCGGGACAGGCCTTGCCAAGAGAATTGATTGTTCTGCGCCGAACTATTGAATCTGCCCAAGATATTAGAAACATTCTGACTTTGCAGGAAAGTGATGATATATGTCGCATTGCTATGAACATAACTGAATTACCCGACGTAGTATCTCTGATCTCTACAGCAATAAATGATGATCCAAATGGTAATGTAGGTGACGGCGGCATAATTAAATCTGGATTATCTGATGAGCTAGATAGATTGAAAAAGGATTCTACAGGAGCCCGACAATTTATCGCTGCTTTAGAAGAAAAACAGCGTTCTGAAACTGGAATTAAGAATTTGAGAGTAGGTTATAACCATGTATTCGGATATTATTTGGAGGTCAGTAAATCAAATATATCTGAAGTTCCTGACACTTATATTCGCCGACAAACTCTAGCGAATGCAGAAAGATATATCATTCCTGAACTGAAAGAATATGAGGCTTTGGTTCTAACGGCAAAGGACAAAATAAATCAACTTGAACAAGAATTATATAGTAGAGTGTGTGGGCAAATCAGTGAACAAGTAGATCGGGTCCGCAAACTGGCTAAAACGCTAGCACAGATAGATGTGGTTTGCTCATTTGCTCAAATAGCGGCGCAAAATTCCTATGTGAGACCGATAATAGATGATGATACCAATATTACTATCAGATCAGGCAGGCATCCTGTAGTGGAAAACGTGTTAGATGTTGGTGAGTATGTAGCCAATGATGTCCATTTTGATGAGGGTGATTCACAGATAATAGTACTGACCGGACCTAATATGGCAGGTAAATCTACCTTTATACGTCAAGTTGCTCTTATAACGCTCATGGCTCAAATTGGAAGTTTTGTTCCTGCTGATTATGCTCGAATCGGGATCGTAGATCGAATATTTACTAGAGTTGGGCTGCAGGATGATCTTGCTACCGGAAAATCTACTTTTATGGTTGAGATGATTGAAACAGCATCTATACTCAATCAGGCTACTAGAAGATCACTACTAATATTAGATGAGATTGGTCGCGGAACTAGTACATACGATGGGTTGTCTATTGCTAAATCTGTAATTGAGTACATTCATAATTCCCCAAAATTAAAATGTAAAACTATGTTTGCCACTCATTATCATGAACTGACCGAATTATCGGAAACTCTACCTCATGTTCAGAACTTCAATGTCGCGGTAGTGGAACAAGGTTCTGAGGTGGTATTTTTGCATAAAATAATTCCAGGCGGTGCTGATCGCAGCTATGGTATCCATGTCGCGCAACTGGCTGGTATGCCGCCCTCTGTCGTCAAGCGAGCTTGGGAGATTTTAGAACATCTTGAACAAGCGGATATTAATCCCGTATCAAAACATTCCGCTAGTACATTTGACAAAGGCGTAGCACAATTGTCCCTGTTCAACGGATTGAATGAAGAATTGATAGCAGAGCTCAAAGATATTGATGTGACCAATTTGACACCTATGGACGCGATAACTAGGCTGTATGAACTTCAGCAGAAAGCTACCCATAGCCAACAAGAACCTTAAATTACAGGAGATTAGCTGTATTATGAACGCAGACCTTTTTTGGTGGCCACGTTGATCTACTTGTCGAAAAGTGAGAGAGTTGCTCTTGCAAAAAGGAATCGCGCTAAACGAACGAGATTATTTCAAGGATAGATTAACCGCCCAGGAAATAAGCAATCTGGCAAAAAATGTTGGTATGACTGAGATTTTTGCTTGGAGAAGTCCCAGCTTTAAAAAACTAGAGTTGATACCTGCCGATGTCACAGATGAGCAAATGGCGTCGTTGATATTGGAAGAACCAAGACTTCTTAAACGTCCAATTGTTAGGATAGGCGAGCAATTAATTATTGGAGGTAGTTTAAAGGCTATTGAAGAAGCTGTGTAATAATATTTGGATATATTACGACAGCTATAAGGTTTCAATACAATAATCGAATCGGGAGAATTATTTTTTAGTATATGAGAATATTTTTTGATGTGGATTACACTATTCTAGGTCTTGACGATACTTTGCGTCATGGCACAAAAGAAACTTTCCAAAAAATCTTAGAT
>CAYUCO010000088.1:0-4222 GCA_964443385.1 uncultured Dehalococcoidia bacterium | reverse complement strand
AATCCTGCTAATCCGCCGATAATCAACGACGCCAATAATCCTCCGGATACAGAATATAATGGTACAACTATCGTCCAATCTCTAGTTGTAGCATAAATTGAAGTGATTAAGATTCCAGATAAAACTCCTGCTCCTCCACCTATCAAGGATAGTGAAAGAGATTCTGTGATGAACTGAGTAGCAATGTGAAATTTGGTAGCACCTAATGCTCTCCTCAAGCCTATTTCATTCCGTCTTTCTATAACCGCTATCACCATAACATTGGCTATGCCTATTCCACCTACTAATAGAGACACTGCACCCAAGCCAACAAACAAATTTGTAAATGTATTGTCCGCTGCTACTCTAGCTTGTAACACGTCAGATGCTCTACTCACCTGGACTTCTTCAGGATTTTCCGGGTTAACAGTAGTGGCCATTACAGAACGCACATCTTCTATATATTCAGGAAGAGCTCTAACATATATCACATCTATATTGCCATCGTGGCCCAGTAATTCAGCGGCTATTTCATATCCTATTAGAGCTCCCCTATCTAAATCTGCAGCCAGCGGTAGTGGGTCTAATATTCCTATGACTGTGAACCATTTATTTCCAAGCCATATCATTTGTTCTGTTGAAACCCGGCTTATTCCCAGTCTTTCTGCCGCAACAGATCCTAGTACTACCGTAGGATATTTTGCGGTTATTTCAGACAGATAACTGCCTTGATTTATTGTTCCTCTCTGAGCCCGGATTAAGTTTAGGTCCACTGCAAATATTGCAATGCCCTTGGTTCTTCCATCATCTATCAAATCATTTTGGTACACTGATCCGGGGACTTTACTCACTGTTGATACTTCGTAGACAGGATTTATGCGTCCTATCATTTTCGGAGCAGTTGAGGGTAGTTCAGATTGATTTTGCCCGAACCCCTCCCCAGCTCTGATAGTCAAAAGATTCGTTCCTAATGCATCCAAGCTTTTCATTAAATCGGCACTTCCTGAAGCAGATAAACCCAGTACCCCAATCAATGCAGCTATTCCTATCGTGATTCCTAGCGCTGATAAGGCAGACCTAAGTTTTCTGGTTTTTATCCCAGACACGCCTACTCGCAAGGTATCCAAGAACCCCACTTTACTCTTAGGAAGTTTCCGTGGACGGGATGTAGGTTTTTCTTCAACCATAACATTGGTTGATGTGTCCAATGTTGGTTCAATGAATAAATTATTTGATGGTGACTTTCTTTTTATACGACTGACTAAACTTCGTGAAAACACTATACCAAGTATCAGTGTTACAGTTAATGAGAATATACCTATTCCCAATAATGCGGCAGTAATACTTGAAAAAATATTAGACAAGATTATTCTCAATCTGGGTAGACGAATCGCTTTCTATTTGTCCGTCTTTCAGTGTCACTTTTCTGGGCGCAATATTTGCCACCTCTAGATCATGTGTTATGAGTATTAGTGTGGTTCCTTCTCGATTAAGATTTGTAAGTAAATCCATTATGGCTTTGGTGTTAACCGAATCAAGGTTACCTGTGGGTTCATCTGCTAGAATAAATGTAGGTTCATGTACCAGTGCCCTTGCAATGGCTACTCTTTGTTGTTCTCCACCCGACATTTCATTTGGACGGTGATTGATCCTGTGGGACAAACCTACCCTTTCCAATATCTCAATTGCACGCCTAGTTCTTTCTTTACCATTTACTCCAGAATAAAGTAATCCGTTTTCCACATTTTCTTTGGCAGAAAATCCCGATATTAAAAAAAAGTCTTGGAAAATAAACCCGATATTCCTAGATCTTACGGCTGATAATTCTCCATCAGACATATTAGATGTATCAATACCATCTATAAAGAGGGATCCTGTTGTTGGTCTAGTCAAAGTTCCTACAACATGTAATAGGGTTGATTTACCACTACCAGAGGCACCAATTATTCCTATGAATTCGCCTTTAGAAACCTGCAAAGTTACATTGGATAATGCCTCCACAGGCGGGTTTCCTGGATAGGTCTTATTCAGGTCCTTTAAATATACTGCTGTATTTTCTTTAATATCCGTGGACATAATCTATTTCGGATTCATTACTTGGACACCTGTTTTTAAGTATTCACTTCTGACTTCAACCCAGCCGTCAGAATACATTCCAACTTCAACTGGTACTAACTGAGTAGTGTTATTAGTGACAACTTCTAATCCATATCCACCTCCGAGTAAAGATACTAGACTAGTAACAGGAACTGCCATTACTGCTGACGCTATTTCTCTAGTAACGTAGACTGTAACATTTGCTCCAGTCCATTCAGGAAAACTTTTGTCACCTTTTATGGTTATAGATACTTCAAGATACGGATCTCCAGACTGGTTTCCTTGAGGTATGATAGCTATTTTACCTATATCTGAGACTGATCCATATACTTCTAGTTCATTTGGTAATTCTATTTTCACTTGTGAATCTATTTGTATAAGTTCTTTGTTGACCACCGGAATAGTAGTAGAAACCTTTTGCAGTGATTTAAATGATTGAGGCGTCAATGTTTTGTTAGACAATGATTCTTCTTCAATAGGCAGCAGAGAAATAACAACACTATTTGGGCTGACTACGGTTCCTATTGATGGAAAATTTGAGTTATATTGCACGGTGGATTTGCCTGGAAGAAATACAATGTCTCCTAAAGAGAGTGTTCCTGTACTGTTGAGTCCTAAATCCACTTGCATCTTCTTTATTGATTCTTTAGTTAGGCTTGTAAATATTTCACTGGATTCGTTTGTGGTGGATTCAGACCCATACCCTAACATTGCAAGGTTGTGCTTTAATTGTTTTATGTCTAGGCCAGGGGTTATTCCCATCTTGATTTCTCTCCAGGCAGGGATTTGTCCAAATAAGAGGATAGAACCAAATGTGCCAGATGATTTGTATAGATTTTCCTTATTGGTTTCTGCTGTTAGCAGAGATGCCTTAGCATTTTCAAGTGACAATAATGAGCTGGTAAGCTCAGAGTCACTAGGGGGTTCATCTAAGGCTGATCGATGTTGTACGGCAGACTCAAGATTCTTATTTGCTTGATCAAGTTGTTTTTCAGTTGGAGTCTCAGTTTGCAATGCAGTTCTTTGTTCTTGTGCTGAATTAAGGCCTATCTCTGATGTATTTACGGATTCTATAGCGGTTTGGTAGTTGTTATAAGCAACTAAGAAGTTGTTGCTGAGTGTCACTAGGCCATCATGCTTAAATAAGTTGTTAGAAAGGGTATCTATCGCCGTTTCAGAGATTATAGAGTCAGCCTCTGGACAGATATTTTCTAGCTTAGCCCAGGTATCAAGTCCAAGTGATTCAACTTGGTCACAGTAATTTTTCCTTGCTATTCGCAAGGAAGTTGTCTTGTTTTCTAGTTGTTCTTTGTTTGAGTTCAGACTGTTCAGTGATTGAGCGACGGATGCGTCTGCTGACGCAATTTGAGCAGCAGTTGGGGGCGTTTTAAGATTTTCTAAAGCCAACTTTGCTTGTGCTATAGAGGCTTCAGCGGACGCTATTTGAGATTTACTTGGGGATTTTTGTAGATTTTCTAAAGCTAGTTTTGCTTGGGCTACAGATGCAGACGCAGATGCGATTTGTTGTTCCGCATTCATTAGAGAGGTTTCGTTAAGTTGGGAATGGAAGGTGAAAATGAAAGATCCTCTATCCAGATCCGATCCTTCTGTGGCTACAAATGTTAATATCCCATCGCCATTTGATTTTGCCTCAAAAATTTCGCCGTATTCCAAGATACCTTCTAATTCATCGTATTGTTTAAGGTCTTTGATTTCCACTGCAACAGTGGACAGTGCGATTGAGGTGTCAGGTTCGGTCTTATCAGATATTTTGATTATTCCCTGATTGTACAGAGTGAATGCAATAAAGCCTATAACAGCCAATGTTGTGATAGAAGAAATTACGGTCTTGGTGTTAAACATGTTATTTTATCCTTATTTAGTTACTGTGTTGCCAAATGCCATACTTTTACAGTATTCAATTTGATGGGAATTGTTTTTATTCTTGATGTCTACATCTCTTAGAACATCCTTCATTGATGCCCTTTTATCGTCATTGAAAACCGGATCTGAAACGTTGACGCCTTTTTCTCTTAAACACATGGCAAATTCTATTAGATTGTCTTCAAGTTCAATTAAGTCTTCAGTATCTTGTTTCTTCGAAAAAGTAGCATTTTCAAGCAATGGCACGCATTCATCCAAGGCT
>CAYUCO010000087.1:0-13877 GCA_964443385.1 uncultured Dehalococcoidia bacterium | reverse complement strand
GTCAAACTAATACCTAGACTATCAGACACCTCTTTGTCAGACCTTGGTTTGAACAAGATGTTTCTATCATCAAAATTTCCTTCGTGTGTAACACCGTAATATGTTTTTATTATATTAGAACAGTCTGCACCTAAGATCCTGTCCATTTCCACAGATGTCCAAACAAAAAATTTTCCTTCTTCACCTTCGCTGTCGGCATCTTGAGCAGAATAGAATCCCCCTATTGGTGATGTCATCTCCCTCAATACATAGTCTAAAGTTTGTTGGACGATATCAGAATAGAAAGGATTCTTTGTTATCTTATAGACATCAGAATATAGATCGGATAACAGTGCATTATCATATAGCATCTTTTCAAAGTGTGGTACTAACCAAAACGGATCAGTGGAGTATCGATGAAACCCACCACCTAACTGATCATATATTCCTCCATTTGCCATTTTCATAAGTGTTAATTCCAACATTGCCAAAGAATTTTCATCAGCAGTTCGAAAATAGTCTCTTAACAACACATTCAAAGTCATAGGCTGGGGAAATTTTGGAGCTACTCCAAAACCTCCGTACTTGTCATCAAAATCTGATTTTAGAATGTCAACTGTTTCTTTTAATTTGTCTGGATTTACCTGACTACCATCTCGCCGACTCTGATTATTAGCTTGCAAAATATTGGTTATTTGGTCGACCGAGTTTATAATCTCAGGCCGCCTGTTCTTGTAAGCGTCACTTACCGCTTCTAGTACTTCTTTAAAACCAGACATGCCATGCCGTGCATAAGGCGGGAAATAAGTACCCCCATAAAAAGGTTCGCAATGAGGTGTCAAGAAAACAGAGAGAGGCCATCCGCCGTGACCAATCATAGATTGGATAGCCATCATATAGATGTGATCGATTTCTGGTCTCTCTTCTCTATCAACTTTAATATTCACAAAGTTGTCGTTCATCACCGTACTAATATCACTGTTTTCAAATGATTCCTTCTCCATTACATGACACCAGTGACATGCCGAGTATCCTATACTGAGGAATATGGGTTTATCCCGTTCAAGCGCTGTATCTAGTGCTTCTTTTCCCCACGGATACCAGTCAACTGGATTATGCGCGTGTTGCAATAAATATGGACTTGTTTCATTAATAAGTTTATTAGCCATAATCCCCCACAAAGAACAAAAACTTGCATATCATCATAGACTATATTTTCCCAGATTTTGCACCTATTTGAAATCCTCTTTGAAACTATTTTATCTTGACCATGCATACCTTCTAGTATAAAATCCCGAAGAGGTCAGACAGGGGGGAATTGGTAATGTTGGTAATAGGGCTTGCCGGAGGTATCGGCTCAGGTAAAAGTTCAGTGTCTGGTATGCTAAGGAACCTTGGTGCCATTATAATTGACGCAGACAAACTAGGACACGAAGTATATCTTCCCGGAACAGATGGATTAAGAGAAGTAGTAGCGGAATTCGGAGAAGATATCCTATCCTCTAATGGAGAAGTAGACAGGCGCATTCTTGGAAGCAAAGTATTCGGTAGCCCGGAAGCAATGACTAAATTAAATTCTATTGTCTGGCCTAGGATCAAGAATAAAGTTACAGAAATTATAGAGGAGAATTCGCGATTAGGGACAGAAGTATTAGTTCTAGATGCTGCAGTACTTATAGAAGCAGGTTGGACTAGTGTGGTTGACGAAACTTGGGTAGTTACGGCGCCAATAGATCAGATTATAAGTAGGTTAGAGTCCAGAAATGGTATTACTGAAGATCAAGCAATGTCCAGAATTAACTCACAAATGACTACAGAGCAACGTATTGAATATGCGGATATTGTAATAGAAAACGACGCCAGCTTGGACGAACTGATGTCCTCAGTCCAGCACATTTGGAACAAAACACTATTAAACAAGGGTTTAGCAGGGAGACAAAATGGCTAACAAAGACACTTATACCTCTTACCAGACAGAAGAATACTACATCAAAGAAGAGCCTTTTTACTTGCCTGTCGCTGACGAAGTGGAACTTTTCGAAGTAGCGTACTCGCAACAAATGCCTATCCTTCTTAAGGGCCCGACAGGAACAGGTAAAACACGGTTCGTTGAATACATGTGCTATCGTTTAGGTAAACCACTTACTAAGATAACTAAGAAATCCCAACCTACATCTACTACGTCTATACCATTAATGACCATCGCTTGTCATGAGGATTTGACTGCGAGCGACCTTGTTGGTAGATACCTCTTACAAGGTGACGAAACCAAATGGATGGATGGACCACTTGCCAGAGCCGTGAAAGTTGGGGCTATATGCTACCTAGACGAAGTAGTTGAAGCCAGAAAAGATACTACGGTACTTATTCACCCTCTTACAGACCATAGAAGATATCTCCCTATAGATAAAAGAGGAGAGGTTATAGAAGCTCATAAGGATTTCCTAATGGTTATCTCATACAATCCTGGCTATCAGAGCGCCTTAAAGGACCTTAAACACAGTACTCGCCAAAGATTTATGGCTTTAGAACTTAACTCACCTCCTCCAGAGATCGAGTCCAAAATTATCGAACATGAGAGCGGTGTCTCTCCTGAGATATCTCTGTCTCTAGCTAGATTAGGTGAGAAAACACGAAATCTTAAAGACCATGGCCTCAACGAAGGAGTCGGCACTCGACTTCTCGTATATGCAGGTAAATTGATAAAAAATGGAATAGCCCCTAGGAGAGCATGTCAAGTAGCTGTATCTTGGGCTCTTACCGATGACTTTCAAGTACAACGCAGTATAGACGAGGTCACACACTCCATATTTGAATAACAAAAGCGTGTAATTTAAACAGGTTATACCAGACATTGTGTAATTAGTGTATTTACAACAGCATTCTATAAATTTCTAACTAACTGTTATTGAGTTATATGGATAGAACATACGAAAATATGATTGATTTATATCACGTCCAAAACAGCCTAGAATCATATCACCCTGTAACCCAATCAAACGACAATCTAACAATAACGGCCACCAATGCAGCTGTTATAGCTTTCATATATTACAAAAACAGAGAACTCTGCGTTTTACTAAATAAAAGGTCTCTGTTAGTTGAACATCATAAAGGTGAGATTTCATTTCCTGGTGGCGTCATGGACTATACAGATAAATCCATATTAGATACTGCTCTTAGAGAAGCGGAGGAAGAGATGGGGATTCAACCTGCCCACGTTGACATAGTATCGCAACTTAGCAATGTAATCACTCGAACTAATTTCATAATAACGCCATTCGTTGGAATAATATCTGAGGCCTATCCTTTCAAGATAAACAAAGAAGAAATAGATCAAATATTAGAAATTCCACTGACAGATTTGATAAAACAACTTGAACAACAAATAAGTTCAATAAATTCCGGAATCCCGGGAAACAGCTTCCATTACAGTTACGAAAATCATATTATATGGGGTGCTACTGCTAACATACTTTCGGAGCTTTTATTCGTTGTATCTAAAAATAAACTACAAGAGGATGTAGAAACTTGAAATATTCTGAGGATTTCAAAAAGTTCCCTCAAGAACTATCGGACTCATACAATACAGCACAAAGCATAGCTTCCAGAGTGCTCACTGAAGAAGAATTCTTGGCATGGGAAGAATCAGGATTAAACATTGCTAACAGCGGTGCGCGTGCATGGGAATCGGCCATAGAATATTTTAAAGCCACTCCAGACATTCTAAATAAACTACCATTTGTGCATCTTAAACAATGGGCATACTGGGGAAGTTTAATAGCAGAAGAATCTCATTTTGCATCTATAGCCTATTTCAAAGCTAGTAGACATGTCAGTGACCAAATAAAACCTTGGGACGTTGCAGATTGGGCTCAGTTAGGTAAAAAGCTCCTTGGGAAAGATTCAAGATCTGGTAAATTAAGCGTCTCATATTTCGAAAACAGCGCAGAAATCCTCAAAATTTTAACATTCAGCGAGTTCAAACAGATAATACTGCTAGTAGAAACAATATCTGAACAAAACACTGACGAAGCTGCTAAATTCATAGAGTGCGCGTCACAAGTTTTACCAGTTCTT
This sequence comes from uncultured Dehalococcoidia bacterium, assembly GCA_964443385.1. Classification (GTDB taxonomy): domain Bacteria; phylum Chloroflexota; class Dehalococcoidia; order Lucifugimonadales; family UBA2985; genus VFHP01. Next base: position 9,818 of record CAYUCO010000087.1, on the reverse strand, counting down.
AAAGAGGATACCAGACCTTGTTTGTCATTGATATCGAATCTCGTGAGAAATCATTGGCAACAGTCTACGAGATGCCTATCCATAATGAGCAATGTGCTTGCAAGAATAGACACCGTAGAAAGATCTCGGTTTTTGTCTCTATCAGCACGAATCTCTGAAGAACAAAGCGCTGACGTGGTGAATTTTTTACATGAAAGCTCATTAGCTCTCGGCTCAGTAGACAACTACATACACGTTAATATCTTAAACATGGCCGATAGATTGTCTCGGACTAACCCCAACATAGTACTAAACTACTTCAAAGGTGTACCGAAAGCGCTTAGGAGAATAAGCATAAACCAATTGGAACTATGGTATGACTTGGGTATGTCTATACTTAAAGACAATGAGACCGCCGGAATAGCATTTTTTAGCGGAGAATCTTCCCGTTCAGAAGACATGCTGGAAAAACTATCAGTGGGAGTAGAATTGTCTAAAGTCAAAGACATAATGCGACTATACTGTAGAGCATTATCCGCAATCGATATTGAAATTGCACCTCAAGAACAAGGTGACGATGCTCATGGAAAGAGCTGGGTACCAATGGACCAGATGCTGGCTGAAGGAGCAAATATATATTTGCCATTTGTATCTGAACAATTCAATACCAAAGATGAAAATTTCGACTGGTTCAAAGTAATGGCTACCCATCAAATAGCCCATTTGGAGTTTAAGAGCTTTCAATTCTCTTTTGATACTCCCTCAACTCAATACCAAGACCTTAGGGATGAACTTGCCCCAAGTATGAGCGATTTGATATCGGAAGTTGAAATGGCCGACTTTGCTATGGAAAACGAACAGCAGGGCACTCAACAAGATTTCGGTATGACAGAAATACAGAGGTTCTTTGCCATATTCAAAGATCGACCACTAGCTCGAGACATATTCACGGCAGTAGAAGATTACCGACTAGATCATAGAGTAATTCTTGACTACCCTGGCATAGCGTCGTCTTATAAGAGAGTACAATTACAATCAATATCGAACCGACTTCCTTTGTCTGAACTACCTTCTCAGGAAGCATTAGTTGAAATATTAATAAGATTCAGTCTACAACAAACTGGAACGCTGCAAATTCCACAAAAATACATCCAGTTAACCTCTGCTATGTGGAAAATAATCAGACCCTTATCCATTAAAGGATCGATAGTAGAAGATAGTGCAGAAGCCACTATAAGGCTCTACGAAATAATTTCAAACATGAACAACCAAAAACCTGACGAAGAAGATGAAGACCAAGATTTTGAAATGGACCCATCAGATGGAGTAGGCGACAATGAAGATTCCGAAGATGAATCAACCTCCAACTCTTTAGATTCTGGAGCTGAGGAAGGATCCGATAACATACAACAATATCAATCACCACAGCAAGTCGACTATAGAGGAGAATTCAAACCCGAGTTGATGCAAGCAATATCCATGATACAAGACTACCAAAAAGAACACGAATCTACCGATGATGGCATATCCAAAGAAAAGATAGAACAAATCTTATCAGAAGCCGATGCCCCACCATCTGAAGCAGAAAAGATTGATCCAGATGCCAAAGGTGCGTTCGTAAGTGAAATGGCACAAGACTTGGACCCTAAAGGTAACCCACAAGCCGTGTTGCAACAAAGTTCATATGCTTATGATTCTACATATGATGATGAAGACCGAAGAGGTCCGCTAGAAGCTAATGACCCAGATTCATTTCTATACGACGAATGGGACTACCGCATATCGGACTACAGAAATCGTTGGTGCCTCTTGAGAGAAAAAGAAATGACTGAAGGGGATTCAGCTTATTTCACTACTACATTGGATGGGTATTCAAGTCTCGCGGGCCAAATTAGACGCCAATTTGAATTAATGTCTCCCCAAGGACTACAAAAAATGAAAAGACAACAAGACGGGGATGAATTGGAATTGGAAGCGGTGATAGAAGCTATGGTTGATAAGAAATCAGGTAGTACACCTTCAGACAAAGTTTATCTGCGCCGTAACAAAGTTCAAAGGGATGTAGCTGTAGTATTTCTCTTGGATATGAGTGCATCAACTGCCGAGGCTATAGACGAAACAAGAAGGTTGGCTGATGAATGGGATGCCCCTGACGATCCTTTGGAGTATATGTTCTGGCTCAGAAGCAGGCGGGGTGAAGGAATGAGAAGAAGCTACAAAAGAATCGTAGACCTAGAAAAGGAAAGTATAGTACTCCTAATTCATGCTTTAGAAACCATAGGTGACACATATGGTATTTACGGTTTCTCAGGTTACGGTAGAGAAAACGTGGATTTTTTCGTCATAAAAGATGTCCAAGAAGCCCTTAGCGAAAGAGTAAAAAGAAGGATAGACAAAATATCTCCCCTACAGGCCACTAGAATGGGACCAGCAATACGTCATGCAACTAGTAAACTGGCTGGTTTAGACGCTAGGACGAAATTCTTGGTACTAATCAGTGACGGAAGACCGCAAGATAGAGGATATAGCAGGGAAGGTGTCGAAAAGGAATACGCTATACATGACACCAGAATAGCTTTAACAGAAGCCAGAAGAGACGGAGTTACACCATTTTGCCTAACTGTGGACAAAGAGGGACATGACTATCTAAGAGCTATGTGCCAAGATATGGGATACGAAGTCCTAGCTGATATTAATAACCTGCCTAGAAGATTACCCACTCTATACAGACATCTGACAGTTTGATCACAAAACTGTTCTTGATGAAATTAATTTGCTACCAATTTTAGAAGTGCCATAAGTGCCTCATTAGTGGCTCTTTGTTTCACTAAAAGCCTTTCTTGAGGTAAATGCAGTTCTTTAACATCAGTACCAGCATTAGATGATATACCGATATAAACTTTGCCTACGGGCTTGTCTTCAACAGGTGACGGGCCTGCCACGCCAGTAGTAGATAGACCTATATCAGAACCTACAAGGTTTCTAATTGATCGTGCCATATCTGCTGCGACCTCTGAACTAACGGTGCCGAATTTATCTATCAAGTTACTGTCGACACCAAACGCCTGTTTTAAGGCTCCCGAATAGGCAACCATGCCACCTTTGAAATACCCAGAACTGCCAGGGGTCTGTGTCAATGCATTGCATAATAAGCCTCCTGTACAAGATTCCATGACAGCAAGTGTGAGATTGTTGTTTAATAAATTACTTGCTAAAACGCTCTCAACAGTATCTTGGTCAAATCCCCATATAAAATCTCCAATAGATACATCCAATGCTATCTCCAGTTTCTCAAGAGATGATTTAGCCTGTTGTTCGCTTCCAGATGGAACCCTAATTCTCACGTCTACACCAAGGGGTTGGGCGTACATTCCCCATTCAAATCCAAAAGAATCAATAATACCTGCAATCTTCTCATTCAAAACAGATTCACCCAAACCGTAGGTTCTTATATTCCTAGTATATATTAATGAATTGTTATACCTCTCAAGTAACGAAGGAACTACTTGGTCTTGCCACATTCTGTGCATCTCTCTTGGGGGACCAGGCATAACAATCAAGTCCTTGCTATCTATATTTACCCACCAGCCTGGAGCTGTGCCCATTTCATTCTTTATACCATGAGCAGAAGGAATCAAATGAGCCTGTTTAACATTTGTATCAGACATGTTTATTCCTCTCCTGCTGAATATTTTCCTTATGTCTTCAAGAGAGTCTTGATCAATGTACATGGGTTCATCTAACAATTGAGATATTGATTCTCTGGTGATATCGTCATCCGTGGGTCCCAGCCCTCCAGTTGTTATTATTATATCTGAACGGTTAATGGCTTCTTTGAGGACAGAAACGAGTTCTTCCTGATTATCCCCGACCTGAGAAATACGAATCAATGTAACGCCAATCTTTGGTAGTTCTTTTGCAATATAGTTAGAATTGGTATCTACCAACTCTCCCATAAGGAGTTCTGACCCGATGGCTATAATGTCTGCTTTAAAAATGTCTAAGGTCTCCCTCAAAGAGCAATAATTATTCGAAGTATTCGGCTGAAGCGGATTCTATCCCTTCAATCCATCCTGCATTTACGGTAAATACATCTGCAATTATGTATTCACCTCTTTCGGTCTGAACGAAATAATTATCCCCACCTTCAGTCTTGTCACCTATTCTAAATCTGTATTGTGAAACTTCGACTGCCTCATCAAGTTCGTCTTCAATATCTAGCCTTTCAGTTTGAACAAACACTACCATGGAAGGATTCTCTAATCCATATTGAGCAACTCCTATTGGCTCATATGCTTCTATGACTTGAGTGGGCTTCACAAAGGCACCCAAAACTTTTGCCATGGAGGTATCTTGAATTTCAATAGGCTGATTGTCTTTTCCTAAAAATTGCCATGAGTTGGCTTCTTTATCCTTGAAAAACGCAATACCCTTGTATCCTTCATCTGGATTTCCTCTAGTTATCTTGATCTGCGTAATCGCTTCTACTTCAATATCGTATAACCATTCAGGATAGGGTGGTTCCTCCAACAATCTGGTCATCACTTCTTCCCATCCAGAAAAGATAGTGAAAACTTCGTTAGTGTTATCGATCTGAACATAAGTGTTTTCGCCATCTGGTGTATAAGACCCAATCAGTATTCCTATCTCATTACCACTTTTCAATCCTATATCTATATTTAAGCTGGGTTCAGCTAAACCATACTGAGACAAGTCACTTGGATTAGAATCAATCAATCTTCTACTCTTCGGACCACTGAGTAGAAGATCCACCCCGATCCAACGATCCAGACCAACCGGATATCCATCAGGTTCTCCTATATGCCAATGCTCATCATCACCTAGAGAGAATTTCGCCTTCTCCCCCGCTCTATCAATTTGTATGGTGCTTATATCTGCCATATCAACACTGTAGAACCATGGTGCATCAATTTTGGCTTCTGGTTGGACTTTGGCTTGAACGAAAAATACATAACCTGCAACCATTAAAAGCAGCACAACTAGAATGATGGAAGTGCGAATATTCATAAGTAAGCTTTATCTTCTCCGCCACCAAGCTATAACAGCCAGCATGATTATCCCGCTTGGGACTAAAAACCAACTAGAATATCTTATAAAGTCAAATTCTTTAGGGTCTATTACCAATTGGCGGAAGGCGTGAGGTTTTGCCCTGATTGATATTAGGTCGTAGTTCTTGGTCAACCAGTCAACGGAATTCAAAAAGAAATCCCCATTATTTAATGCCCTATAATATTTATTAGAAGCAAAATCTGAATCACCGAAAACTATTATATGAGTTGTAGGTATTTCTTCACCAATATCTACTCTTGGAGCCTTTTGTCCAACCATGGCAACAGATTCAATGGCCATAGCAATAGGGAAAGGTCCATTTAGGACAGCAGGATCAGAACAATCCATATCATCTTGTTTCATGGATATACAACTAACCAATGAAGTTGCCGCCAAAGGAATATGTGTTATATTAATTTCATCTGGATTAGGGGGTAGTCCCTCAGGTGCCCGTTCTATGACATCGACAATTCCAGTTGCTTCAATAAAGAATGTATCGTCCAAAGGTTCTGTAATTTGATGACCCTCAATATAATTTGCCCTTCTAACTATAGGGCTTCGTGGGTCACTATTGGCTGAACTTGACTCGTCAATTATAGTTCCTTTTGGCAAATGTATACCCCATTTATTAAGCAATTGGTTCATCTGAGAACTAGCAGCATCATCTATCAAAAACATTGCCCTTCCACTATCCTCCAAATACGCCTCTATCTTTTCCCTTTCATCCATGAGAATACTACTGCTTGGTCCAGCTACTATAAGAACTGCAGCATCATCAGGAACGGACTCGGATTGCTTCAGATTTAGAGATTTAACTATGTAATTGTCACCAACCAATCCAGCTCTAGCCAAACCAAACCCTTCGCTCTCTATGTCACTATCATCGATATGTTTTTCCCCATGGCCAGTGAGCATGTAAACGATCTTCTGTTTTTGCCCTGTGGATATCAATAAAGCACTAACTAAATCCTGCTCAGACAACACAAGAGTCTCCCCAAAACTTGTTGGTGTTAAGATATGAGGGTTCGATTCAGAATCAGGAACCTTGAAAACTATTGACGGATATCCTTTGACTCCATCTCTTCTAGCCAAAGAGGGTTTTAAATCAGGATCAACAAATTCGAAAGTGAAGTCTTTATTTCTTTTATTGAATTCAAAAAAGAAATTATCTGCCTGCATCCTTATCTGCTCCTGACTGACCTGTTCCGGATCTGAATAAACAGTCGCTTGCACTGGTTTCTTTAACTCCTTCAACACTTTTAGAGTCTGAGGAGCTAATGTAAATTGTTTAGTAGCAGTGAGGTCTATCCTTACGGAGTTTTGCAAGGAAATATATCCTAATAGCATCAAAATAGCCCCAAAAGCAAATACCATTACCAGAGTGTTTATAGCGTACCGCCCTGTTCTTGCAATAACAGCGTTTTTCACTTCTGAAAGATGGGTTAATGTAGATACTGTGATCATCAATCCAGAAAGAACAATAAGAACTTTGCCAGCTGTCTCTAAATCAGGTACTGCTAAAAGTAATACTGCCCCAACAGCCAATATAATCAAACCAGACAAAGACAAAACAGCGCCAGAAGAAACTATCCAAGCAATGACTTTATTGTTGCTATTGGAGTCTGATTCACTGCCACTTCTTCTTCTATCTACGCTCATTTATCTCCACCTCCTAGATTCCAATGAACGTATAGTCAAAAACAACATGAAAGACGTGAACACAAAATAGAAAACAATATCATGAGTATCAATTACACCTCTGGCAAAACTCTCTAAGTGATTAGTAAGGGAGATATGCATAACCATATCGGCAATCGTACCTGTTAAATAGGTAGATGCCAAATCAATTATAGATAAAATAAGAAGGACTCCCATAGCAAGGACTGCTGCAACAATTTGGTTGCCTGACAAAGAAGAAGCGAAGATACCAACAGACAATGTAGCCATTCCATACAAAATCAACCCTAAATATCCGCTAAATATAGGGCCCATATCTGGTGATCCAAACCAAGTCAAAATTAACACTAAGTAAAGGGTCGGTATCAATATTGAGAGTAAACTTGCCATCGACGCTATAAATTTCCCGAGAATTATTTCATAATCCCTCACTGGTGATGTCATGAGGAGCTCCAATGTGCCTAGTTTTTGCTCCTCAGAAAGGAGTCTCATAGTCAATATTGGAGAAAGTAAAGTAAATATGAGTGTACTCGGAAATATAAATCCCCTTATAGTGGCCTCAGGCAATATTCCGCTTACACTCGTAACGAAATAATATGCTGCCAACGCCGAGTACACAGCCATTATTATATAAGCCATGGGTGAAACGAAATATATCTTTATTTCCTTCCAAGCAATAGTTGTAGTGTTTTTCATTTAGTTGCAGACTCCATGTCAGTTAATCTCAAGAAAATTTCCTCTAAGCTCATTTGGATTGGCTGAAGCCTGAGCAATCCCCATCCGCGTTCATGAACTAAGTTTGATATTCTTTCCCTCAAATCCGCACCATGAGGGGTTTCAATCAAATAAATGCCCACACCATCTCTATCGACTCTATTAACTTCTAGAACACCATCCATATCTCTAATGGCAGGCATTACCTCAGATGCTGGACCTCTAATATCCACCTCTAGTTTTTCTGTGGCTCTTAACCGCTCCGATAAATTATCCGGTCTATCTATAGCTACCACTTGACCTTCGTGTATAATTATGACCCTACTGCAAACCATACTCACCTCTGGCAATATATGCGTACTAAGTATAACGGTTTGATCACCACCAAATCCTTTGATCAAATTCCTGGTTTCTACTACCTGAATTGGATCTATACCTACCGTTGGTTCATCCATTATAAGAACATCAGGTTCGTGAAGTATAGCTTGGGCAATACCGGTCCTTTGCCTGTAACCTTTGGATAATTTACCTATCAAAGTATGTTGATACTCTTCTAATCTGCAAATGGCAATAACATCGTCTATCCTACGATTTAACCATTTGGAATCCATACCACGAATACTCCCCATAAAAGCCAAATAATCTTCTACACTCATTTCGGTATACAATGGAACAGTTTCCGGAAGATATCCGATATGCTTCCTAACTTCCAGAGAGTCATCAACGACATCCAATCCAGCTATTTTCACAGACCCATAGGTCGGAGGCATGAAGCCTGTCAAAATCCTCATTGCTGTAGTCTTTCCCGCTCCATTTGGCCCTAGAAACCCCAGGACTTCACCCTTACCAACAGTAAAGTTGATGTCTTCTATAGCAGGAAAGTCACCATAATATTTGGTGAGACCTGTCACTTCAATCATAGGTGCGCTGTTAGAATCTTCCATAATCTACCTTTCAGGTGTAGCCGATTATTGCTGATAAAACATGATGGATTATATTGCAATGGTTTTGCCTATTCAAGTACCAAAGAATTATGACACATATCAACAGCTTAGCAAATCTATAATTGCAGTCACGTAAACTCTTGGATATAATCGGTGGTAATCATGTATGAGTTAATAGATAAAGCAAAAACATATATTCCTCTCGACAACATACCAATAATTCAAGAGGCTTTAGATTTTGCCTCAAACGCTCATCTTGGACAAAAACGATTGTCTGGAGAACCCTTTATTGAACACCCTATCAAAACTGCGATGTTCCTAGCAGATCTAAATCTCGACGCCACCACCCTAACCGCAGCCATTTTGCATGATGTTATAGAAGACTGCGATGTAGATATAGTTGAGATCAAAGACAGATTTGGCCCGGATGTTAGTGCTCTTGTAGATGGAGTTACGAAACTAAGTAAGATCGAGACTCTAAACAATGAGCATGCCCGTTCTAACAACTATGACAATGGACAATCTGAAAATATCAGGAAAATGCTGGTAGCTATGGCAAAGGACATTCGAGTTGTACTTATAAAGTTGGCAGACAGGCTTCACAATATGCAGACTCTGCATGCTCATGAAGAACACAAAAGGAAAATAATAGCTCAAGAGACTCTTGAAATATACGCCCCTTTAGCCCATAGGTTAGGCATGTGGGATATAAAGTGGCAACTGGAAGACCTATCTTTCGAACATGTGGCACCTAACGACTACAAGAACATGGCTAACTTTGTTGCATCGAAACGCGAAGAACGGGAACGGTTTATAACTGACAAATGCAACATCATATCAACAAAATTAAACGAGGCTGGAATAATCGCTGAAGTTTCGGGTCGACCGAAGCACCTATATAGCATCCATAAGAAGATAGAAAAATATAGTAGCCAAGGTAAGGAATTTAGCCAAATTTACGATCTACTGGCTATAAGAATATTAGTAAAGGATTTACAAGAATGTTACAGTGCTCTGGGTGTTGTACACAGTATATGGCACCCTATTCCTGGAGAATTTGATGACTATATAGCCAATCCAAAACAAAATTACTACATGTCGCTACACACCACCACTATGATAGATGGGAAAACACCTCTGGAAATACAAATTAGAAGCAATGACATGCATCAAGTTTCCGAATACGGAGTAGCGGCTCATTGGAAGTACAAAGGTAACCAAACCAAAGATATGGTATTTGAAGAGAAAATGTCCTGGATGCGCCAGTTATTGGAGTGGCAAAGAGAAGTTTCTGGAACAGATGAATTTATGGAGTCAGTAAAGACAGATATATTCCAAGATCAAGTTTTCGTATATAGCCCGAGAGGTGATGTGCTAGCGTTGCCGGCCACAAGTACTCCAATAGATTTTGCATATCACGTACACACAGATCTT
>CAYUCO010000086.1:0-3515 GCA_964443385.1 uncultured Dehalococcoidia bacterium | reverse complement strand
AATCAAGGCACTGGAAAATGATGAATATAATGCCAAAGTCAAAGAAATAATAAATATATGCAACACGAAAAAACAAGAACTCTTAAACGAAATTTCCAATAACGCTCAAAATTACGACTTCATTTTACAAAGCTCACCCACTTGATATCGACTATTACCTTCCAAAGATGGTGTTACTTTATCAGAAGAGGCCATTAGCAACCTGACACAAGAACATAACGATTATCTGTGTAAAAATCATGCAATCATTGAAAAACAGCTGAAGGACGTCTTGCACGAAATCCGCACCTTAGACAGAATTAAACTGGAAGAAATACAAAACCTAGACTTCGAAATTGCTGACTACTCTCTGGACCCTATCATAGATGAACTAAAACAAAAGTACAGATCACTTGATCAAGTACACAGTTATCTGGATGAGATACAAAAAGACATAGTCAGAAATATATCCACTTTCAAATCAAACACAGAAGACGGGACTGATAGCACCCCCTCAAATGTAGCGGGAACTCGCATACGACAATTTCAGTAGAATATGATTGTCGAGAACTCTAACTCGGATGGTGCTCCCGTAGTGATAGAAACCAATCCAAGTCTGAGAAACCTTTTAGGCTATGTGGAAAAAGAATCTCATATGGGGACTTTAAGCACGGATTTCACTATGATTAGAGCGGGATCCATGCACAGGGCTAATGGAGGATACCTTATAATTAGAGTAGAAGATGTACTAAGTAACAATAGTAACTGGGATGGAATCAAAAGATGTCTCAAAGAAAAGATAATATCCATAGACGATATGTCAGAAACTCAAGGTCTAATTACTAATACTCTCACTATTAACCCACAACCCATCCCCCTTGATGTCAAGATAATACTGATTGGAGATCCTGGCATATACCAAGCGTTATACAGCAAGGATCCAGATTTCAAGGAACTCTTTAAAGTCAAAGTTGAATTTGACAATTCCATGGAACGAACAGGTAAAAACATTAGTAACTATGCATCATTTGTTTCTACTCTTTGCAGAAAAGAAAAGCTTCTACATATGAGTAAAACAGGTGTGGCCAGGATAATAGAGCACAGCTCCAGAATGGCGGAAGATCAAACCCTATTATCTACTCAATTTGCAGAAATTAGTGACATAATAAGGGAATCTAACCACTGGGCCAAATTAGCCTCCTCTGATTACATACAATCTGAACATGTCGATAAAGCTGTGGAGAATAAAAGTTATAGATCAGGCTTGATAAAGGACAAAATACTAGACCTGATACATGATGGGACGATATCTATAGACACGACAAATGAGGTTGCCGGGCAGATAAATGGACTGGCTGTAATGAATTTGGGAGAGATTTCTTTTGGCAAGCCTAACAAAATAACCGTTTCAATAGGTACAGGACGTGAAGGTTTTATAGACATAGAAAGGGAATCTTTGTTGGGCGGAAGATTGCACTCCAAGGGAGTAATGATACTCGCCGGATATTTAACAGATAAAATGTCCATGAATATTCCGTTATCACTTGTAGCTCGCCTTGCATTCGAACAGAGCTACAACGAAGTAGATGGAGATAGTGCCTCAAGCACTGAATTATATGCAATACTGTCTGCCCTTTCAGGACTACCGATAAATCAAGGGTTGGCTGTCACTGGATCTGTTAATCAAAAAGGGCACATTCAGCCCATAGGCGGAATAAATCATAAAATAGAAGGTTTTTTTGAGGTCTGCAAAGCTCAAGGGCTAAATGGAGCGCAAGGTGTGCTTATACCACATTCAAACGCAAAACACCTCATGCTGAAAACAGAAATTATTGAATCTGTCAAAAATGGTCAGTTCCACATATATTCTGTAGAAACTATAGATCAGGGAATAGAAATATTAACAGGAGTGAACGCGGGATTAAGAAAACCTGATGGTAGCTTTGAGGATGGATCAGTAAATCTTATGGTATACGAAAAACTGTTAACTCTGGGATCTAATTTAAGAAAATTCATCAACTCTGAATAATGAGGAGAAGTATTGCCAAAGAACGATTACACAGAACAACTAAAATTATTGGCTGAAGAAGCTAGAAAACTCTTTAAAGCCAAACATGCTGCCAGAGAAAAAGCACTGATGCTTTCCAGAAATACGATACAACTTGCTTCAACAGCTATAAGATCTTCACACAGGGGTGAGTTCGAAGAGGCTAAGAGTTTACTGGACGAAGCCAAAATAAGCGTTTCCGAAATGCTCGACATAAAGAATCAAAATCCAGAGGTGTATTTCTCTGGATTTGTACAAGATGCCCAAAAAGAATATGTTGAGGCTCATACCACTTTCGCACTGATCTGTAATATGCCCCTGCCAACACCCGAACAACTAAATATATCCTATGGCCCTTATTTGAATGGACTCGGAGAATCAATAGGAGAAATGAGAAGATACATATTGGACTCTCTCAGAAAAGGTGATGTCACCAGATCCGAAAGTATATTGGACATAATGGATCAAATACACACAGAGCTTTTTACGATGGATTTCCCAGAGGCCATAACTAACGGGTTAAGGCGTACTACGGACGCCATGAGAGGTATATTGGAGAGGACTCGAGGAGACCTTACAAACAACGTTGTTCAACAATCTTTAGAAAACAGAATACAAGACATACTTGCTAATTTAGATAAATCTTGATTGATCCGCACTTGACTCATCAATGCCATAGTGATAGATTGCTGTCTTGGATGAATAACTGGTAGTTTGCAATTTTCATTTAATACGTTTGGAGGATTTAAATGGATTATATAACAATAGCACTCGCTACCGGCCTTGTAGCCTTGGTATTCTCTGCTTTACTAGCACGTAAAGTACTACAGGAAGACCAAGGAACAGATACAATGAAGGAAATCGGCAAAGCTGTCCAAGAAGGCGCTGCCGCGTTCCTAGGCCGTGAATATAGAAGTTTAGCTATATTCGTAGTACTCGTAACGATAATAATAGGTGTATTTCTAGACACCATGCAGTTGGAAAAAGACATACCCGAGACTGCCATCTGCTACTTGGCAGGAGCAATATGTTCAGCACTAACAGGTTATGTAGGTATGAGCATAGCAGTTAGAGCCAATACTAGAACTGCTGCTGCATCCATGGTTGGACTTAACCCTGGCCTACGAGTAGCATTTAACAGTGGTACTGTAATGGGACTCACTGTGGTGGGTATAGGCATAATAGGAATATCAGTACTATACATAGTATTTCAAGACATCTCAGTCGTAGCTGGTTTCGGATTCGGTGCCTCAACCATAGCACTGTTCGCACGTGGGGGTGGAGTAATATTCACCAAAGCGGCAGATGTAGGTTCTGACATAGTAGGTAAAGTTGAAGCAGGAATCCCTGAAGATGATCCGCGTAACCCTGCAACAATAGCAGATAACGTTGGAGACAACGTGGGGGACGTCGCAGGAATGGGTTCAGACCTGTTTGAATCGTATGCGTCTTCTATAATAGCTACAATAGCAATTGCAACGGCTACTGC
>CAYUCO010000085.1:0-2696 GCA_964443385.1 uncultured Dehalococcoidia bacterium | reverse complement strand
AGTGCTTTCGAGAGATTTGTTTAAATCTATAGACACCAAACAATCTTGGAGTTGTGAGTATTCACGAATATGATAATGAACATTATTTGTTGCTACAACTTCAAGGTTTAATACTTTTGCCAATTCCCTGAGTTTTTGATTGCGATATGTATCTCCAAGTACAAGATTTTGTTGCAATTCTATGTAGAAATTTTTTACACCGAATATTTCTTTATACCATTTTGCTCGTTCCATGGCCTTGTTATATTTGCCAAGATTTATTAAATAGGGTATTTCACCCATCTTGCAACCTGACATTGCAATTATACCTTTAGAATGTTCTCTAAACAGCTTAGGTTCTAGCTCTGGTTTGCTTCTTTGGTCTGCGAAAACATGTGACAAGGAAAGAAGATGACAAATATTCGAATAACCCTCAAAAGTTTCTGCAAGAGTAGTTAGGTGATAGCCCCCGGTTAGTGTTATCTCGACGCCAATGATTCCATGGAATTCTACAGAACGGCTTATTTGAGCAAATTTCATAGCCCCGCTCAAATTATCATGATCAGTTAATGCAAGAGCTTTGTATCCAAGGGTTTTGGCTCTAGTAATAAGTTGATCTGCCGAAGAAGTACCTTCTTTGAATGAGAAGTTACTATGGCAGTGCAGTTCAGCATATTTAGATAAACTCATTAGACTATGCTGATTGCTTGTACCATTCTTTGGTAATCAGATCCTGAAATAGAATTACAACTGCAAAGTTTTTGAGAAGACATTTATAATACATTCTTGATATTGGTTTTTCACGCCACCATTCGTCATCTATGCGCCATCTGTCTTGTATTTCTTTTACCGGTTGATGTAGTCCGAGGATTTTCATTCCATTGGGCATATCATTTGAGTCAGTGGTAACTTTTATATTATTGGGTGCATTTAACGAGCGACTGGTACTAGCATTCGTCTTCTTTCTGGTATACGAGACCATGGTTCAATCTCCTTGATATAAAAAATTGGTGCTTCATCACCAAGCACTACGTCCAACTGCCTGACTGTGTCTGTTATTTGTTCCTTTCTTCTTACTTCTGGAAGAAGATTTATTTGTTTAGATGTTTCTTTGGTCAGGCATTTTAAGTATAAACTGAGCCCCTCTATTGGGCCAGGAAGCTTTGCTTTATTTAGCAAAGTGTAGATACGTGGTAAGGCTCTATTAGCACTTCCTACAGGATCTTTGAATGTACATCTGATGTGCCAATTGGATTGTCGGTAAATTTGAGCCTCTAAAATTATCAAGCGTGCGAATCTGCCTTTTAAATTGGAATTTAAGAATGCTTTCTCAACAAGTAAGTCAGTGCCTATAATCATTGCCTTCATATCATTTATGGGATCTACAAATGTCATTGTTTCATTGATTGTTTCTTCGTAATTACGTGGATTGAAATTAGTTATTTCTCTGCCATTTACAAAATGCCATAGTTTTTTACCATCGTATGGAAATTGTGCCTGTATCGCGTTTATAGATAACGAGGAAACATCTCCAAGTGTATTTAAACCAAAACTATGAAGACGTGCGATTGTAGAAGTGTTTAAGGGCAATACATCTACAGGGAATTTTGCAATGAATGTGCAGTTGTCCTGCGGGGCTTTGAATCCACCTCTGTTATTAGCAGAAAGCGCTGCCAGATATGCAACGAATTTACTTTCTGCTATGCCGAAGTACACAGGAAAATGCGAAGGAATAATTTTTTCCAATGCAGCGATGAATTGCGCATCTCCGCGGTATAGAGATTCCATGCCCTTGAGTCCTATATATGCTATTCCCAATTTTGCATCTTCTACTAATGGGCTTTTCTGCATCAAATCATCAAGAATTTTGTTCCAATGATATCTATATTTTGGCTCGTCAGATTGGATCACTTGAGCGTTGCCGGCTTTGGCGAGAGCATAGCTGAGTAAATTGTCCAACATGTTTTCAGTAAGATTAGGTGAAACACCCGTAACTATTTGTTGGGATCCTATAGTTGTGACAATTAAAGTTGGCTCATTGTTAATGTAGTTTCTCCTTTGAGCTTCGACGTGAAACGAGAAATTGGGAATAAGAACACACGCGAATTTCAATTTAGGCTCCCTGAATTGTAGATTATAGGAAGCTAAATATAGAACATATGTTCTAATACGTCAAGTAACAAAGGTGAGCTGTTAATAAATGTATTTTTTATATTGTGATAGATAGTTTTATGGAGATAAAAACTCTTCACTTCTAGTTGGGTTGAAAGTTACGCGGCTTAATGTGCTTGTTCCTGTGTTTTTAAAATAATGAGATGAGTTAGGTGGAACCAAAACGAAGTCTCCAGTAGATACAGGATATTCTTCTCCGTCTACCCACAGGATTCCGGAGCCCCTAGTGATAAAAACCTGATGTTCCCAATCATGTTCATGATGAGTACTACTCTCTCCTGGTTCGTGGTCGTGGTATAGAGAAACTACTGTAGGAACGCCATCTTTTGTTCCTAGGACAGGGTTGGAATGATCCTTAAAATTTTTGATAACTGGTTTCAATGTGCGTTTCCTCCAATTCATATTTTTCTATGTTGATATATCAAGATAATAATCTACACATACACATTAAAATAGCCTCTGCAGTTTACTGCAGAGGCTATTTTATACTTATTACATTACGGCAAAAACGTTAGAATCTTTAGTACTACTGTGCTCTTCTCATG
>CAYUCO010000084.1:0-3720 GCA_964443385.1 uncultured Dehalococcoidia bacterium | reverse complement strand
GTCTTCGGCCTCGTCCTTAAACTCCTGAATATCGTTATCGTAACCTTCACACTTAACAGGGAAGCTAACCCTCAACCCGTTAGGCTCAGAGGTAATCTGAGTGTTGAGAAGGGCAAAGACGGGTTCGTCGTCTTCGTTCTTATAAGCGGTATAAGTACGATGCTCACCGTTAAAGAAAGACTCGACAGTAAAACTATCACTGTAGGCGAAAGGAGACTTGCTCCCTAGACCCATGCATCCAACTGCGTCGTTACTATCGGTTCGATTGCTGCGAAAGTATGTCGTGTAAAGGTGCATACAGTCGCTATGTGAGAGTCCTGTCCCGTAGTCTCTAACTGAAAAAGTAGGTTCCATGTTTGAGGGAAGGTGGACTTCAAATGGTTTGCTGCCATTTCCAGCATCAACATGAGAATCATACGCATTGGTACTTAGCTCCCTGATTACGGCTCGGATTTTATTGGAATAGAGTTGGTCCGAAAGAATCGAGAAAGCCTTAGCTGTGGCCTCGATAGTGTAATTCGACTCTTCAAAGTCGGCAGACCTTTCAATACGGTTAATCTGCTTGGTCAATTTCATCTCAACTCTCCGGTCAAAGGGCAAAAACGCTCAATCACCCAATTATAGCCGGGGATCGCTCGGAGTCAAGATGTTTTTTTCAGTTTTTTTTGTTCCGATATAAAGATTCTATGTCTCAATTCCGATGTAGAAAAAGAATGATCTCTGCTATTAAAAATCACAGGTATATCTATTTCCCATCCGGTATACTTCCTATTTTCCCAATCCGCCCCAACAAATCTCACATCTATATCCATATCGTTTAGCAATTTTATGAGATCATCTTCGGTTTCATATACAATAATATTATCAATATATTTTACAGCATCAAGTTGTCCATGCCTCTCCTCAAGAGACTGAATCGGAATGTTTTTATCTGGCCTATCTGTGTTTGGATTTGTTTGCAATCCAACTATAAGGTGGTCGCACTGATCTCTGCACTCTTTGAACATAAGGATATGTCCATAATGACATAGATCGAAAGATCCGCAAGTGAAACCAACTTTAGCCATCACTAACAGCCCGTCCTTTCAGTAACTCCCAGTCCTTTTCTGGCCTAACAGATAGGTTGGTATTCCAAGCCCCCTCTATTGTATTTGCCTTAATGCACAATGTGTGGGCTAAATGCATAAGAGCATTAAGATCCTTTGGGAAGCAGCTTCCACCAAACCCCATATGTCCATCTGGACCGGGAACAGCCCAGTGTGTACTGCCTAACCGCTGATCGTGTAAAGAATACTCAACAACCTTATCGTAGTCAATGTCTAAGCTGTTACATAGATTGTATATCTCGTTAGCAAAAGAGACCTTGACAGCTAGAAATGAGTTAGTTAAATATTTAACCATCTCGGCTACAGTAGAGTCTGTTTTTATAATCTGGGCATTAGGAAACACTTTTGAATAAAACTGTTTTAATAGAGTAGTGGCTGGCCTTGGGCCTCCCAATATTACTCTCGTCGTATTTCGGAAGTCGTCTTCCGCATTACGCTCAAGCAAGAATTCTGGATTAAAAACTATTTGAGAATCTTGACATAGCTCTTGAAGAGCCTTTGTCGTGTTGGGAGGAATTGTGGATTTAATGGCAACTATGTTTCTTCGTCCAGTGCTACACGCTTCGCAAACAACCTTTTTAACTATAGACACATCGCAAGATCCATCTTCCCTCATTGGGGTAGGAACACAAACAAAAACAACTTCGCAAAGCCTAGACATTTCCCCCACGTTTTTATGCGTAGACAAATTAGGGTGAGCTTTATCGTAAGTATAAACATTGTAGTGTGGAGAAAAGCTCTTGTTCAGCGCCTTGCCAACAAATCCCTGTCCTATAATTCCTACGTTTTGTATTTTCACTTTAGAAGCCTTTTTATTGGTTTAATAAAGTAATGTCCAATAAAGCCACCAATTCTAGGAAGACCCAGAGAAGTTCTAAGATAGTTTTCTAATCTCGTGATCGGACATATTTCTCTGGTAAATGTAACAGTCAATATAAAACTACAAACTGGCATCCATACCCATAACGGATAGAGAAATGGTAGAATAAAGAAGGCGGCGATATTAACAATTATAACAAAACAATGAAACAGGATGACAAAATAAAGCAGAGCCTTCTTAACATAATCTATCTTTTTTGGTTTTTTTTCGTATAAAGCCTTGAGCATTTCGAGGCTAACTTTTAGAGAGTCGTTATCGGTTCTTTGTCCGATCTCCTGCTCTAGTCTAGCCGTTAATTCTCTTGCTTGATCTTCATCTAAATACTCGTCTAATATCTCTACGATATTAAACGCTTCTTGTTGACTGGTAGGCATCAATCTTCCCTTTGGGTTTAGTAGATTTTCATTGAACTCCTTACAAGTTGTCCTATCTTACAGCATCTTCTATGTAATTAGAAGCTAAATCCGCATCTTCTTTTGAGAATGTAAGTGCTGGTCTTAATCTTATAGACTTCGTTCCACACTTAAGAACCAGCATCTTGTCCTGAAGTTTTGAGACAACCTCATCCCTTCTTTCGGTGCTTTCTAGATCAAAGGCGAGCATTAGTCCTCTGCCTCTAACCCTTTGTATTTGTTTGATCTTTATGAGATTGGAAAGAAGGTGTATACCAACGTCCCTAGCATTTTCAACCAGACTGTATTCTTTGATTGCTTCTACGATATATTGGAATCTAACCATATCCACAATATTGCCGCCCCAAGTAGAATTAATACGACTGGAAGTATTGAAAACATTATAATTCCTCTCATCTATTCTTTCGGTCGAGCAGAAACCACACACCTGAGTTTTCTTTCCAAAGCACATCATGTCTGGAATAACACCAAAATGCTCATACGCCCACATCTTTCCGGTTAATCCAACTCCTGTTTGAACTTCGTCAAATATGAGCATGGATTCGTGAGTGTCAGATAAGTTTCTAAGTTCATGGAATAGGTCTGGGCTAAAATGATTGTCCCCACCCTCTCCCTGTATTGGCTCAATGATTATAGCCGCAACATTTTCATGCATATAGGGTCGCACATTTTCAAAACGATTAACAGTTGTCCAGTTAAACTTAGGAAACCTCTTCACTTTTATCGGATCGGTATTGGTAAGAGACATTGTGTATCCAGTCCGACCATGAAACGCATTGCAAAAATGAATTACATCCATGCGATTTGTTGGTTCTGATGAACTGATACCAAGTTTTTGAGCCTTCCAGTCGAATGCCGCCTTGAGTGCGTTTTCTACTCCTAAAGCACCACCGTCAACAAAAAAGTAGTGAGAGAAGTCTGGGGTTATTTCTGAAAAGCAATCTACAAAATCTGCATAGTCCTCTGAATACATATCGCTATTTGCTATTTTGTGTAGAGCAGCTTTTCCAAGATGGTTCTGAGCTTTTAAAAGATATGGGTGATTCCATCCTAATGGCTGACTGGCAAACTGAGAGTAACAATCAAGATACTCTTTCCCGTTTTCCGCATCAACTATATAAGAGTCGTGGCTTGCTTCTGTGTTAACCACAACGTGAAAACCATCAACCAATATATGATTGCCAAGTCTTTCTATAACTTTAGAGTTAGACATTTTGCCGCACCTCCAGCTTTCATAAACTCTGATAAATCACAAAGATATTTAACATAACCCTTGCAGTACTTGGTGATATTCTCTGAAGGTGTAACTAAGCTGCTTCCT
>CAYUCO010000083.1:0-11747 GCA_964443385.1 uncultured Dehalococcoidia bacterium | reverse complement strand
CTTAAATAACCTTCATTGATGGTGTTTTATTCATTTTTGACATGAAGTCATTGGATACACAAAAAATAAGGGAGAACAGTTTACACTATTCTCCCTCATCTTTTTATGAGAATTAAATTTGCTTACGGCAATGGATAATTGCTGAGCAAACCACCTTCGCCAGGACAGTTATCGTTGGTGAACATTACAGGAGCTGTTGCCAGTCTTCCTTTAGCGCTCAACGCCTCAACTGTCAGTAGTCCTTCACCAGGCCATCTTGCAATGTCACTTGTTGCACTAGGTGGCTTAGTTTTCAAGGTCTTTGTGATATTTATAGTTCCGGCTGCACTAGCGTTACCTGTTGACCAGATAATAGCTGTACTGGAATCCTTTATAACCGACAGGATAACCATTTCGTTGGATCCAAAGCCAGAACCCCAGACCGTGAATTCAGAATTGTTGTTAGTACAATTCTTAGCTGGCGTTACCTCAGCACCATCGAGTCTTACAGTAGCTTCTTGAGAAGCTGCTGAGCCCTGACCACCAGCCAATGCGGTCCCAGATCCTAGGGCCATGACTGTCAATAGAGCTAAGACTATAATGCCTTTTGCGGACAAAAAACTCTTCATATTAGGTAGGCCTCCTTCTTAGCATATGCGAGGTAATCATATCATTACAGGCATTTATGTCAACCCTTAATTGCAAGTTTTATGTAAGTCATGCCGTGCCAATCACGAATTTGTTGCAATTGCGTGTAAAAGTCAGACTTTGTTGCAAGGCAAATATATATTTTCGAGATATACAATGGATGTATTTATTGATCCTATTTGGTATAATCCCGCCTTGGCATTACTTTAAATTGGCCATTAATTTAATTATGCCTTGTAGATGAGAAATAGTTGGAGGTCTTAATGTTCAGTCTATTACCAGGCATGGAAAATCACTTTGCTGAGATTGCCACCCACCTGGTCTTTCAATTGGCCATCATCCTAGTAGCTGCTAAACTAGGTGGCGAACTTTGTGATCGGTTTCTGAAAATACCTCCTGTTTTAGGGGAGTTGGTAGTAGGAATAATAATAGGACCTTATGCCTTAGGAGGATTATCGGCATTCGGGCTGCAGCCTTTATTCGAACTTAACACACATTCAGACGGGGGATTCCCTCTATCCCAAGAATTATTTGCCGTGTCCCAGATCGCCGCAATAGTATTATTGTTTGCTGCCGGATTAGAAACGGACTTGAAACAATTCTTAAGATATGCAGGGCCGGCTTCTGGCGTAGCAATAGGTGGCGTGCTAGTTCCTTTCATATTCGGTGTCGGTGCAACTTTCTTTTTTAAGCCTGGAGGTCTTGCAGGAGACCAGTTAATGTACTCTGCGTTATTTGTGGGTGCAGTAATGACAGCTACTTCAGTTGGCATAACAGCTAGGGTACTTAGCGATCTAAAGCAGTTAGATTCTTCCGAAGGAGTCACAGTTCTTGCCGCAGCAGTAGTAGATGACGTCATGGGTATATTGGTGTTAACTGTAGTAGTTGGAATGGCATCGCCTGATGGAGCCTTTTCTTTGTCTAATGTAGTGAGCACTGGGATTAAGGCTTTGGGGTTTTGGATAGCATTGATGGTAGGCGGAATACTATGTTCAAAGTATATATCCATGGCATTTCTGTCCTTCAGAGGCACCGGAGCCCCTCTAGCTTTGGCCATGGCCTTAGCATTCGTTGCTTCGGGGTTGGCAGAATCGTTTGGATTAGCAATGATTATAGGGGCTTATAGTATAGGTTTGGCTATATCAGGCACAAACCTGGCTCGCAATATAGAGGAATCTGTTATGTCGATTTACCACGTTTTTGTCCCTATATTTTTCGTGGTAATGGGAATGATGGTAGACGTTACTGCCATGAAATCTGTAATTACTTTCGGGATTGTTTTATCGATTTTAGCGATTATCAGTAAAGTTGCTGGATCAGGTCTGCCAGCATTAGCAGTAGGGTTCAACAAAAGAGGGGCATGGAGAATTGGCATTGGTATGCTTCCTAGAGGTGAGGTTGCTTTGATTATTTCAGGCATAGGATTGTCACGGGGAATAATAGGACCTGATATATTTGGTGTAGCTATAATGATGACGGTTATAACAACTTTACTAGCACCTATTATCCTAGTGCCAGCATTCAAAAACGGAGGGCAGGGGACTAGATAGATCTGCAGCCCCTGTAGCTCAGGGGATAGAGCACTGGCCTCCGAAGCCAGGTGCGTGGGTTCGAATCCCGCCAGGGGTACCAGAATCGGTTCGGATCTATCTGAATACTTAATTTAGTTAGTCTAAAGTTTTAGTATAATGTGTTCCGCAAGGAAACATATCGGCAATATCTATGATTTTTACGAAAATTGGTTTTGCTTATTAAAATAATCTGGACCAGATATTGTGTTGACACAATATCTTCTAGTTTCAGTCCTGTAAAACAAAACATGACGCAGATTTAATAACACACCATATTTCCGATCCAACAATTAATCCTAGTTCGTCCACTGCCCTCTTAGTAACATGACTAACGACAATATGCCCACAATCTATCTCTATCCTATACATGCCGGACTCTATATAAATATCTTGAATCTTACCCTTCTTAATATTCCTGGCAGATAAACCCTTGGGTTCAACAGATGCAAGTATAACGTCATCTGCTCTCAAACCAATTTTCACATCCTGATTTATTGAAACATTATTGGATACTGGAATTTCCAAAGAGAAAGATTCTGAAGCACACTCCATAATTCCCTGATCTTGAAAAATATTCTTTACTTTAAGACTCAGTACGTTTTCCACTCCTAACAAATTTGCAACTGTCTCTCTCGAAGGGTGCCCAAGTATGGAAACTGGATCACCCAATTCAACCAATTCTCCTGATTCTATTATTGCCAACACGTCTCCCATTGAAATTGCCTCCTCTTTATCATGTGTGACCATAATTACAGGTATTCCTATACTTTGAAGAACTTGTCTAACATAGGACCTGGTCCTACTCCGCGTGCCAGAATCCAGAGAAGAAAATGCTTCGTCCAATAATAATATGCCTGGCTCAGGGGCTAAAGCCCTAGCCAGAGCCACCCTTTGTCTTTGACCTCCAGATAATTCCCACTCATATCTATCCTCCAAGCCATCCAAGTCCAATTTTTCAATTAAGGTTTCAATTACGCTGTCGGAGATTTTATTGTTCTTTATGCCATAAGCTATATTTTCCATAACAGTCAAGTGAGGAAACAACAACATATCTTGAGGAACATATCCAACTTTTCTTTTATAAGATGGTACATTCACTCCATTTATCTTATTGAAGACTTCTACCCCTCCGATGCAGATTACCCCCTCAGATGGGGCAATCAAACCGGCTATGGTACGTAAAACTGTAGTTTTTCCAGAACCTGAAGGCCCAAACAACACTAGGACGGTGCCAGGTTTTACTGCCAAATCCATAGAGAGTTTAAATTCTCCAAGAATCACCTCAAAACATCCGTGGGTAGACTCGCCGTTCATTTAGATCTCCCGTATGACGAACTAGACACTATCAAGCCCAAGAAAAGAAGAATAGCCATTGATATCAATAAGGCTAATACGGATATAGCAATTGCAAATGTAATATCAGTCTCCATAGCTCTTAACGTAGCTAACGGTAACGTTTGTGTCTTGCCTATAATACTGCCAGCAAACATTATTGTTGCCCCGAATTCAGAAAGTGCTCTAGCCCAAGATAAAGCCAACCCACCCAACAAAGCTTGCCAAGTGAGAGGAAGAGAAATGCGCCAAAAGGTCTCCATTGGTGGAGATCCAAGTGTCTGTGCAATATCTTCATAAGTACTTGGAACACTTTGAAAACCAATTCTTGCAGCTCTTACATAGAAAGGAGCTGAGACAAAAATCTGCGCAAAAATCACAGCAACTGTGGTGAATGGTAATTTAATCCCGATACCAGACAAAAACTGTCCTATTATTCCATTATTACCAAATGCCATAAGAAGTGCTATTCCTGCTACTACTGGAGGAAGCACTATTGGTAATTCTATTAGGATATCTACGATACGGAATATTCCATTTCTGTTATGGGCCAAAACATATCCAACTGGAGTCCCTACAATAACTATAATAAACATGCTAATTGCACTGGTATAAAGCGACAGATACAAAGCTTTATAGACCATGGGATTGCTGAGGCTTACAAAAAAATCTTCGTCTGATATAGCAGCATATAAAAGTGCTAGCAGCGGAACCCCGATAAATGAAATGTAAAGAAAAGTCGCAATAGACCCTGAAATCTTAAAGCTATCCCATATATCGGAGTTAAAATACTTGTTCATTTTTTGCCTGCTTGGAAGCCATGTTCTGACAATATTTTTTGCCCACTGTCAGACAAAACGAATTCCATGAATTTAGAAGCCCCTAATTTGTCAGATTCGCCAGTTATAACTGCCATGGGGTAAAGTATCTCTGGCATATGTATGTCAGGTATGTGTATGACATTTATTCTATCCCTATTAGCATCTGTAACGTCAGTCATATACACCAAACCAGCATCAGCTTCGTTCAAGGAAATCTTTGCTACTACCTGGCGAACATTAATTTCTTCGGAAACAACATTTTCAATAACCCTATCATAAAACCCCTCTCCATAAAGACCAGATTCTTGCATCATCAACAAAGTTTTTCTAGAATAATTGCCAGAAGGTACAACTTCATTTGATAAAACCAGACTCACTCCTTCATCCCTCATGTCCTCTATTTTTCCAATCTTGTTATTACCATGCGGAGTTATCAAAACTAATTTGTTTTTTGCAAAAATGGTGTAATCATTTATGAAATCATTATCATAAGCTACTTTTATTTGACTTTCACTAGCAGCCGCAAAAACGTCAGCTTTGGCACCGTGAAGCAACTGTGCGTTTAACGTAGAGGTTCCCGCAAAATTGAAAACTATGTCATAGCCTGAGTTATTGGACATGAACAAATCACCTATATCAGTAAAGGAGTCTGTCAGAGAAGATGCAGCAAAAACAGTCACTACAGAAGAATTCTTCCCAACAGTGCTGTTGTATATTACGTTCATAATGCACCCTAATATAAATATACCTAACAATATATATAGAAGAGGTAGTATCTTTTTGGATTTCTTTAACAACATCTTAGTTGACGAACACCATCGGGCTTAATCAGCATGTCAAGTCACCTCGCATGTATAAGACCAGTATCGTATCATGTTGACGATAACCTTGCCAATTTATATACTCTATTACAACGTTTAAGCAATAAGTCCTATCAATCTACATCCGGCCAGTGTTGAGATCTACAATCTAATGAAAATTGCTATACCCAAAGAAATAATGCATAAAGAGACTAGGGTATCCCTAGTACCAGATTCTGTCGCTAAATTAATGTCGCAAAACAACCAGGTTGTGGTTGAAACTGGTGCCGGAGAACAAGCTACGTTCTCTGATAAATCATATTTAGACGCTGGCGCAACTGTAGCTAAGAATTTTGAAGAACTAATTGCCGAGTCTGATATTGTATTGAAAATACACCCACCCAACATGGATAAGAGTTTGGGCCGAATAGAAACTGATTTATTGAAAAATGGTTCGTGCCTCATAGGGCTCCTACAACCTCTATCAAACACAAATTTGATAGAAACACTAATATCAAAAAACATCACCAGTTTTAGCCTGGATTCTATACCTCGTATAGCCAGAGCACAAAGTATGGACGTTCTCTCGTCAATGAGTTCCCTAGCTGGATATAAATCCTCCATTATGGCTGCAAACACCCTTGAAAAGTATTTCCCTATGATGATGACTGCAGCGGGCACATACGCTCCTGCAAAGGGACTCGTATTGGGTGCAGGAGTGGCTGGATTACAGGCAATAGCAACTTCCAAGAGACTGGGAGCTGTAATGCAAGCATTTGATGTTAGGCCAGTAGTAAAAGAACAGGTTGAAAGTGTAGGTGCAACTTTCGTAGGATTAACTGAAGAAGAAAATATGGAAGACACTGGTGGATATGCTAAAGAAATGACAGAAGAATCCCAGAATAAAGAGCGGGATTTAATCCAATACTACTCTAAAGATGCAGACTTCATAATCACTACTGCTTTAATACCTGGAAAACCGGCCCCTAAATTAATAACCAAAGAAATGATTCTGGCAATGAAACCAGGTTCGGTTATTATTGACTTGGCTGCGGAATCTGGTGGTAATTGCGAACTAACCAAACCTGATGAGAAGGTAGTAGAAAATGGAGTGGTTATATTGGGGCCTCTTAATTTACCCAGTACAATGCCAATCCACGCCAGCCAAATGTATTCAAGAAATGTTGTAAATTTACTGGAACATATAATGAGTGATGGAGAACTCGTTTTGGACTTAGACGACGTTATAACCTCGGGCTGTTGTATCACGCATAAAGGTGAATTGGTCAGATAATCACCTGATACCTGTATTGTATGGATACTGGAGGTACAGTTATTACTATTATGAGGGTTAAAATATGATAGAGGGATTACTGGTATCATTATTTATATTTGTCTTGGCTATATTCTTGGGGTTTGAAGTCATAAGTAAGGTACCTTCTATATTGCACACACCGCTAATGTCTGGGTCAAATGCAATTTCCGGCATAGTGCTGATAGGAGCATTGATTGTTGTAGTAAGAACCGATGAAATTATGGGTACCATTGTGGGCATTGGGGCTGTAACATTGGCCACTATAAATGTAGTAGGTGGATTCATGGTCACAGACAGGATGCTTCAAATGTTTAAGAAAGGCCATGACGAAAATAACACATGAGTCTACTTGAGATAGTTAACATATCATATCTTGTTTCGGCTGTATTGTTTATAGTCGGCCTTAAAAGATTGAGTTCTCCAGCAACTGCCAGGTCAGGAAACTTGTTGGCAGCCACTGCGATGTTACTTGCAGTGGTAATCACACTAATAGACAGAGAAGTCTTAGATTACATACAAATATTGTCAGGCATTGTTGTGGGGTCTATTATCGGGACCATATTCGCAAGAAGCATACAAATGACTGCGATGCCTCAAATGGTGGCTGTGTTCAATGGTTTGGGTGGCGCTGCCTCTGCTTTAGTAGCGTCAGGAGAATACCTCAAACTTTCGTCATATGAATCAATTGGAATCGAATACAGCCTCACCGTTGCCCTTGGTGCCTTTATTGGTTCAGTTACATTGTCTGGCAGTTTTATAGCATTCGGGAAGCTCCAGGGCATAGTAACATCAAACGCCGTATCTTCTATGGTTGTGAGAGCGTCGAACCCTATATTATTTTTAGCTGTAGTAGGAATGATTGCAAGTATAATAATTGCACCAGAGAATGACCTGTTATTTTTATCATTAATAATAACCTCATTAGTTTTAGGAATATTATTGGTAATGCCAATTGGTGGGGCCGATATGCCCGTAGTTATAGCATTATTGAACTCCTACTCAGGCATGGCAGCTGCAGCAGCCGGATTCGCATTAGATAACCTACTACTAATCATTAGTGGATCATTAGTAGGGGCTTCAGGTTTTATACTTACACAAATCATGTGCAACGCAATGAACAGATCTATTTGGAACGTTATGTTTGGCGCCTTCGGAGCCGTAACTGCTGATTCAAGTAATACCAATAATCAGGCAAACCAAGCAATATCTACGACGGCTGAGGATTCGGCAATAATTCTAGCTTATGCAAAATCTGTAATATTCGTACCCGGATATGGCTTGGCAGCTGCACAAGCACAGCATCAAGTAAGAGAATTGGCCACTTTACTCCAATCCAGAGGTATAGATGTAAGGCATGCCATACATCCAGTAGCAGGAAGGATGCCAGGGCATATGAATGTCCTCTTAGCAGAGGCAGATGTTCCTTATGATCAGTTATACTCTATGGAAGATATTAATGAGGATTTTGAACGAACCGACGTAGCTGTAGTAGTGGGGGCAAATGATGTAACCAATCCAGTTTCACGAGATGTTCCTGCAAGCCCTATATACGGTATGCCAATTCTGAACGTTGATATGGCGAAAACAATCATATTCATAAAGAGAAGTCTTAGCCCTGGTTTCGCTGGAATAGACAACCCGTTGTTCTACAACCCCAAGACTCGCATGCTATTCGACGACGCTCGAAGGGCCCTTACCGAAATAGTAAACGCTATAAAAACACTCTGACGACTTTGTTTTTATAGATATCTAATAAACTTGTTTGTTTCATCTACTACTATTGTTTGAGGATCAATCGGTTCATCAGACAATTCAAACCCCATTATAATTATCTGGTCACCCTTTTTTATTAAGTGAGCTGCAGCGCCATTCATGCAAATCATACCGGAGTGCCGTTCTCCAACCATAACATATGTTTCGATTCTGGCCCCATTAGTGTTATCTACCACCAGTACCTTCTCTCCTGGCCATAATCCTGTTCTATCTATAAGATCCTCGTCTATGGTTATACTACCAACATAATTTACATTGGCTTCAATGACAGTGGCACTATGTATTTTTGACCGTAACAACCATCTCATATTATTATGAGTCTCCCCTGTAATTAGATTTCAACGCCTCAGTGGAAGCTCTGCAAAACCACCCGATTATACTACTTGATGTGAGTTTGTGAAAGATAGGTAAACATATATTTTGGTCAATTTATCGGCAACACGAACGATCCTTGACACCGTCAATGATAATCAGATAGGCTTATACCCTAAAGACTGAGAAGGAGAAGAGTAAAGGAACTCAAGATTCTTAGCGAGTCTGGTACGGTGAAAGCAGATGGATCCCATTCCTTGAAAATCACTCTGGAGTTGCTGTCCAAAACCTAGGCGTGTCTTAGGAATAAGATAAGACGGAATCCTCCGTTAACAGGTTATAGCAAAATGCTTCTCAAAGTGCCCCAAGTGGGGAATTAGGGTGGTACCGCGGGAATTAAACTCGTCCCTTAATGGACGAGTTTTTTGTTTATACAAGTTTAGACAAATAATGCAGATATTTATACAACAGGAACAATTGCAGGTTTATAACTCAGTTTGCTTCTAAGGAATGATTATGGTGAACAAGAAAAAGAACAATGCGAGAAACAAACAAACGTTTAACTCCGTAAACGCTAAGGTAGATTTCCCAGGCATGGAAAAGGAACTTCTGTCATGGTGGACTAAGAACAGCATCATGAAGAAATACTTGTCAGCAAATCAAAATGCTACCAAAAACTGGTCCTTTATAGACGGACCTATAACCGCCAATAATCCTATGGGAGTACATCACGCATGGGGTCGTTCCTATAAAGATCTATACCAGAGATATAAAACTATGCAAGGTTTTAAACAAAGATATCAAAATGGATTTGACGGTCAGGGGTTATGGGTAGAAGTGGAAGTGGAAAAAGAAATGGGATTCAACTCCAAGAGAGATATAGAGGAATTCGGGATTGATCGTTTTGTAGAGGCTTGTAAGAAGAGAGTGCAGCATTACGCCGATATCATAACAGAACAATCTATAAGACTTGGTTACTGGATGAACTGGGAAGATTCTTACCACACAATGTCAGATCAAAACAATTACACGATATGGCATTTCCTGAAGAAATGTAATGAAAAGGGATGGCTCTATGAAGGAACCGATGTAATGCCTTGGTGCCCAAGGTGTGGAACTGGATTATCTGAGCACGAAATAGCAACTGAGGGATACAAAGAAATAATTCACTCTAGTGTATTTGTAAAATTTCCTTTGGTCGGAAAATCGAATGAATATATTTTGATTTGGACTACCACCCCATGGACTCTAACTTCTAACGTTGCGGCAGCCGTGAACACTAAGCTGAAATATTCAAAAGTGTCTCATAATGGAGAGGTCTTCTACATATGCAAAACTCTAATAGGAATATTCGGAGACGAAGTTGAAGTAATAGAAGAAATAGATGGAGAACAATTGGTAGGTATAGAGTATGTAGGACCATTCGATGAGCTAACAGCACAACAAAATATAAAACACACGGTAATACCCTGGGATATGGTTAGTGGGGATGAGGGAACTGGGATAGTTCATATAGCACCAGGATGTGGTAAAGAAGACTTTGCCCTGTCTAAGGAATTTAACTTACCTGCAATAGCTCCTTTAGACGAATTCGGTAATTATGTGAATGGGTTTGACTGGCTTGAGGGCAGTAACGTTACCGACGTGAATGATGCAATATTCAAAAGTCTGGAAAACAAAGGGTACCTATTAAAGATACAAAAGTACTCACACAGGTATCCAGTGTGTTGGAGATGTGATTCCGAGTTAGTTTTTCGATTAGTTGATGAGTGGTTTATCTCTATGAAAGAACTAAGGCATTTAATTGCAGATGTTACCAAGAAGATAAATTGGATTCCGTCTTTTGGTCTGGAACGTGAATTGGATTGGCTCAAAAACATGGATGACTGGATGATCTCAAAAAAGCGGTATTGGGGACTGGCATTACCAATATACAAATGTGAATGTGGCCACGTGGATGTAATCGGAGGCAAAGACGATCTAGAATCCAGAGCGGTGGAAGGATGGTCAGACTTTGTAGAACATTCACCGCATAAACCTTGGATCGATTATGTAAAAATTAAATGCACAGCATGTAACTCTATAGTTGAACGGGTAAAAGATGTTGGAAACCCTTGGCTGGATGCAGGAATCGTTCCCTATTCTACTCTAAAGTATCTATCTAACAAGGAATATTGGAATGAATGGTTTCCAGCAGAATGGATATCCGAAAGTTTTCCAGGGCAATTTAGAAACTGGTTTTACTCTCTTCTTACAATGAGTACGGTGCTTGAGAATCATGAACCTTTTCGCTCTGTATTTAGCTACGCACTAATGAGAGATGAAAAAGGTGAAGAAATGCACAAGAGCAAAGGTAACTCCATAGAATTCATAGAGGCTGCAAACAACATGGGAGTAGACGCCATGAGGTGGGTGTTTGCAAGACATAATCCTGCACAAAACCTAAGTTTTGGGTACACTGCCGTGGAAGAAGTAAGAAGACATTTCCTCTTAACCTTATGGAACATATATTCATTTTTCACCACATACGCAATTATAGATAACTTTGATCCATCTGAAATATCGGAGATGGATTACGGCTCTAATTCAACCATGGACAACTGGATAATATCAGAATTGAATTCACTGGTATCGAATGTAACAAAAAGCTTAGATGAATATGACTCAACCACAGCTGCCAGAAACTTAGAAGAATTCGTTGAACTATTATCCAATTGGTATGTGCGAAGAAATAGAAGAAGATTTTGGAAAAGCGAAAATGATGAGGATAAGATATCCGCCCATAGCACTCTTTACATATGTTTGCTAACTGTAACCAAATTAATCGCTCCTATCACCCCATTCATATCAGAAGAAATATATCAAAATCTGGTTAGGAACTTAGATCTTGAGGCCCCGGAAAGTGTGCATTTGTCTCCTTTCCCTGTGGCTGACACTAACAAAATCAATAGTAGGTTAGATACTGCCACAAGATTAGCAATGAAGATATCAAGTATTGGACGTTCAGCTAGGAGCAAAGCTGGTATAAAAGTTAGGCAACCTCTACATTCGGTTCTAGTAAAGACACCGAACGAAAGTGAAACGGATGATTTGAATATTGTGAAGGATCAGATAATTGAAGAATTGAACGTCAAGGACGTACTTAAGCTGGATAATGAACTTATGGTTTTGGACTTTGACATTGACATTAACAAAG
>CAYUCO010000082.1:0-5494 GCA_964443385.1 uncultured Dehalococcoidia bacterium | reverse complement strand
TTTTAGATATTTAAGCATCTGCTGACGACGAAGATTCTATGTAGGAACATGAAGCAACAGGTTCACACGACGAAACTATGTCTGTACATTATGAAACAGGATCACACGACGAAATACAATCATCAGCTGATCATGAAGAAGCTATGTCCGAACATGAAGCAACAGGGTCACACGACGAAACTATGTCTGTACATTATGAAACAGGATCACACGACGAAATACAATCACAATCATCAGCTGAACATGACGATGCTTTGTCAGCACATCATGAGACAGGATCACACGATGAAGCACAATCATCAGCTCAACATGATGATGCCATGTCAGCACACAGTGAAACTAACTCAGCTGCACAACAACACAGTGAAACTAACTCAGCCGCACAACAACACAGTGAATCTGACTCGGCCGCACAACAACACAGTGAAGTTATATCAGCAGCAAATCAGAATCAGTAATCTTGTTTAAAAACTACTGAGAAGTAGAAGGTAACCTACCCCTGGATATGAAATGGTATGGATCATCTGTAGCTTTTGCGACAGATAAGAACTGATTCAATGCCTCGAATGTAAAGTACACATAGTACGGAGAAATGGACACTCTACCAGATTCTCTGTCAGTGAAATATCCATACTTATCTATTCTACCGATCAAAGAAGGTGACGCTCGTTGCATATATTCTGATATTGGGATTTCATCAACGTAATTATCTGCAAGTTGGTCAAATGGGCCATCATAATAATCATTTCTCACGGCGCTCTGACCACGTATAGCTGCGAGTATTTTTCTTCCGCCATTAGCAGTATCAATCCAGAAAGCAAAGCCACTCCTCTTCCCTACTACAAGATCATCAGTTTGAGGTTCAAGAATATCAGGAACAATCTCTTCCTCATTCAAGACCCATAAGAAATAGTTCTTTTGAGCGTTAAACAACAAGAAAAATTGGTAGCCCGATTCATCAAAAGTTCTTTCTACAAAGAATTCGTTTTCGGCCAAAGGAAATAAGTTGGGCGGGTCTTGAGAGATTTGGTTAAAGTGAAAAATTACTTTTTTGCCTCTGTAATCAACCGAGTAGGTGAATTTATTAATTTTTTCTACCAACAAACCATCAGCCTTGGTGTAGTATTTCCATCTCTCTAATCGCGGACCAGTTTTTAGTGGAGACTCTTTGAATTCAAAATAAGCAAAAGAAAGTACACCTCTGTCTCTTCTACCCGCTGGCAGTCTGATGTTTCCCCAAAACTGTTTGCCATCCATATATAATTTATAGTAGTAATAATTTTCAGTTGGATATACGATTATTTCGTCCGGTAAACTCGAAAACACATGCCAAAACACAGCGTCTACATCCAGTATATCAACAGGTGTGTCAGATATTCCCTCTATCAATCTCTGGTTAAAAACTACGTAACTTCCCTCTGATTCCGGCACACCATATGTTGTGAGATCAGCCGCATTTCCTGAAGTATTAACTGAAGATTCATTTGATGGTCCAATGTCACACCCAATAACCATCAGTGCACTCACCAGCAAAAAAAGGGTTGGGAATTTCAGTTTAAAAATCTTATTCATATGTTGATTGCTCCAGCTAGTCGCACTTCCAACAAAATCGTACGCAATAATAACATATATTTAATTAAACTATCACTCTTTCAGTAGATTGATCTACCGGCGGTTTCAAAAAGATCATTACAGTCCCTGCACAAGCAGCTGCTATTGCAAATGTAACGAAAGCAATATAGTAGCTGTTGGTAGTATCAAAAATGAACCCGGCAAATATTGGACCCAACACCAACCCAAACATCTGAACGAAATCCATCATACCGGAAATAGTACCAAAAGCCTTTCTACCAAAATATTCAGCTCGTAGCACCGACATCATTGTCGCTCCTCCACCCCAACCAACACCATATATAAATACAAAGAAAATCAGATGCCACCACGTGGTCACATTAGCCAGGACAAAGGATCCCATACCTGCCAGCATTATGGTTACAGCCATAACATATCGCTTCTCCACACGATCTGCCAACCAGCCAAAACCCAATCTCCCTATAATGCTGGTTATAGCGGTCATACCCAAAACTGTAGCCGCCATCTGAGGATTTATTCCAATATCGATCAAAAATGGAACCTGATGCAACCCTATTGCTCCTATAATCAACTGTCTCAAGCCAAAGACCATAGACAGAAGCCAGAAAACCGGAGTTTTCATAGCTTCCATCATTGTATATGATGCTTCCTCTTCTACTGTGATGTTGGTTTTATTTAAACTAATATCATTATTATCTTGGGCATTTTCTCCAAGAGTTTGGTCGCCAGACCTACCATCTGGCAATAAACCGTATTGTTCAGGTTTATGACGCATCACAGCAGCACATGGCAATCCAACGGCCAATATAAACAAGCCAGATATCACTGAGGTGGACCTCCAACCCATTTCTATCACTAGCCATCCAAGTATAGGAACAAGTATGCCCCCTATTCCTACTCCCGAAGTAGAAATACCTAAAGCGGTGCCACGTCTTCTTATAAACCAGTTAATCGGCGCTACCAATCCAGGAACTCTTATACCGATAGACATTCCAACAGATATTAGTAAAAGATAAACTACATAAAACCAGAAAAGGGATTTAGCCATACTCATTAGGATGAATCCAATGCCCATGATGGATACACCAATGAACATGATCTTCCTTGGTCCGAATCTATCTACCAAGTAACCACCAATGGGCCCCAACATTCCACCTTCTACCTGAGATAGTGCAATAGCTCCGGAAAGAACTGTGCGGTTACTGTTGAATTCCATGGCCAACGGCAAAAAGAAGACACCAAACCCAAGCCAATATATTCCTGCGCCCACAGATAAAACAACCATGGAAGAAATAACTATCCACCAGCCGTAGAATATATCTTTGTAACTAAACAAAGGGGAATACCCTTAATACAAACATCGTTCTAGGATAAACGTTTTCCTTCGTAGAAACAATTCAGGCTATGCTCTGATGCCAATGATACCTTCACATTAGTACCTTTTGAATATTGATTAACATGAGGCATTATAGAGCGAATAATTTGACCAGATCGTAAACGAATGTTGTATAGGATGGTTGCTCCTTGGAAAACAGAGTCTTGAATCACTCCTATAGCCTCATCAGAAGGTTCTATTACAATATCATGTGGTCGAATCATAATAGTCATACCTTGCATGTAATCAGAAGGCGGGTTTACTAAATTAACATTACCAATCTCGGTAAGGAAATTGCCATGCGAACTTTCAACAGGCAGAAATTCTGCTATGTCCATAAAATTAGCAACAAATTCGTTCTCAGGCGAATTGAATATATTGTCCGGTGTATCTACCTGTTCTATAGTTCCTTGATTCATAACTGCAATTTTGTCACCCATAAACAACGCCTCTTCTTGTGAGTGAGTAACAAATATTGCGGTGGTGCCAAGTTCCTTAATAGTATTCTTGGTTTCTTTCCTCATATCCTCTCGTAGAGTAGAATCTAGGTTCGAAAATGGTTCGTCCAGTAATATAATCTCTGGTGATGGAGCCAAAGCTCTCGCCAAAGCAACTCTTTGTTGCTGACCACCAGAAAGTTCGTGAGGAAATCTATATTGATATGTATTCAATCGTGTTATAGTCAATGCTTTTAAAACACTTTGTATGCCCTCTTTTTTAGTATCGACTCCATATGCCACGTTATCTGCAACACTCAAGTGAGGGAAAAGAGCGTAATCCTGAAACACCATACCGATATGTCGTTTTTCAGGCTGTACAAAGATATCATCGTCCACCATCGTCTTCCCACCAATCGATATAGTACCCCTATCAGGTCTTTCAAACCCAGATATCAATCGTAAAGTAGTAGTTTTACCGCAACCACTCGGACCTAATAACACCAGTATCTCTCCTTTTTCGACAGAAAAAGTTGCCCCATTTACAACAAACTCTGAATCGAATCGTTTATGTAAATCTGACAATTCTAAAGCAGAAGCATCCATACTCACAACCTCTCCCCTCTCAATGTAAGCCAAGTCATTGGAACAGCGGCTCCCAATATCAATATCAATGACCCTAACGCTGCATATCCCAAGAAGGCTTCTTCTGCTGCAGACCATATGTATGTTGCAAGAGTCTTAAACCCCAAAGGACCCAGAATTAACGTTGCAGGTAATTCTTTCATAGTCAATAAGAATACCAGAGAAGCCCCTGCAAATACACCTCCACTTATCAAAGGTAATGTGATAGAACTCATAACCTTCATATTGCCTTTACCTAAAGACCTGGCAGCCTCCTCCATTTTAGGGTTTACTTGTAGTAGAGAGTTCCTAATCGGACCTACCGCTAAAGGCAAGAACAGTACAACATATGAAAAAACCAAAATAATCATAGTCTGATAAATCGGTCGTGCATAATGAATACCAAAGTACACTAATGCCAAGGCCACCACTATCCCAGGCAATGCAAAACTTACATACGACAGACGTTCTGTTAAGGCACTAATCTTGCTAGGAAACCGTACTGCGAAGATAGCTATAAAAATCCCGCACACTGTTGCAAAAAAAGCAGCTAATAATGATGAATAAACTGAGTTTAAAGTTATGTATATCAAGTTACTAATCAAATTATCTGTCATTACTGCTCTGGAAGCCCAATACATCAACACAGAAATGGGCATAATAAAGGAAATCATCACCACAAAAAGACAAAATAACAGAGAGACCCATTTCCAAGAATTAAGTCTGTAACGTCTGATGGATCTAGGACTACCTGAACCTGATACATAATATCTAGATAAATTTCTAGTTCGTGACTCAATATAAATCAATACTGCAGCTATTGATACCAAAATAATAGCTAAGGATGCCGCTCTGATACGATCGAATGCAGACTCGTATTCCACATAAATGGACCATGTAAAAGTTTCATAGTGCATCATAGAAACAGCACCAAAATCACTTATAGTGTAAAGAGCTACTATGAGGCCGCCTATAACCATTGGAGGTCTCAACATAGGTAAAGTTACTTTAATAAACGTTCTCCAAGCACCCATTCCTAATGCATGCGAACTTTCCTCTATGCTGGGGTCTAGCTTATACAAAGAAGCTCTAAGCGGTAGTAAAACATAAGGGAAACTTAGAATAGTCAATGTGAGAAAGGCACCGGGAAAACCATATATTTCTGGCAGTCGATCTACTCCAAAAGGTTCCATAAGACTCTGTAGCAAACCTTTAGGACCCAAGGCAGTAGCAACCAAGAATCCTCCCACATAACTTGGTATTACAAGTGGCAGAATAGTCAGTACTGACCACATTTTCCTAAACGGTAAATCCGTTTTAATAGTTAACCAAGCTACTGGCAACGCTATAAATATTGATCCAATCGCCACAGCAATCATCAGACCAACCGTATTCACAATAACCCCAACAGTGTCTGGATCCCTGAATATGTTGAGCATATCCATACCTGTTTTGGTTACACTTA
>CAYUCO010000081.1:0-10619 GCA_964443385.1 uncultured Dehalococcoidia bacterium | reverse complement strand
CACCCATCAAGGTACCGCCCGTACCCAACCCTGCAACAAAGTGAGTGATATTTGGCAAATCTCTTATTATTTCTGGTCCAGTAGTCTCGAAATGAACATCGGGATTAGAGGGATTTCCATATTGGTATGGCATGAAATAGTTTGGGTTCGAGTCAGCTAAACTTTTGGCCACCTGAACTGAATGATTAGTGCCACCGTTCGGCTCCGATAAATGAATATCAGCACCATAGGCCTTCAATAATTGAATGCGTTCTATACTCACGTTTTCCGGCATTACTACTTTAACTTTGTAGCCTTTTAATCTGCCTATCATTGCTAAAGATATACCTGTATTACCGCTAGTGGGCTCTAAAATGACCTTTCCAGGAGTTAACTTGCCACTATTTTCGGCAGTTTCAATCATTTTTTTTGCAATCCTGTCTTTGACACTGCCAGTGGGATTATTGCCTTCCAATTTTACAAAAAACCGTACACCTACCTTTGGAGAGATGTTCTTTAGTTCTATCAAGGGAGTATTACCTATTGTACCCAACAGGCCTTGTGAAATTAGACTGTCAACCTTATTCAACAAACGATCCTCTGCAGTGATTAATTAAAATAGTAACCTTTCCATAAAAAAACCCGCTCCGAATTAACTGAGCGGGCACAGCCAGACATGCTCTATAGCAGTCAAGCTACAAATACCCTATGAGTTGGTACACCTGCACATCAAAAACATTTTTAATCCATCATCCTTCTCATTCAAGGAGGGAATACTAGCACGAGGGCAATAAAGTGTCAATAAAAATACTACTGTTTTGTGCCTATAGAATAATCATCCTATCTGAAACATTTAGCTTCCCGGAATACCGCAAAACTGCTCGTAATCTATAAGCTCCTTAATAGTTGGATTCTCGCCGCACACAGGACATTCAACATTCCTACGTAATTTCACCTGCCGAAATTCCATAGTTAAAGCATCAAACAGCAATAATCTACCAACCAGTGAATCACCTAATTCAAGCAAAACTTTGATGGCTTCGATCGCTTGAATACTACCCACTATCCCGGGTAGTACACCTAATACACCTGCTTCCGCACAATTAGGAACCATTCCTGCAGGTGGAGGACTTGGATAGAGGCATCTGTAGCATCCTTGGCCTGGCATAAATGTGGACGCTTGGCCTTCAAATAAGAAAATACTACCATGCACATTGGGTTTATTAAGCATTACACAAGCATCATTAACCAAATAGCGAGTAGGGAAATTATCCGTCCCGTCAAGTACTACGTCATAATCAGAAAATAACTCCATCGCATTCTCAGACGTTAATCGGACCTGATAGGGATTCACTTTTACATCAGGATTGATGTCCGCGATAGTGTCGATAGCTGAATCAACCTTAAGTCTTCCTACGTCATGGCCATGATGCAAGATCTGGCGTTGTAAATTCGTAATTTCTACTACATCAAAATCAACAATGCCGATCGTTCCCACACCTGCCGCTGCCAAGTATAAGGCCGATGGTGAACCCAATCCGCCTGCACCTATAAGCAGCACCTTCGAATCCAGAAGTTTCCTTTGGCCTTTGCTACCTATTTGAGGCATGATAATATGCCTGCTGTATCGTTTCACCTGTTCGGCGGTGAAAGTAGTGGTTTGAGCCATAGTTTTTTCTCTCCTTGTATCCATTCCACTTACTTGTGTCACTACGCTAGAATTCTAGTCAAATGTCTTAACACAAAATTATTTTATTTGGCTTACCAAGCACTTAGGAATGTAAGGCATGTTGCCTGGCAACTAGCTCTGCAAGAGTTGTGTTGGCTAGAACACTCTGCACTGCATCTTCAACTTTTTGCCACAGCTCGCGCTGTGAACATGAATGTGAAAGTTGACACTCAGAGGGATCATCCATACATCCTAGGATTGCAGTAGATCCATCCAGCACCGCTACAGCCGCGCCAAGGTTGATATCAAGCGGATCAGCTGCCAAAACGTGCCCCCCATGAGGACCCCGGCGACTGGCAATCAGACCTGCCCTATGCAACATAACCAAAAGTTGGTCTAAATAGGACTCAGGAATACTCTGCCGCCTCGCAATATCTGCGCTTTGCACCGGACCATCTCCTTGACGTTCTGCTAGATCCACCAGAGCCCTAACTCCGTAGTCAACTCTCATCGAAACTCGCAACTGTCCCTCCTGCTAGAAGCTATTCCATTCGGTCCGAGTATACCATCTGCGCTGTTTGTGCTACAAGACTAAGTCACCATGCTCAAGTTAGCAGTAAATGGCTAGGCTAATATCCTATAAAACTGTAACAGGATCAATGTACAAAACTTTAACAATCTATATACGACTTTTCCTTTTCCCACACCTGTCCTATAATTGGCGCACATCCAACCAGTAATTAATTGCACGAAGTTTAATCCAATGAGTGATTCCAAACCTGAAGAAAACAAGTCTATTTCTGAAGCCAGAAGAGATAAATTAGAAAAGATCTATTCTCTTGGAATAGATCCCTATCCAACAAACTTCTCTCGGTCTCACAGCAACAAAGATGTTGTAAAACTCTATCAAAGTGCAGAGTCCAAGCATGAAACTGGCTATACCACTGAAAACAGTTTTCAATTAGCAGGCAGAATAACCGCGCAACGCAATATGGGAAAGGCATCTTTTCTAGACGTCAACGACGGTACTGAACGAATTCAAATCTTTTGCAAAAAAGATCAACTGGGAAATACATATTCCCTCTTGGAATGCCTTGATATAGGAGATTTTATAGGAGTTGATGGGGTTTTATTCCGCACTAAAACAGGTGAAATCACCCTGAAAGCCACACAAATAATAATCTTATGCAAAGCCCTTCGAGGGCTACCTGAAAAATGGCACGGGATCCAAGATACAGAAAAGAGGTACAGACAAAGATACTTAGACTTAGCTACCAACGAAAATATAAAAACCGTTTTTCAGACAAGAAGCAACGTCATAAGTCAGATAAGAAGGTTTATGGATCAGCAAGGGTTCTTAGAGGTAGAAACACCAATTCTAGTCCCTATAGCAGCAGGAGCTATGGCTCGTCCTTTCTCTACCCACCATAATTCTTTAGACCAAGATTTATACCTCCGAATTGCAACTGAACTGTACCTCAAGCGTCTGATAGTTGGAGGATTCGAAAAGGTCTACGAGATTGGGCGCGTTTTCAGAAACGAAGGCATTGACGCCGATCACAACCCAGAGTTCACCTTACTGGAAAGCTATCAAGCATACGCAGACTACAATGATGTGATGACGATGGTGGAAAACCTAGTTTCTACTGTGGCAAGCGAACTCTTAGGTAGCACTCAAGTGACTTGGGCAAATCATACCATTGTTCTCTCACCTCCCTGGAAAAAACTACCATTAAAAGAAGCAATTTATCAATTCAGCAACATTAATATTGATAATTATCAAGATCCGAAGCAACTCTCCGAAGAAATGAACAATATAGGCATTGAAGCTAAATATTCGGAAAGTCGTGGACGTCTTATCGATAAAATTGTCAGTTCCAAAGTGGAACCCAATCTAATTCAACCAACCTTCCTGATAGACTATCCAGTCGAAATGAGCCCTCTAGCAAAAAATAAACCCGGAGATCCAGATTTAACAGAACGATTTGAAGCGTTCATATGCGGAATGGAAATAGCTAATTCTTTCACTGAGCTGAACGATCCTTTGGTCCAAAGAAAACGTTTTGTAGAACAGGAAGAATTACGCACTCACTATCAAATGGAAGATCACGACAGATTAGATGAGGATTTCCTTATAGCATTGGAGCACGGAATGCCCCCTACGGGTGGCCTAGGAATAGGAATAGACCGACTTATCATGCTGCTTACTAACCAGCAAACAATACGAGAAGTAGTCTTGTTCCCTCAGCTCAGAAAGGTTGATCATCTCTAAGCCATGCCCAAAATTGCAGCCATATTTGATTTGGACGGAACCCTTACGGACGGACATGTCTGGAAAGGACTGGCAAATTACTGCAGAACCTTTAAGGTCAATAGATGGCGGTCATATTTATTTTTTGTAACCCATGCTGGACTCTGGTTACTTTCTAAATTATTGATTCTGCCTAGGAATTCATTTTATTCACTGTGGATCACCGGCACTGCCGCCCTGCTAAAAGGAATTACAAAGCCAAAGGCGATAGAAGTTTTTTACTGGATAACCAGCAGAGAAATCATGGCAAAGACAAAGCCTCAAGTCCTTGAAAAACTAAATTTCCACATAGCAAAGCAACATGAAATAATCATAGTTTCAAGCGGGTTTAACGAACTTTTGCGTCAAGTTGGCAAACGACTAGAAGTTCCTCATACCGTCGGGACTGACCTAGAAGTAAAAGAATCTCGCTACACTGGGAAAATACTTGGGCGGGCGTGTTTTGGGCAGCAGAAGGCAATATTATTACAAAGATATCTTAAGCACCAACTTAACGAACCCATCGACTTGTCCCAAAGCTACGCGTACGGTAATGACCTCCAAGATGTTGCTATACTAGAGTTGGTGGGACATCCGGTAGTTGTGCAACCTGGGCGAAAACTAAGTAAGATAGCTAACCAAAGGAACTGGGAGATTCTTCAGTAAGTTAAAGGTAGAGCTAATCGTGATAGACATTAATGAACTTCGAATTGATCCTGAGCAATCAGTCCAATCCCTTGAACGCAGAGGGGACGATTATGCTGGAGCTATCTCAGCTATATTAAAATTGGACACTGATCGCAAAAAAACTATTTCTGAGCTGGACACCTTAAAAGCTACTCGTAACCAAGTAAGTAAAGACATTGGCATGGCTAAGAATCAGGGTCAGTTCAAAGACACAGAGACCAAGAAACTCGTAACAAGTATGCGGACATTAGGATCACGAATAACTGAACTGGAAAAGCAACTATCTACTTTCGAGCAATCAATTCTGGATATCAGGATCAGTTTACCGAACTTTCCCAGCATCCACTCTCCGACCGGTTCAGATGAATCCGAAAATGTGGTTATTAAAACGCACGGTACTCCTCCCGCTTTTAGTTTTTCTCCAAAACATCATTGGGAAATAGCCGATAAACTGGACATTATAGACTTCGAGCAAGGTGCTAAGATCTCTGGGTCGAAATTTTTTGTCCTCAAAGGTAAAGGTGCGGCACTACAACGAGCGCTTATAACGTGGATGCTGGACATCCATACTACAGTCAATAAATACACAGAAATAATTCCACCTTATCTGGTAAAAGCCACATCGTTATTAGGAAGTGGTAATTTGCCAAAATTCGGAGATAACATCTACCATGATACTGAGGACGATTTATGGCTGATTCCCACCGCTGAAGTTCCTTTGACTAATCTCCACCGTGATGATGTTTTATCAGAAAATGATCTTCCTTTATTGTATGTCGCTCACACTCCT
This sequence comes from uncultured Dehalococcoidia bacterium, assembly GCA_964443385.1. GTDB lineage: Bacteria > Chloroflexota > Dehalococcoidia > Lucifugimonadales > UBA2985 > VFHP01. The sequence continues at coordinate 5,204 of CAYUCO010000081.1, read as the reverse complement.
TGTTTCCGAAGAGAAAAAGCAGCCGCAGGAAAAGATACCAGAGGAATTAAACGAGTCCATCAATTCGATAAAGTAGAATTATACAAATTTGTAGTTCCTGAGACATCAGAGGATGAGCTACAAGGATTACTTTGCAATGCTGAGTCTATTTGTCTGTCACTGGAGCTTCCATACAGAGTAGTCGAACTATGTACTGGTGAACTCTCTTTTCCAGCTTCCAGAGGATATGATCTAGAAATATGGGCCGCGGGTGATCAAGAATGGCTGGAAGTAAGTACCTGTTCTAACTGCACAGATTTTCAGTCAAGAAGATCCAATATTCGATTCAAAAGGACTGCTAATTCCAAACCTGAATTCTTGCACACGCTAAACGGATCTGCCCTAGCAATACCTAGAGTACTCATCGCAATCATGGAAAATTACCAACAACCGGATGGATCTATTAGGATACCCGAAGTACTCCAGCCTTATACTGGATTTGACCGTATCGATTAGAAAAAACAAACCCCTGTTCCCCGACTGTGACTTATTTCCTTTTAAACAAGTCACCTATGTTGTATTCAAAGCTAGTATAATACCTAAGAGTAGGAGGGATGGCTGAGAGGACGAAAGCGACGGTCTTGAAAACCGTTATAGGGGCAACTCTATCGTGGGTTCGAATCCCACTCCCTCCGCCAAATTCAAATCTTAGGGAGCGACACCATGCCTTCATTTGACATTGTTTCAAAAACTGATCTCATGGAAGTGGATAATGCGATCAATAACGTTCTACGAGAAGTTAAAACACGATTCGATTTTAAGGGATCGAAATGTTCCTTAGAAAGGACGAAGGACACAATTACATTAATCGCAGATGATGACTTAAAGTTGCGCCAATTAGTTGAATTACTAAAAGTTAATGTAAACCGAAGAAATCTGGATCATAGATGTCTCGATTTAAAACCTGCGGAACGAGCTACAGGTGAATCCATGCGACAAACAGCTGTCATAAAACAGGGGATTAATAATGAGGTAGCCAAGGATATCTCAAAGGAAATCCGCAATAGTAAAATCAAAGTCCAAGTATCGATTCAAGGAGATGAACTCAGAATTTCAGGGAAAAAACGGGACGATTTACAACAAGCCATTGCTTTAGCCAAGAAACTGGAGCTGGACCAGCCTTTACAATTCGTAAACATGCGTGACTAGCCCATTATTTACCCGTCTTTTTTGAGGTATCAATCTAAGAGTCCAAATTTCTGAATTTTTCTGGGTCAAAGTTTGTTATACCTATAGTACCCTTATCAATCTTCTTACTCATATATTTTCGACTTCTGAGTGCTAGATATTCAAAATGCGCACGTGCATGAGGAACATCTGCCCGGAGTTGCTCGTAAATGTAATTTTTCAGTTTAGACCAAAGAACAATCGATTCCCAGCCTACCATCGGAATCAATTCATGCTCTGAAACCAATCCCTGATACAAAAAATATCCTAACCGCTGGTAACTGTATATGAGATTGTTAACTTTCCGGATTTCATTTTCCGTCAAGCTCTCAGCCTTGATTTCACCTGAGGGATCATGAATAAGTTGCTGCTCGGTCTCAACGATTTCTTGAGGTCTTAAGTGATCATAAATGGAAACTAAAACCTGCAATCTTCGAGCCTTAGCTGCAATGCGTAATTGATAAAGAGCAAAAAGCGACCCCAAAGCTACCATGATACATGTAACAAGAGTTGCCCATCCTCCTACTATTCTAGCCAAATCTAAATCAGACATACCCTAGAGCCATAATTAAACTCAACCTTCCTGTTCTGTACTGAGTAGAATTATACATCAATTGTGTCAACGAATTTGACGCGACAGGTTTTAGTTGTTATTAATAAAGACAAGCTTCAAGCGGAGAGTGATAAATGGATAATGAAGATCTACGAAAAAGACTGACTCCTGAACAATATGATGTCACCCAAAACAAGGCAACAGAAAAACCCTTCACAGGTGAATACGTAGACTGTAAAGAATCAGGAGACTATCTCTGTATTTGTTGTGATAAACCACTATTTTCATCCGAAACAAAATACGACTCAGGATGCGGATGGCCTAGTTTTTGGAATCCAATCGCAGGATCCGACATCCGTGAGGAAATGGATACTTCTTTCGGAACGATTCGAACAGAGGTCCTATGCTCCTCATGCAATGCACATCTGGGACACGTTTTCCCTGACGGACCCCAACCTACTGGAACCCGTTACTGCATAAATTCTGCTTCACTTAATTTTAAGAAGTCTTGATGTCATTCAAGGCAAGCACAATTAGCATGTCCACGCTTCCCCATAGATCTGGTCTTCTAGACATTTTCCGGATGCACTGATTCTGCATCCACTACAGAACCCCATGCTTTAACACCCCTCTCGAAAGCGACACCGCCCAATGGGAGAAAAACTACTTTCAGTGCTGCGAGAATCTCATCTTTAGTAGCTCCTTCTTTGAGAGCAACATTGACATGTTTGGCAATATGATCGACTTCAGCTCCCAGCGCTGTCAGGGTAACAATCTGGAGTAATTCCTTAGTCTTCCGATCAAGGTGTTCTTCTTCCGTGTACGTCCGTTTTGCGAAAGCATCATATGACTTTAACCAGTCGTAGTCTTCGCGGGCCATTACCGTATGATAGCCCACAACATACCCTCTATTCTTATATACATCATTAATAAACTCTTGCTCGCTTTTCATAAAGTCCTCCTCTATTTTGTGAACCTGATGATCGTACTTTTCTTTACTTAGTGTATATTCTATTATGTCCTGTAGTCTAAATTCAGAAACACTGCTTCTACTTTCTAGATTTAAATAGCAGTATCTATCCAACGAGGATTGTTAATGAGAACTAATTGGATAAATGAACATCCAAAAGCTTGCACATGCCACTTGTGCTCAGAAAAACGTCTTCTTAAGATGAGCTCTCCAAAGAAAATTGGCAAGAATACAAAATGCCCTTGCGGAAGCGGTTTCAAGTACAAAAAATGTCACGGGCCTTAGTTTCATTATTTAGCCCAATTTGAGACTCAACGGCTACGAGTACTTCGATAGCGCTCTTGAGCATTCAAAATCTGTTTGCGCAGTCTGATATTTTTTGGGGTCACCTCTATGAGTTCGTCTGAGGCAATAAATGATACTGCCTCTTCGAGTTCCAGTTTCAATGGAGGTTCGAGACGTTCAACAATTTCAGACGTGGAAGAACGCATATTGGTCATCTTTCTTTCTTTGCAAATATTGACGTTCAGATCATCATTACGAGAATGTATTCCCACGATCATACCTCCGTAAATTGGTGTTTGCGGAGGCAGAAGAGTCTGCCCATGTTGTTGCGCATTCCGAATGCCGTAACTTATAGCCACGCCGTTTTCAGATGCCACCATAGATCCAGTACGAAAAGATTTCATTGGTCCCCCCATGGGTTGAAATTCCAAGAATTCGTTAGTCATCACCCCTTCACCACGCACAAGCCTAAGGAAGGTCCCTCGAAATCCTATGAGACCACGAGTGGGTATCTTGTAACAAATCCTTACTCCAGTCTCATTATCATTTTTAATTTCCGTAAGAACCCCAAGTCTTTGCGCTAATTCTTCGGTAAGTGCTCCTACAAATTCCTGCTTCGTATCAATCGTGACAAGTTCATACGGTTCACATTTCTTTCCTTCTATCGAACGAATTATGGCTTCTGGGCGAGAAACTTGAAATTCCAAACCATCTCTTCTCAGGTTCTCGATCAAAACTGATAGGTGAAGTTCACCACGACCTGCAACCAAGAATTCGTCGGAACTCTCAGTTCTAGAAATCTGTAAGCTCACGTTTGTGCGAATCTCTCTTTGAAGTCTCTCCCATAGAACCCGAGAGGTTGCATATTGCCCATCCCGTCCAGCAAAAGGGGAAGTGTTCACACCAAAACGCATGGTTACAACAGGATCTGCAATGCTAATCCTTTCAATCGGCTCAGGATTATCTAATGACGCAATAGTATCCCCGATAGTCACCTCAGCCATCCCTGCAACCGCAATAATATCCCCTGTCCTAGCTTGGTTTACTGGAGTTCTATTGAGATCCTTAAAAGTAAAAAGGTATTCTATTTTGCTGTCTAAATCCTGACCTTCCCGACCGATAACAGCAACTGGCATTCCTTTCTCTACCGATCCTCTAAAAATCCTTCCAACAGCAATTTGCCCAAGATGATTGTCATAATCCAATGAAGCGACTAGTAATTGTAAATCCCCTTCAGAATCACCAGAAGGTCCAGGAATGTATTCCAGAATTGCATCAAATAAAGGTCCCATGTCATTCCGAGGATCAGCAAGGTCTCTGATAGCATAGCCATCCCTAGCAGAAGCATAAAGCACTGGGCAGTCTAGCTGATCAGCTGTCACAGCAGTTTCCAAAAGCAAGTCTTGGATTTCATTGACAATGTCACCAACACGTTCCGTTTCACGATCAATTTTGTTGATTACAAAAATCGGCCGCAATCCTTTTTGCATTGCTATATTTAAAACATAGCGCGTCTGAGACATAGGGCCGTCAATCGCGTCAACCAAAAGAAGACAACCATCAGCCATATTAACAACGCGTTCAACTTCTCCGCTAAAGTCAACATGGCCTGGAGTGTCGATAATATTTAACTTAACTCCGTTGTACTGGATAGCTGTATTCTTTGCCAAGATAGTGATGCCACGTTCTTTTTCCTGAGGATCTGAATCCATAATCAAATCACCAATACGCTGATCATCACGTAAAAGTTGATTATGCCTCAACATAGCATCCACTAAAGTTGTTTTTCCGTGGTCCACATGTGCAACTATTGCTACATTTCTTAAATTTTTATGTATTTTGATTGCCATACTATATAGCTAATTCTAAAACCTCATCCCCATGTAGACAAGCGACAAGCCCATATCTAGCACAAATCTGTTTCCAGTGACCGATATCTTGAGTATAGTAAAATTTATCTGTGATCGTGCGATAGATAAAAAAACAAGTAATTTGCTCTACCTATAGTAGATTACAAACTGTGATACAATTCGGCTTAATTCAGCATATCAGGAGGGACATTATGGCGCAAATCCAACGAAAAAACCCAACATCAATGATTACTATGGCAGGCTTACATCAAACTGTAAAAGTCGGTCCGTGGCTATTCATAGCAGGTCAAGTTCCTTTGGACTCTGACGGAAACTTCTA
>CAYUCO010000080.1:0-22179 GCA_964443385.1 uncultured Dehalococcoidia bacterium | reverse complement strand
GGAACAGATGAATTTATGGAGTCAGTAAAGACAGATATATTCCAAGATCAAGTTTTCGTATATAGCCCGAGAGGTGATGTGCTAGCGTTGCCGGCCACAAGTACTCCAATAGATTTTGCATATCACGTACACACAGATCTTGGCCATAGATGTATTGGGTCCAAAGTTAACGGAAAACTGGTTCCACTGTACACCATCCTCAATAACGGAGACACTGTAGAAATAATAAGAAACAAAACCAGTAGAGGGCCTAGTTTAGATTGGTTAAACACAAACTTAGGATATACCAATACCGCGAACGCCAGATCCAAGATACGCTATTGGTTCAGGAGGCAAGAGAGGGATGCTAACGTCCAAAGAGGGAAGGATATCCTTGCCAAGGAAATGAGAAGATTAAACATGAAAATGGACGAAGAGGAAATAACTAAACTCTTAAAATTTGATTCTTCTGTTGACCTGCTTTTGTCACTCGGAAACGGGAGTTTAAGTTCGTACCAATTGGCAACACGCCTAACTTCTAATGACATAAAAACGGTTGAAGAAGTAGCGGAAAACCCCATAATAACGTGGCCCTCATCTGGTATAGAAGTGCTTGGAGTTGGAGATCTCCTGACACGAGTATCTCAATGTTGTAGCCCGATACCTGGTGACAAAATATCTGGTTATATAACGAGAGGAAGAGGAGTTTCTGTCCACAAATCTAATTGCCCAAACATAACTAATGAAACAGAAACGGAAAGAATCATTGAAGTAGGGTGGGCTAATAATGTCAAAAGATACCCCGTAAGATTAAGAATAGAAGCTTGGGATCGAGTCGGGTTGTTACGGGACATAACAAACATGGTTTCTCAAGAAAAAATTAATATAGCTTCTGTGACCACCACAGAACACGAATACAGCAGTTGCTCGATATATCTAACCATACATACCGAAGGAGTAAGCCAGTTAAGCAGATTGTTTTCTAGACTCGAAGCAATAGAAGCTGTATACTCAGTAACCCGTAGTAATTCTAGGGGAGAAAATGCTGAGAACAAGAAAGTATCGACAGGATAAAAGGAGGTGCAGATTTGCCTAGTGACAAATCGGCCAGAGTTTCGGAAAGAAAAAGTTTAAGAAATAAACCAGTTGTGGCCTCTACACGAACGCTGATCAAGAAGGCAGAGTCCCTAATCGAACAAGGTGACATTGAAACCTCCGTAGAAGCAACTAAAGATGCCCTACACCAGCTGGACAAAGCTGCAACAAAAGGGGTTATACACAAAAATAATGCCGCAAGACGAAAGTCTCGCTTGGTATCCAAACTCAACAAACTTCAATCCCAATAGTAACTATTATGCAAGATTCAACTGGACCAATGAAGCGCAACAGATGGTCTGGACTTTGGATGGGTTGCGCCAGTGGCTGGGGTTTGGCTTGGTTATTATGGGGTATACCATTGGGGCTATTCCCTCTGTTTCTGGGTATTACGATGGAAGTTATAGCCAGACGTCGTCTACCCGAAAATGCGAATCCTAAAACGAGAAATCATCGATGGTCAGCTTTCTGGAACGGCGTGGTGATAGGAATGGGTTTGGGATGGATACTGGTTCCGAAAGTGGAAGGTAATTCTTTAAACATAATCATGATGGGCTGCTTCCCTATAATTTTAGGGACAATAATGGAGATAATGGGACAACGTAGGATAGAAAAAGGAGACTAATTCACATTTGACTCAGCACTTATTTCTGTTATCGGCTTGTAGATGATATGGAAAACTGCTAATATGCTGATCGTTATAAAGATGTAACGCTATATATTATAGTGTGAGAGGTATGGTAATTTGTCAAAAATCAATGTAGCTATAATAGGAGCAGGCAACTGTGCCTCTTCCCTAGTACAGGGAGTTTATAAATACCAGGAAACTGCGGAGGATGAATTCATCCCCGGGCTTATGAATCCAACCTTGGGCGGATATCACATATCCGACATAAACTTTGTGGCAGCTTTTGATATAGATAACAACAAAGTCGGAAAAGATCTATCAGAGGCCATATTCACCTCCCCAAATAATACAGTCAAATTCACAGACGTTCCAAACATGAACGTCCCAGTAGAGAGAGGCATGACACATGATGGGCTTGGTAAATACCTATCTCAAGTTATTGTCAAGGATTCCAGCTCTACTGCAGATATAGTGAACATTTTAAAGGAAAGAAAAGTAGATGTGGTAATCAACTACTTACCAGTTGGCAGCGAAGAAGCCACAAAATGGTACGTGGAACAAGTATTGGCTGCTGGCTGTGGATTTGTAAATTGTATACCGGTTTTTATTGGCAGAGAAGACTATTGGCAAAAACGATTTCAAGACAAGAATCTCCCCATAATTGGTGACGATATAAAATCCCAATTCGGAGCAACCATAACACATAGAGTCTTAACGAGATTGATGAGAGAAAGAGGAGTTAAATTAGAAAGAACTTATCAGCTAAACTTCGGTGGTAACACCGACTTTTACAACATGTTAGAACGAGAAAGACTAGAATCCAAAAAAATCTCAAAAACCAATGCAGTTACTTCTCAATTAGATTACGATCTAGGTGCCGATAACGTGCACGTAGGCCCTAGTGACTATGTTCCATGGCTAGAAGATAGAAAGTTTTGTCACATACGTATGGAGGGTCGCACCTTTGGCGACGTACCCATAAACTTAGAACTGAAATTGGAAGTATGGGATAGCCCTAACTCCGCTGGAGTAGTAGTAGACGCTGTAAGATGTTGCAAAATAGCACTCGATAGGGGAGTTGGAGGTAACTTGACCGGTCCTTCTGCCTATTTCATGAAATCACCTCCAATACAATATTCTGACGATGAAGCTCGCCAGATGGTTGAAAACTTTGTGGATCAAAACTAATAAGCTCTAACTTCTGGAATCGGGGTAACCCCAAATGAAAATCGGCCTAGTTTCCCCCTACGACTACGCTTATCCCGGGGGGGTTATGGCACATATTTATCATCTGAAAAATGGTCTGGAAAAATCTGGACACCAAGTTAGAATCATTGCCCCTCTGTCAGGTCCTCCACCAAACTTTTCTAGTAATGCAGGGTTGATACCATTGGGTAGATCAGTGCCAGTACCTACAGGTGGATCCACCGCTCGTATATCCTTATCGGTGTGGTTACGCCCCAGAATCAAGGAGTTACTTAAGCAGGAGGGGTTCGATGTTATACATTTACACGAACCGCTCGCTCCCATAATACCTTTATTTATTTTACATCTATCTCAATCGGTTAATGTCGGAACTTTTCATGCATTCCATGGTAGCAGTAAAACTTATTTTTTCACTAAGTATTTGCTTAAAACATGGTATGACAAACTGGATGGTAGAATTGCTGTATCAAAACCAGCTTTAGATTTTGTGAGCAAACATTTCCCTGGCAACTACGAAGTTATACCAAACGGCATAGATTTTAATAGATTTGCGAATCCTAAAGGAAAGATAGAAGATTACCAAGACGGCAAAACAAATATATTGTTTGTAGGTAGAATGGAAAAGCGTAAAGGATTAAAATATTTATTAGGTGCGTACAGTAAACTCAAATGGCAATATCCAAATACGCGACTGATAGTAGTTGGACCAGGAAACCCAGAACCTGAATGTTACAGGTTAATTGCTGAACGCAGTATAGAAGACGTAGTCTTCGTGGGTGGAGTGTCTTCGGAAGACCTACCTAGATATTATCAAGCAGCAGATATATTTTGTTCACCGGCAACCAGTGGCGAAAGTTTCGGTATTGTATTATTGGAAGCAATGGCATCTGGTAAACCAATAGTCGCCTCTAATATAGAGGGATATTCTTCGGTAATGTCCAATGGAGATGAAGGCCTCTTGGTTCCACCGAAAGATGAAGAAGCACTTGCAGAAGCCTTGATGAGTCTAATAGAAGATTCATCCCTAAGAGAAAAGCTTGGTACCAATGGATCCTTGAAGGCACCAAAGTATGATTGGTCAGTCGTAACCGAAAAAATCTTGAATTACTATGATTTATCCTATAAAAATAAATTCAGAAATGGCAATATTACTTAGAGTACTACGAACCTAGTATTTTTTATTTTAATAAACTATGTTGAAGTCCTGGCAAGAATATAGAGAACTTAGTAGGTCCTTTCTTTCAAACTATATAGAAAGGCCAATTGCACGACTTTTTAATTTGCTTGGCTTCTCCCCTAATAAAATAACCATACTTGGGCTAATACTTAATATAGTTACATCTCATCAAATCATCGTTGGAAACTTCTTCCAATCTGGCATTCTACTTGCTATCGCTAGCTCATTAGACATGGTTGATGGCGCACTAGCTAGAATGCAAAATAAAGTCACGAAATCGGGAGCGTTACTAGACTCTTACGTAGACAGGCTATCTGAAGCTCTTATATTTTTTGGTTTATTGATTTACTACTCGAATCATCACACAGAGACTTACATAATATTTTTGATATACGTATCTGTTGTCAGCTCATTTATGGTCAGCTATCTAAGAGCACGAGGTGAAGGTTTAGGTGTGGACTGTAAGGTTGGCTTTATGACCAGACCTGAAAGGATACTAGTTATGACCTTTGGGTTTTTGTTTAATCAAGTTATAGTCGCACTGGTTATAATTTCTGTTTTGTCTACAACTACATCTTTACATAGGTTTTGGCATATCAAAAACAAACTAGACTAATTAGTCATGCTTTTCACATAATATCTGCACCATATCCTGTATCTCTAAAATAATTGGCAGTATCTGCCTAAAACCCTAATTATCAATAATCAATCCATTAATCAACTATAGAAGCCTTAAGATAGGCCCTTAATAATGGAGTTAGCTCTCCATCCAATACACCAGCAGTATCAGATGTTTCATAACCACTTCGATGATCCTTTACCATTTTGTACGGGTGTAAAACATAGCTTCGTATTTGATTACCCCACCCTGCGGCGACATGTTCGCCTTTTAATTTAGCCTGTTCATCATCCCTTTTCTTTGATTCAAGTTCCATAAGCCTTGCCCTAAGAACTTTCATGGCGTATTCCTTGTTTTGGAATTGGGAACGTTCGTTTTGACAACTAACTACAATACCAGTTGGATTATGAGTTATCCTGATTGCCGTGGAATTTTTCTGTACAGATTGCCCTCCGTGTCCACTAGCTTTGAAAACATCTACTCTTATATCATCCGGGTTTATGACGATATCAATTTTATCATCAGCTTCTGGTAAGACCTCTATCAAAGCAAATGAAGTATGCCGTGCATGATCAGAATCGAAAGGTGATATACGTACCAGTCTGTGTACACCTCGATCGGCTCTTAGATAGCCATAAGCATATTTACCTTCAACGTTTATGTAAGCACTCTTAATACCGGCTTCGTCTCCAGGTGACGCATCTATAATACTAGCGCTATATTTTGCCCTCTCAGCCCATCTCAAATACATTCTGAGAAGCATTTGAGCCCAGTCTTGAGACTCGGTGCCTCCTGCACCTGCATGGACTGCCAATATAGCACTTCTCTCGTCATTTGGCCCTGACAGGAGTAAATCAAATTCCTTATCGGATAATTCTTGCTCAACGTCATTAATGTCTGAGGTTAGAGAATCTACAAGTGAATCATCTTCTTCGTCTAGTGCCAATTGTACTAGTTCTCTTAGGTTATTAGATCTGTCCGCCAGGCCAGCCCAAACTTGAACCACTTGCTTCAAGTCAGAAAGTTCCATCATTATAGATTGGGCTAGCTTGGAGTCATCCCAAAAGCTTGGATTACTTGCACGTATTTCAATATCTGATATTTTGGATTGCTTTCCAGATACGTCAAAGTCGCACCATAATATCAGAAATACGATCCACTAACTCTTGCGACCGGGCATTCAAGTCTTGCATATGAAAATCTCCCTTTTCTCAACGAAATCCTTAAGGGGTTAAACAAAATATTATTTATCATTAAGATACATCCTTAGGAATATGCCAGTCAAATATTTAGTGGATACAAACAGAAGAAAGTAATCAGAGTAACACCCCTTGCCTATCTATTAACATATCTGTAGACTAGCGAACTAATTAATATGACCATAAATCATTCTGACATCGATAAGGAATTGAAGTTTCTTCGTGAGCGAATGCGTCATTCTGCAGCTCATATAATGGCGGACGCCGTGTTGAAACTATTTCCAAATGCCAAACTTGCCATAGGTCCACCCACTGAAGACGGTTTCTATTATGATTTCCAATTAGAAAAACCATTCACACCAGATGATCTGGACGATATACGTAAATACATAAAAGAAGTAATAAGTCTGGGGTTACCATTCTCACCTTCCGACATCACCCGCGAAGAAGCATCATCTATGTTTTCAGATCAACCTTTCAAACTAGAAATCATAAATGATATCCCCAGTGATGAAAGCATCAGTATATATAGCCACGGACACTTCTCCGACCTTTGCAGGGGTCCTCATTTGGAACACACTGGACAAATTATAGCTTTTGAATTATTGAGTGTGGCTGGGGCCTATTGGCACGGAGACGAGAAAAGGCCTATGCTACAAAGAATATATGGTACAGCGTTTGAATCTGAAGAGGCTCTGCAAGATCATTTACTGAAACTCGAAGAAGCTCAAAGAAGAGATCATAGGCGACTTGCAAGAGAATTAGATCTTCTATCCTTCCACGAGGAATATGGACCTGGATTAGCATATTGGCATCCTAAGGGTGGACGAATTAGAACTATCATAGAAGACTTCTGGAGGAAAGAACATTTTAAAGCAAATTATGAAATAGTTTATTCTCCACACATAGGACGTTCTACTCTCTGGGAAACAAGTGGCCACCTGAATTTTTATACGGAAAATATGTATTCACCAATGGACATAGACGGACAAGATTATTATGTAAAACCTATGAACTGTCCCTTCCATATACAGATATACAAGAGTTCTCTTAGAAGTTATAGAGAGCTTCCTATAAAACTAGCAGAACTAGGAACCGTATACAGATACGAAAGATCAGGAGTGCTACACGGTTTATTGAGAGTAAGGGGGTTTACACAGGACGATGCCCATATATTCTGTACCCCGTCTCAAATCAAAGAAGAAGTCGAAAAGTGTGTGGAGTTTATGCAATTCTTTCTGAATTCATTTGGATTCACCGAGTTTCGAGTCTATTTGTCCACGCGCGATAAAGGCGGAAAATTCGCTGGGTCTCTTGAGGACTGGGAAATGGCCACAAATGTACTGAGGGATGTGATAAAAAACCATAATCTACCCTATCAAGAAGATGAAGGGGGTGCCGTGTTCTACGGTCCGAAAATTGATGTGAAGATGGTAGATGCTTTGGGTCGAGAATGGCAATGTACCACTATACAATTTGATTTTAACCTACCTGAACGATTTGACGTAAGTTATATCGGTGAAGACGGACAAGAACATAGACCGTATATGGTACACAGAGCTCTGCTAGGGTCAATAGAACGCTTCTTTGGTGTATTAATAGAGCATTACGCAGGAGCTTTCCCTACTTGGCTTTCTCCCGTACAAGCTGTAGTTATACCAATAGCAGATAGACACATAGAGTACGCAGAAAAAGTGGCGAATAGACTGCGTTCCAGTAATATAAGAATAAATGTAGACAAAAGAACTGACAGAATGAACGCCAAGATTAGAGATGCCCAAATACAAAAAATACCCTATATGCTAATTGTGGGAGATAGAGAAGTGGAATCCGACGAGGCTTCGATAAGAACAAGATCAGGTGAGGATCTGGGCAGCAAAACTGTATCTGACATCCTAAATGTAATAGAAGAATCTGTTACAAAAATGACCTAGTTACCAAAGCATATTATCAATCCAGTAACTCTAGGTTGGCATAGCCTAACAACAAATTCCTGACCCCCCCATCAGCCTTGAATGCAACCGTTAATTGGTAGTCATACCCGATAGCAGTACATGACACGACTATACCATCGCCAAATCTATCATGCCTGACCTTTTGTCCCACTTCCATGGGGCTTTGTTCCACCGGATGGTCTGATAAATATGAAGTGTCAGATTGTCTCTTTAGATTTGTAACTGGTGAGCCAAGAGGTATAGATCGATTTGAAAAATGTGACATTAATTCGCTTGGTATATCCATCAAAAACCTAGAAGCAACGTTGCTGACTCCATTACCTCTATATCCTCTTCTAAATGAACGAGTGATGTATAAACATTCCTTTGCCCTAGTCATACCAACATAAAAAACTCGTCTTTCCTCTTCCATTTGATCCGCATAATCAAAAGACCTTATATGAGGCAACAAACCTTCTTCTAACCCTACTATAAAAACTGTAGGGAATTCTAAGCCTTTAGCTTGATGTAACGTAATAAGTGCAATAGAATCTTGGAAATCATCAAGAGAATCTATGTCTGATACCAAAGCTATTCCTTGCAAGAATTCAATAAATCTATCCTCAGGATCAACATTTTGGAATTTATTAGCAGTCACCTTTAATTCTTCTATATTATCCATTCTTTCGGTCCCTTGATCTCCTTGATCCTCTAGATAAACTCGATACCCTGTTATTTCAAGAATGAGATTTATAATACTAGTGGGATCTAACCCATCACTGTCATGAATAAGATTTGTTACAAGGTCAACAAATTTTGATATTACTCTCTGTGATCTACTGCTTCTATTAGAATCTTCACCACATTTCGAATTAATAGCAAGCTCCATCGCTGCGTATATGGATATTTTGTTTTTATCTGATAGGGCCACAATTTCATCAATTGTTTTTTGGCCGATACCTCTTGGTGGAGTATTAATTATTCTCAATAAACTAACGTTGTCATGCGGATTCACTATCACTCTCAGGTATGCTATTAAATCTCTCACTTCCTTGCGCTGATAAAACCTGAGACCACCAATCAATTTATACGGGATGCTATTCCTCAAGCATCCCTCTTCAAGTGCCCGCGACTGTGAATTAACTCTATACATAACAGCAAAGTCATTATATGAATAACCCTTCTCGGCTCTTAATCGATTGATCTCTTTCATAACTAATTGAGCTTCTTCTTCTGGGTTATAGGCCTCACCCACAAATATTGGATCCCCTTTAGGGTTACTCGTTGTTAACTTTCTTTCTATTCTCTGAGTGTTCTGTGATATTACCCCATAAGCCCCATCGAGTATTGTTGAGGTGGATCTATAATTTTCGTTCAGATTTATGACTTTACATTTTGGATAATCTTCCTGAAAAGAAAGTATATTTCTTATGTCGGCATTTCTCCAAGAATATATTGACTGATCTGGATCTCCAACAACACAAATGTTTTCGTATTTCCTAGCTATTTTGGTGGCTAAATTGTATTGAGCCATATTCGTGTCTTGAAATTCATCGATCATTAAATATTGATACCTATCTTGATATTTGTGCAATATGGAAGGGTTGTTATTGAACAATAAGTTAGTCTTCAGTAACAGATCGTCAAAATCCACTCCCTTGTTTTGTTCTAATAAATTTTGATAGCTTTTGTATACCACTTCTATTATCCTGTCCATTGGATTGCCTGGCTGAGCAATATAGGTATCTGAAGTAATCAATTTACTCTTAGCAGATGAAATGATGTCTAATATTGCTCTATTAGAAAAACGCTTAGGATCTATTTCTGATATTTCCATGGCTTTGGTTACCAGCGTAAGTTGGTCATCCCTATCATATATAACAAAGTCTTTTGCCAATCCCATGGAACTACCATCTAAACGAAGAATCAAAGAACATAGGGAATGGAATGTAGTCACCGTAAAATCTCTCTGGTTGGGAACGTCACCCAATAAGCCCAAAGAACCTTCGAGTTCATCCGATCCAAACAACCGTTGCCTCATCTCAGATGCAGCCTTATTAGTGAACGTAACGGCAGCAATATTGTACGGACGTATTCCACACTCATTTATAAGATGCGCTATACGATGAGTTATTACTCTAGTTTTACCACTACCTGGGCCGGCCAAAATAAGAACAGGACCAGACACATGTTCTACAGCTTCTTTCTGTTCTCTGTTTAATAACACCATCATGTTGGATTCCATAGTATAAATTATACAACAGGTATACATAAATTAAGTCCAGATCTCCCTTGAAAACCATCAAAATTAGTGTGTATTCATGGACTTAATCCTAATGCAATTGCTATACTTAAATTAGCGATAATAATTATGTTGAGGGTTTTTAATGGCTGACGTACAACCATTCAGAGGATTAAGGTATAGAACGGAGGATTTGGGAAAGGAGTTATGCCCACCATATGATGTAATATCCAGTGACGAGCAGTCAAAGTTATACGAATTGAGCCCAAATAACGCCATAAGACTCGAATTGGGCATATCAGACGCCTCAGATTCAGACACTGACAACCGCTACACCAGAGCTGGTCAATTATTGTCAAGTTGGGTCAACAAAGGTGTTTTAATTAGAGATGATACCCCTACAATTTATGCTATAAGAGAAAAATTTAACCATGATGGGGTTCAAAAAAGTAGAAGATCTATATTTGCGAGGGTGCGCCTGGAAGAATTTTCGAGGGGCATTGTTCTTCCTCACGAAGAGACCTCTTCTGGCCCTAAAAAGGACCGCCTTGGTCTAATAAAAGCAACTAATGCTAACCTCAGCCCCATAATGGGTATTTATAGAGATAATACAGGAGACATAAGCGATTTACTCAGTGGGACTATGAATCAAACACCAAATGACTCGGCCAACTACGATCAAGGTACAATAGAGTTGTGGGCAATAGAAGACACTAGGATCAACGAACAAATTACAAACTGCCTCAAGAATTCCGCTATATATCTAGCAGATGGTCATCATAGATATGAAACTTCTTTGGCGTACATGGAGCATCAGAACACGCTCACACCTCTAAGTGAAAGTGACCCATGTCGTTTTATATTGATGTGCCTTATAGAAATCGAGGATCCAGGATTAATAGTCTTGCCCTACCACCGAATAATGAGGCACCTTTCAGATGCTCAGTTTGATACTATGCTGAACCTGATAAGAACCCATTTTGAAGTCCAGGAATTTAATCTATCTGACACACCTAAACCTGTTCATAAAATACAAATTATGCAAGGACAGGATCAATCATGTTTAGGATTAATAGCAAATCAGACTAATACACTCTATATACTCAACCGGAACAGTGATACTGAAAGTCATATCTCCCCACTGGAAAAGTGTATGACCCAATTTCTTGGCAAAAACGTGATAGAACCAGTAGTAGGAAGTCAACAAGAAGCAGTTGAAAAAGGAATGCTTACTTATACTCATGACTCCGGAGAATTGGAAACTCTCGTTCTCACCGGCGAGTGGCAATCTGGATTTGTACTACCGCCTTTGTCATTAGACTTATTTGAATCTGTTGTTAGTGATGGACAAAGGTTGCCAATAAAGTCAACCTATTTTAGTCCAAAACTACCAACTGGTTTAGTTATAAATCAATTAATATGATCTCTGAAACACATCTTTACATCCGTTGCAAATCAAAAATAATTGGTTAGCAAACCGGTAACAAGGATACAATATTGGATATAAGAGATAACTCAATAGAAACTAGACTAGCAGCCCTGAAGATAGAAATAAACAAATATAATTATCTGTACTACGTACTAGATAGATCCGATATATCTGACGAAGCATACGACCAATTAATGCAGGAACTCAAAAGTATAGAAGATAAATATCCAGACCTTGTTACGGAAGATTCGCCAACCCAAAGAGTAGGTGCTACCCCATCCACCAGATTCACAGAAATAAACCATCCAGTACCGTTGCTTAGCTTGGGAAATGTTTTCAATACAGCGGATTTAGAAAACTGGTACACAAGGACTTGCCATTTACTCGGTCAAGACACTTTCGAAATGGTATGCGAACTTAAAATGGACGGCCTCGCTGTGGCACTTACGTACGAAAACGGAATACTCAAACACGGCTCAACACGAGGTGATGGCTTTAATGGCGAAAACGTCACTCCAAATCTACGAACTATAAGATCAATTCCTCTGTCGATATCAGATAATACAAATGGAACTTTAGAAGTACGTGGTGAAGTGTACTTTCCCATATCCTCATTTACTGCAATGAACAAGAAACGGGTATTAGAAAATCTCCCCCCTTTCTCTAATCCAAGAAATTCTGCTTCAGGTTCCTTACGCCAACTAGACCCTAATATCACTAACGAACGTCCCTTAGATATTTTTATCTATGGATTAGGTTACTCCGATGGAATAAATACACCCAATAACCATTGGGATACAATGGGATTACTTCAAGAATTAGGCTTCAAAATAAATCCGAACAATCTACACTGTACTCATTTATCAGAAGTAAAAGAATATTATGACTACTGGTTGGCCATAAGAGATACGCTAAATTACGCCACTGATGGCATTGTTATAAAAGTAAATAAATTTGAGCAGCAAACACAGCTGGGTAATGTCTCCAGAGAACCCAGGTGGGCAATAGCATATAAATTTCCTTCCGAGCAGGCTATCACTAAATTAACTAATATTGGAGTAAATGTTGGAAGAACTGGATCATTAAATCCTTATGCAATATTGGAACCGGTTTCCGTAGGTGGAGTTACTATAAAAACCGCAACTTTACACAACGAGGATTATATAACAGAGAGAGATATTCGTATCGGGGACTGGGTCATTATTCAAAGGGCCGGAGAAGTGATACCTCAGGTGATCAGCCCAGTCGTGCAAAAACGCACCGGAGGCGAACAAAAATTCTCTTTACCTGCAAATTGCCCAAAGTGTAACTCCAACGTAATCCGGCAACCCGAAGAGTCAATGTATTACTGCACAAATGATAACTGTGCTGGCCAGGCGTTAGAAAAGATTAAGCATTTTGTTTCGAAAGATGCCATGGATATAGCAGGCATGGGAGAAAAACTCTGTGAAAACTTATTAACCTCCAATCTCATTAGTGACATATCCGACATATACAAAATAACTGCTGGCAAAATTATGACGTTAGATAAAATAGCTGAGTTGAGTGCGAACAAAATCATAGACTCAATAGAAACAAGTAAAACCAGACCATTGTCTAGGGTAATATTTGGACTAGGCATTTTACATGTAGGATCCCAAGTTGCTGAAACTCTAGCATCCCAATATCTGAGTTTGGAGAAACTTAGTAAAGCAGATAGACAATCACTTTTGAACTTACCTAATGTAGGTCACAAAATAGCAGACAGCATAATTGAATATTTTTCACGAACTAAGAATATGGATATAATACACTCACTTGAAAGTTCTGGGTTGAACATTCACCAATCGGAGCAGAACGCGGAATATTTATCATTGCATGGCATGACTTTCGTTTTGACAGGCAAATTGGAGAGTTTCACAAGATCCGCATTAGAACATAAAATTTCTACTCTGGGTGGGGTGGTCACTAACAACGTAACCAAGAATACAAATTTTGTCCTATCGGGCAAAGACCCTGGCAGCAAATTACAAAAGGCAATTAATCTAGAGGTGCAAATCCTGTCCGAAGAAGAATTTCTATATATGATTGACACCTATTAAACACTTCATATCCGCGCCAAGACTCGCTGGTTAGCGCTAATTGAGAAATGAAACATGAAAATAATAGTTGGACTAGGTAATCCAGATAGTAAATATGACAATTCCAGGCATAACGCCGGTTCCATATGTTTAGATGAAATATCAAGAAACACAGGAATAAAGTTCTCGGAAAAGAAAAGCTTAGCCCTGATAGGCACTGGCTACATAAATAGCGAAACTGTAATATTGGTCAAATCTAGATCTTACATGAATAATAGTGGAGACACGATAAAATATTTACGCGACAGGTTCGGTATTCAGGTTTCCGATCTATTAATAATATATGATGATATGGATCTGCCATTGGGCAAAATTAGGATAAGAACTTCTGGAACACATGGAGGACATAAAGGTATTGAATCTATTATAAATGCCCTAGGCACTACAAATATACCGAGATTGCGAGTCGGCATAGGAAGACCTGAATCCGAAAACGATAGTATTCTCCACGTTTTAGGAACATTCAAAAACGAGGAAAAGTTGCTTCTCGCGACAACATGTGAAACTGTAACTGAGGCTACTTTGAACATAATAAATTATGGTATAGAATGGTGCATGAACCAATACAATTAAACAATATTGACACCTCTAAGCGTAGATGATAGTCTTTTTATAGAACATGTGTTCCATTATTAGGGTGTAAATGTCTGACAAAAAACTTAAACCAAGGCAATATGAGATATTGGAATTTATAAAACAATTCCGAGATATCAAGCGGTACCCTCCGGCAATACGGGATATTCAATCCGCATGTAACCTGAGTTCTACTTCTGTAGTAGATTACAATCTTAAAATATTAGAAAAAGCCGGTTATATAAAAAGAGACAAAACCGTATCCAGAAGTATAGAAATAGTACAACCAGATAGTTCAGATAATACTATAGCAGTATTAGGTTATATAGCAGCAGGAGAACCTCTTCCTCTTCTCACAGAAGATCGCTGGGGATCCATAGAGCCATTGGAGATACTAGACTTACCAAAAGATTTCCTCAAGGACGACAAAGAAGCCTATGCCTTAAAAGTTAAAGGCACATCAATGATAGACGCATTGGTTGACGATGGGGATATTGTAGTCATTAAACCAATTCACACCGTCAGAGATGGTGATATGGTGGTAGCGTGGTTACAAAGAGAAAATGCCGTTACCCTTAAACGTCTGTTTCGTGAACCTGATCGCATAAAACTACAACCAGCAAATGTTAATATGCACCCGATATATGTAGACCCTGAAAACATACAAGTGCAAGGCAAAGTAATAGCGGTTATAAGAAATACAGAATAGCAAACCAAATGACCTGTACAAATATCTGCTCAGACAGCTGGGTGGTTAAATACCAATTGGAGTCTAAATAATGGCTAGAGGGAAAACCTACTGGATGGTTGCTAGTTCCTTGAAAAATTTCAATATCACTAAAGATATGGGGTTTAAATCTCAAGGTTTGATGTCAAAGCAAAGAAGAAAAGCTCAAAGAATGGAACCGGGAGACAGATTAGTGTTCTACATAACCGGTATAAGAAAATTCGGTGCAACTGCCACTGTAACATCTAAGTGCATTGAGGATCACTCCCAAGTCTGGGAAAGTGAAGGGAAACCTGAAGATTTCCCTTGGAGAATTGAAATCAAACCAGAAGCCGTATTGAATGAGGAAGACTTCCTGGATGCCAATCAAATAGGCCCTAGAATGGAACATGTCAAAAAATGGCCACCAGAATATTGGCCCTTAGCTTTCCAAGGAAACTTACATATACTTCCCAAAGCAGACCTCGAATTCTTGGAACAAGAAATGGTCAAAATCTTGTCTAAAAGACCCGCTTAATGAATAAATACATTAAGCAAAATGCAAAATTCATTGTTGGATAAACCTATATATGAGAATGACAAAATCATTTATAAGAACCTTACGAGAAGATCCAACAGAGGCAGAAAGCAACAGCCATAAATTGATGTTGAGGGCCGGGATGGTCAAACAAATTGCCTCCGGTATATATAGTTATATGCCCATCTGCTGGAAATCCATTCAAAAAATTGAATCCATTATCAGAGAAGAGATGGATCTTGTTGGAGCACAGGAATTGAGAATGCCCACGTTGCATCCAATGGATATATGGGAAAAATCGGGAAGAGTAGAAGCAATGGGTGAAACCTTATTTAGATTGTCAGACAGGAGAGAAAGAGATCTAGTAATTGCTCCTACACACGAAGAAGTAATAACTATGATGGTTAAAGAACACGCACAAAGTTATAGGGATTTACCACTGATTTTGTATCAAATTCAAACCAAATTTCGAGATGAAGCTAGACCCCGAGCAGGACTCCTAAGAGTTAGAGAGTTTGACATGAAAGACGCATACAGTTTTCATGTCAACGAAGACAGTCTAGACGAAGATTATCAGAAAATCGCAAAAGCATATTCGAATATATATTCCCGTTGTGGAGTCCCTGCAATACAAGCAGAAGCCGATAGCGGAGCAATAGGTGGCAAGGATTCACATGAATTTATACTACCATCCGAAACTGGAGAAGATACCGTCTTCATCTGTGATAATTGTGGTTATGCAGCAAATGTTGAAAAAGCCCAAAGTATAAAACCCAAACCAATGATAGGTACTGAGTCAAAGATCGAAGAAATATATACACCTAGCATAAAAACAATAGACCAGTTGACTTCACATTTGGCAATAGCCGACTACAACACACTGAAAACAGTTCTTTATATTTCGGATGGTGAAATAGTACTGGTTACATTAAGAGGAGACCTAGAAGTAAACGAGGTCAAATTGAAAAATCTTTTGCATTCCAATTTATTGAGGCTTGCTACTGAAGAAGAATCGGTTAATGCAGGACTGCACCCTGGTTATGTATCTATATTAGGCATAAAAAATCTCACCACTGTGGCAGATGATTCAATAAGCTTGGGAACCAATTTCGTTGTAGGAGCAAATAAACCAGATTACCACATGACCAATGTGAACTACCCAAGAGATTTATCTCCTACTTTGATAGCAGATATTGCTACTGCTCAAGATGGTCACGCCTGTATACACTGCAACAACCAACTAAGAAGTTGTAAGGGTATAGAAATAGGGCACATTTTTAAGCTCGGTACATTCTACGCCGAACAATTCGGTGCATCCTTTTTGGATCAAAACGGCGCACTAAGAGATATAATAATGGGATGCTATGGAATAGGAATAGGGCGGTTGTTGGCAGCCTCTATAGAATGCAACAACGACGAAGATGGCATAATATTTCCAAAATCAATATCACCGTACCAAGTACATTTGCTCGCGTTGAACACCCAAGATGAAGAAGTTACAAAAGTCGCCACGTCTATATATGAAGACATGATCGCCAAAGGAATTGAAGTACTTTATGATGACCGACCAGAAACGGCAGGTGTAAAGTTCAAGGACGCAGACTTATTAGGATTCCCATTCAGAATAGTAGTAAGTAATCGTAACCTCAAGGAAGGCGCCGTCGAACTCAAAAACCGAGCGTCAAAAGATACAAGTCTCCAGACCATAGAATCTGTGGTTTCAGTCGTCGAACAGTTAATAACCAGCTGATACTACGTTAGAAATCGACGCTGATAACTCCACAAACCACACCCATAGGGCATACTTATAAAACTAAATGGTTGGGGTCGTCCCAGTTATTAGTCTGAAACACCCTTTCCCTTAAGATAATCTATCGCGTCTTGAACCTTTAACAAGGTCTCAGCATCTTCATCAGATATTTCTACTGGATTCTCATCCGTACTGAATTCATCTTGGAAAGCTAGAATCAGATCTACCAAATCCAGAGAATCAGCTTCTAAGTCTTCGGTAAAAGACTTCTCAGGGGTCACAGACGCCTCATCTACTCCTAATCTTTCCGCCACAATAGTTTGTACACGTTCTAAAACAGTAGCCACCGGTTCCTCCTATAAAATAACTATACTTAATTTACAATACTAGGTCTTAATTTTATCAGATTCAAACACAGAACCCAAAACACCATTTATGAATTTAAATGAACTTTCCCCACCATACATTTTTGCAAGTTCAACCCATTCGTTTATAACCACTTTAGGAGGCGATAATTGCCACAAAGTTAATTCATATATCGCCATACGCAGAACATTCCGCTCAATTATCCCTAATTGAGAAACAGGCCAAGCTGGAGCAAACTCAGATATAGTGGTATCAATGGTGACTTTGTTCTCCAAAACACCCTCTATTAAGCCAACCGCGATAAAGACCACTTCTTTAGACACACCTTCGTCTTCAAAATATCTATCTTTAATCTTATCCAGTGGGTGATCAACGCTATCCACTTCATACAATACTTGCAAGGCCATAGTCCTAGCCTGCCGGCTATCGCTCGCCGAAGCAAGGCTCGATGTCTCTATAGGTTTTGCCAATAACGTATCTCCCTTATGTAGTGATGGCAGTTACAAACACACACTAACCTAGAACAATTGCAGTGAGAATTATACTCTATTCTACTAACGAATTGATGTTCTCCAATAGTTCTATATTCCTTACCTCTGTATCTGGTGCAATACGAGTTACCATTCCAGATAAAGCCTTGCCGGGCCCAATTTCATAAATCGTTTGGACTCCAGAGGTCTCTACCATATATTTTATTGAGTCTCTCCACCTTACCGGCGAACACAGACTGTTGCTAAGTTCAGATTTTATTTCTTCGCGATTGGTCAACGGTAACCCAGTAGAATTAGCTATTATCGGTATTTGTGGATCGCTTAAAACTGCATTATCTATTGCCACATCCAACCCTTCTTGAGCCGGCTTCATAAGTTGAGAGTGAAAAGCTCCAGCCACAGGAAGTGGTATAGCTCTCCTCGCTCCTCTTTCTGTAGCTAAAGTAACAGCTTTCTCAATGGCTTGAGAGGAACCACTTATAACAGTTTGCCCCGGAGCATTGAGGTTTGATATCTCTGTACCAGTCTCTGAGCAAATATCTTCTATAACAGAATCTTCCATTCCGATCAAAGCTGCCATTCCACCACTACTCAATTCAGACGCGTATTGCATTAATCTACCCCGCTCCCTAACCAATACTGCAGCGGTAGAAAGAGTCATAGATTTGCTAGCAATCAACGCCGTATACTGGCCTAAACTATGTCCAGCTACGAAAGACGGGGAAGGCATACGTTCTCCTAATATCTCTTCCATTGCCCTTAAACAAGCTATGCTCATAGTTAATATGGCTGGTTGAGTATTCATAGTGTTCTTCAAATCCTCTTCTGGTCCTTCAAACACTATTTTTGACAGGTTTATACCAAGAGCTTCGTCAACTTCATCAAATACCAACTTCGCTGCTCTGGATGAAGCCATCAAATCCAATCCCATACCTACCTGTTGAGCCCCTTGGCCTGGAAACACAAATGCATATCTTGCAGTATTCACAGAATTGCTACTCAAAACGCACCTCGATTATAAAATCTGAAACCTTTTAATTGCTTTCCGAGCCAGTTGGTGTTTCAGTCTTTGTTATTACTTCTCTGCCATTGTAATAACCACATGAGGAACACATATGATGCGGCCTCACAGGACTTTGGCATTGAGAACACCTGCCGACCGAAGGTGTTTTCATAACATAAGAGGATTGTCGATTGCCTATTCTAGCCCTAGTTCTCTTCTTCTTTGGTAAAGCTCCCATACTAATATCTCCATTTAAATATCTTTGTTTACTCCAAGGAAGTTTCTTAGTGGACTCCATCTAACGTCACCCCTGTCCACACAGAAACATTTATTAAGATTCAGATTAACACCACAAACACCACAGATACCAGAACAGTTTTCGCTACAAAGTGGATTAATAGGAATATTTATAATAGCATATTGCCTTATAGTTTCGGCAAGATCAAGTGTGTGATCTCCATCCAACGTAAATTTACCCTCTTCTATATCCAGTCTGTCTTGGTCGTTCAGCTCCAGATTATTCTCCATATCTACGGTTTGGAGGTATTCCTCACTAAACTCAAAGGCTAATTCCCTATCACAGAGTTCTACACATCTACCGCATTCCAACGAAACGTTAGTTTCAATCTTTCCTGAAACCCAAACTCCCTTGTCAATTCTAGTGACAATTATATCACCCTTGACAATGCCAGCCCCAGTTACAGGTATTAGTTCAAACGTGTCTGAAAAAGAATAGACGCGTTGCGCCCCAACACTTTCTTTTAATAATTGAGACAGGTTAAAACGCATATCACATAGCCACAATCAGTCATATATTACAAGCGAAAGCGATTATAGTTGTCAGACAACCTGCTGTCAAGAATGATAATAGCATTAGAGCGCACTACCTTTAAGCTCCACAGGGAAACAAGTATAATGAAACCATCCTAAGGTTTATTATAACTATGCCAAATAAGTATGAACGTGAAATAGAACAGCTGTTAAAAGATAGACCAGATTTGCATACAGATAAAAAACATTCAACAGTCACACAATTGGCAAATTTAATTAATAATCGCCTATCCCAAATCGTAAGTTTAATTGGTTCCTTACTAGTAAATCCAAGAAACAGGCTGTTTACAGTATTGTTATCAACAGTATCATTGATAGTCCTTACCACGATGTTGCCAGGTGTCTTTAGCGCAGCTTTATGGATAGTGTTGGTAATATTAATAATGAAATTTGGATTAAATTTATCCGACCGAACATCCAGTTATGAAAGAAGATGGCGGGGCAGGATCATTGAATCTGACCCAAAAGACAATGTCATAAACAAATTCACCAGAAAATTCAGTAGATGGAATAAGCCGTAAGAGTTGAGCTACGTTACCAACAAATCTAGATAAACCCAGTCTATTTTGTCAGCTATATTGCGCACTCCCCCTCGCCTCTTTCGACCTTGTAAAGTACCGTTTTGTTCCAGTCCATATATGTATCTATATTATCTCTGTTGAGTGGACCGGTGTCCCTGAGGCTTGTCATTATCTCCTCAAATGGCTCTACTCCCACCCTATCAACAAAATTATTGAATTCTTCGGACTCCACTCGATTAGCCTGATAATATTCCAACACCTTTTTTATAACAATTGGTACTCTTTTCGCTGGAACTTTACCTTTAGGTCTCAAACCAATACGTGCATCGGTCTGACTACTCATATCTTGGTAGCTACCTCCAACGAACATTTCATATGCAGGCACCTGATTGCCTTTATCTCCCTTCAATGAAGCCCCATGAAATCCTATATTAGCGAGGTGGTGCTGCCCACATGAATTTGGACAGCCGCTCATTTTGATGTGCAACCTCTTGACAAGAGGGTCAGACAAATCAATTTCTTCCAAACCCTCCATTATAGCTTTCCCGAGCCCCATGGAAGATGTAATGCCCAATTTACAGCTATCTGTTCCAGGACATGAAGTAACATCCGTTATAGTGTTAACTTCACTTCCCCCAAGTGACGCTTCTTTAAGATCTTTCCAAAGTTCGTAGAGTGCTTCATTCGAAACCCATCTAAGTGCCACATTCTGTTGCTGTGTTAAACGAACTTTGCCCAAAGAGTATCTATCTGCTATCTTGGCCAGTAATGGAAATTGATCTTCACTTATATCACCCTGAGGAACTTTTATAAGAACTACACTATATCCATTTTGTCTTTGTGGCATAACATTTGTATCACGCCATAGCTCAAAATCAGCTTTGTCCTCATTTGGAAGAGTGGATGGACTACCTGAACCTCGTTCCAGTGCTTCTTCTTCTTCATTCTGAACATATAAGAATGGAGTTGGATCAAAGCTTTTATCAGCCCATGGTTTCTTTAATTCTTCCTCAACCATTTCCCTGAAATCATCAATGCCCACTCTATCTATGAGAAATTTTATTCTGGCCTTCATTCGATTTTTACGCAATTCATCGGATGCGTCGAATACTCTTAATACTGCCTCGCTGATTCTTAAATAATCATTAACTGACACAAATTCGTACAAAGTTGGTGCTATTCTAGGCATTATGGCAAGACCGCCTCCGACAACTACCTTGAATCCTCTTTCCACGACACCATTCGTTTCCCTAGTCTTGGGTATAAAACCTATATCGTGAATACTGGTTATGGCACAATCTTTCTCACAACCTGAAAAAGCACTCTTAATCTTTCTAGGCATACCTTGCGTCACAGGATGCCTCAAAAAATATCTCGCAAAAGCACCTGCATAAGGAGTTGTGTCGAATGGTTCATCAGAACAAACACCTGCTATCGGGCACCCAGCCACATTCCTGACCGTGTTGCCACATGCTTCTCTAGTTGACAGACCAACCTTACCCAAAACTTGTAGAGCCGCTCCAACTCTTTCGATTGGGACAAAGTGAAATTGCATATTTTCCCTAGTAGTAACGTGTCCCTTGTTCAAAGGCGTGAATTCTCTTGCGACTTCCCCCAACACCTCTAGTTGCTCGGAAAAAATCTCTCCTACTGGCAATTTAACTCTAAGCATATGAACATCTGGTTGTCTCTGTCCGTAAACACCCTGTCTCAATCTAAATGCTTGAAATGCTATAGGATCCCAATCCCCTTTGATAAAATCTCCTACTACA
>CAYUCO010000079.1:0-8103 GCA_964443385.1 uncultured Dehalococcoidia bacterium | reverse complement strand
TGCCAGAACATTATTACTTGATCCTCCGGTTCTGATTCTGGATGATTCCACTTCCAGTGTGGATACTGAAACCGAGCATTTAATACAAAAGGCATTAGAAAACGTGATGGAAGGCCGCACCACTTTTGTCATAGCCCATCGTTTAAGCAGTGTGCAAAAGGCAGACAAAGTTTTGGTTCTAAGCAAAGGATCTATTGTACAACAAGGGACACACACAGAACTTTTGAACCAACCAGGCCCTTACAAAGAGATATATGAACTACAACTGCGTCCTCAGGAGCCTAATGCAATGACTGACGATGACTTCGGGTCTGTTTCTTCAAATCAGCTTGAATCCCCTCAGCAAACGAGTTTCCAAAATGGCTGATCAAGTCAAGAAGACAAATCCAAACTTGCCTGATTATCAGGAAGTCAGAAGAATCCGTCATAGGTTGAGCTTAGTGCTTGAAGATAATGATCTTGTAGCCTCATTTTCATCAAGAATTATTTTTC
The DNA here is from genome assembly GCA_964443385.1 of uncultured Dehalococcoidia bacterium. GTDB lineage: Bacteria > Chloroflexota > Dehalococcoidia > Lucifugimonadales > UBA2985 > VFHP01. The sequence goes on along the minus strand of CAYUCO010000079.1, from coordinate 7,611 downwards.
GCCTTGCCTCCTATGTCAAACCACACTGGAAATTGGGATTCGTCAGCATGATTGCAATGCTACTATATATAGCCACCCAAGTTTCCATACCTGTATTGGTGGGTATTGCCATTAACAACTATCTCAGACCGGAAGACATCTCCGCTGCTGAGAAAATCACTGGCATTAACAAAGTAGGGTTAGCTTTTGTGGCTGTAGTTTTTATAAATTTGGCCGGCAATTATTTTCATTTGCGAGGATTGGCTTCTATACACATGGCTATATTATTGAAACTAAGAGCCGAAATGCACGCCCATCTACAAAAACTTTCCTCCATGTTCTACGACCACAATGAAGTGGGCAGGCTGATGAGCCGAGTTCAAAATGATACTGCAGCATTACAAGAATTCTCTAACGTTTTCGTGGTTGGGTTTGCAGAAATACTTAGCTTGTTCGGGATAATTGCCATAATGCTGATTTGGAATTTCGAACTGGCCTTGATCTGTTTCACAATAATTCCTGTTTTCATGGTTATAATGATTTTCTGGCAAAAAAGAGCCAGGCAAGCATTTGTACGAATAAGGCATGCAATAGCAGGAGTCAATGCTAACTTAAACGAAAATATTACTGGAATCCGCGTGACACAAAGCATGAACAGAGAATCGGTCAATATGGAACGGTTTGAAGAGCTAAACCAACTACATCTATCAGCTCATCTTAGAGCTATCCGGCTCACTGCCAGCTTAATGCCGTCCGTGGAAATCCTGACAGCTTTGTCTTTTGGTACAGTCATAATAGTCGGGGGTAGGATGGAACAGTCGGGCTCTTTGGAGCTCGGAACTATGGTTGCTTTTGCTTTATTTGTGCAAAGGTTTTTTGAACCTATACGAGCGTTGGTCATGCAATACGCACAGATGCAACGAGCTATGGTCGCTGGTATGAGGATTTTTGAACTCCTAGACATAAAGCCTGAAATTGTAGATTCTCCTAAAGCTGAAGATTTGCCCCCTATCAAAGGCCGCCTCAATTTCAATAACGTTTCTTTTTCTTACCTGCCGGATGTTCCTGTCTTGGATGATTTATCAATTGAGGTATCCCCCGGGCAGACTCTGGCTATAGTGGGGCCAACTGGCGCTGGAAAGTCTACCATTGTGTCGCTGGTTGCCCGTTTCTATGACGTAAAATCAGGTTCTGTCACTGTTGATGGTTATGATGTCAGAAACATCACACACGAATCACTGGCAAAACAAATGAGCATGGTACTTCAAGAGCCATTCCTATATTCAACCACAGTTGCAGAAAACATTAGGTTTGCCAAAACATCTGTAACTCAATCGGATATAGAAACAGCCACCAAGGCTTTAGGTGCTCATGAGTTTATCATGAATTTGCCGCAAGGATATGAAACGGTTTTATTGGAACGAGGCAGCAACTTGAGTGTGGGTGAAAGACAACTGATTTCTTTTGCCAGGGCATTAGTTGCTGACCCAAGAATACTGATATTGGATGAGGCCACTGCTAATGTTGATAGCCATACGGAACAATTAATCCAAGATGCTCTGAAGGCCCTGTTAGAGGGAAGAACCGCTGTAATAATAGCGCATCGCCTATCTACGATAAAAGAGGCAGACCAAATACTCGTTCTTAAGCAGGGTAAGCTAGAAGAGCTTGGCAAACACGATGAACTTCTCGAGCTTAATGGTCTTTACGCTAAGTTATATGAAATGAATTTCCGAGACAATGCTTAGTGAGTTTTTCTATATATCTGATTGACTACAGTTTTCTCTTGCAACTTCATCAATAGTTCTTTTGATTACTGTGTAACTATATCCTCTTCTTTTTAAATGACTAAATAGTTTTTCTGTGAAATTATTAACAGTTCTAGGATCTCTTTTGCCCCGAAATTTCGTGGCGGCTATATATGCATTATGACTATCATCAACGTCAACCACTGCTTTTTCTATAAGGTCTGTGGCAACTCCCTTTTGTGCTAGTTCCCTTCGAAGCATAATAGCGCTTTTGGGTCTGATTTTATTTCTGAATTCTACCCATTGAAAGGCGAATTGTTCGTCATCCAGTAAGTTCGTTTCCTCTAGCCTTTGCAATACCAAATCAACTATGGCCGTCGGGTGTTGTTCTAGAAGTTTAGACTTAACTTCAGAAGAGCTCCTTTGCCGATAAGATATGTATCTTAACGCGACTGATAGTGCCCTTTGAAATTGACGCTCCTTGGTGGTCATATAATCATACTAGGAGGATTGATTGCCTGTCCAATTCAATAATTAATCTGATGCTATTGGGTTTGATTTAGTTGGAATATTTCTAATTTTCTGTTCTATTTCTTCTGCAATATTCGGGTTTTGCTTTAAATAATCTTTGGCATTCTCTCTACCTTGACCTAGGCGGGTGTCACCATAAGAGTAAAATGAGCCGCTCTTACTAATGGATCCTTCTTCTGTGCCCAGATCCAATATTTCTCCCACCTTACTGATTCCTACGTTAAACATAATATCGAATTCTGCCACTTTGAATGGAGGAGAAACCTTATTCTTAACTATTCTGGCCCTAACTCGATTCCCAACTACTTCTGTTCCTTGTTTAATAGAATCTATTCTTCTAAGATCTATTCGAACAGAACTGTAAAATTTCAATGCCCGTCCGCCTGGAGTTACTTCTGGATTGCCAAAAACCACTCCAATTTTCTCTCTCAACTGGTTTATGAAAATCACCGACGAGTTTGACCTGTTAATGGCAGCTGATAATTTCCTCAATGCTTGAGACATCAATCTAGCCTGAAGCCCCATATGAGAATCTCCCATATCGCCTTCAAGTTCTGCCCTTGGTACTAATGCCGCAACGCTATCAATAACTACAACGTCTACCGCTCCGCTCCTTACAAGGTATTCTGCTATTTCCAAAGCCTGCTCTGCTGTGTCAGGTTGAGAAACAAGAAGATCGTTTAAGTTTACGCCTAGGTTGCTAGCATAAGAAGCATCCAGCGCGTGCTCTGCGTCTATATAAGCAGCTATCCCTCCGGCCTTCTGCGCCTCAGCCATAATATGGTGGGCCAGTGTCGATTTCCCCGCCGATTCTGCACCAAAAATTTCAGTGACTCTACCCTTCGGTACACCTCCAACTCCTAGGGCAATATCCAATGAGAGGGATCCTGTCGAAATTGCATCTACAACTATAGCTCCCTCGCCGAGGCGCATGATCGTCCCTTTGCCTAGCTGTCGCTCTATTTGCCCTAGTGCTAACTCTAACGCTTTTTCTTTTTCAGTGACCATTTCTTTCCTAATCGCCATTTTGAAATTATGATAGCATGGCGGCATTATATGGACAAGAAGGCTTGTTTCTAAGATACTCTTCTCGGTAATACGACATAATGCTTGTTAATAAATTTTATGTATCTATAATCCTCTTGATTCTGGCTGGCTGCAGTACTAATGTACCCGCATCATCGCCTACCAATACCGCGACGCTTATTCCCTCCTCCATTTCAAACAGTGCTCAATATATTAAACTGCCTCCAGGCCCTTCTTCAGGTTTCCCAGATAACAGAGATTTGTTTTCTTTGTATCAACGTTTTTCAGGTGCGAAAGACCTGAGTGGTTATATGCAAAATAGAGAAGAATCAAAACCTCCACTCAGAAGTTTAGGTGATCTGGATTCTTTTTGGGTTTCAGATCTAGTACACAACAAAGTATATGAAGTATCAGCTGAGTTGGCTTATATAAGCGATCACGCTTACTGGTTCTTCGAAAAAGATTCATTACCTTCGCTCAGTACTTTAGAATTCATCGCTGAAACGTTTGAATCCTCCATATACCCAAAGTTAACTCAAACTCTCGGACATGAATGGACCCCTGGCATTGATAATGATGTTCACATTTACATACTACACACCCAAATAAACGGGGTGGCTGGTTATTACAGCATGTCAGATGAGTATCCAAGAGAAATCTCTAGATACAGTAATGAATACGAAATACTCTATATAGACCCGTCCTCGGCGCGGCTCGGTTCTACTTTTTACTTCGAGTTGTTAATCCATGAATTTCAGCACGCCATCCACTGGGCTCAAGATCCAAACGAAGAAACCTGGATCAATGAAGGCCTATCAGAGGTAGCAAAAAACATAACTGGATACAACCTGAGTTTCGTTGATAATTTCGAAAGCAACCCTCAAACCTCTTTAATTAATTGGCCACACGACGATTCCGATTCTCTCCCACATTATGGAGCTTCTTCGTTGTTTATAGAATATCTATCACAATATTTCGGTGGGTATAATAACCTAAAGGTCTTAATAAAGTCTCAACCGGACGGCATTGATGGTATAAACAACTTTCTTACTGAATCCGGCTACAGCAAACGCTTCTACGATGTTTTCGGTGATTGGATTGTAGCTAATTACCTAGACTCATTTGCTGTACATCCATACTATTATGACAATCTTAATTTAACATTAGGCTCCTCCATCCTTTCGGTTAACGAGCAGCATTCGGCCACTTTACCTCAGTTTTCAGCAGATTACATTGAACTAAGCTCGTCCACCGAGCCTTTCTACCTGCATTTTAATGGGACTGAAACCAATCGTATACTGCCCCACTCTGATCAACCAGACAACCATTGTTGGTGGGGAAACAAGGGTGATTCTATAGATTCAACTTTAACTACGACTGTGGATTTGTCTGATGTTATGACTGCTAATCTTCATTTTAAAGCTTGGTATTCCATAGAAGAATCATGGGACTATGCTTACGTCGCAATATCATTAGATAAAGGAGAGACATGGGAAATAGTAAATGGTTCTTCATCCTCTTCAGTGAATCCACTTGGTAGGGCCTATGGACCTGGATACACCGGGGATAGTGGTGGCTGGTTGTCTGAAGTCGTTAATCTTACGCCTTACGTAGGGAGCGAGATATTGCTACGTTTTGAATACATAACTGATGAGTCGAGACACGATATTGGCCTCTGTATTGACGACGTTTCCATACCTGAGCTAGATTTTTTTGATTCAATGGATGAAACTGACTCCGTATGGCTAAGCCGGGGATTTGTACGCACAAAGAACACTATTCCTCAGTCATACTTGGTCCAACTGATAGAAATCGGAAGCGAAGTTACAGTAAAAACAATGCCACTAGATGAATTTGCTAAAGGAACATTTCTCATAAACCCGTCGCAAATTGTTTCTAAGCGAGTTATTACAGTATCTCCAACCTCAGAAAATACGACCCTACCGGCTTCTTACTCTATATTCACAACTAAATATTAGCGGCCTCAAGATTCCATATGTTCCTTTAAAGCTTCTACCGCTTCGTGGGAGCCAAAAACGGTGCTCAGCCTTCCGTTCAGACGAATTCTCTTCTTTGCTATTAATCCCTGTTTGTGCAGCAAGTACAAAGACCAGCTTAGAGAAGATCGTTTAAGACGAGGAAATATTCTAAGCAGGCTTTCATCGTTATTGTCAAAAACTTCGTCAGGTCGTCTGTTTAGTTCCTCCAACAGCATTGACTGCAAGGGTGGAAGGCTTTCTCCTAAAGGACCCTTGGAAACCATTATTTGAGATATTTTCAATAGCTTCTCCTTGACACAAGCACTGGAAAGAGTATATCAGAGAATTTAAGTAAAACACAAGTGAATACAAGCACGTACGAGCGCGCGGCGACTGTGAGTACCTATACAGGAGAGTTGTTGCGTGACATCCACCCTACCACCAAATCTTATATTCTACGTTTTCTTTCATGTCTGCAAAGTCGTTGGTCCACAAAGAAGTGCTGAGGTATTTCCATCCTCCATCAGCAAGTAAGCATACAATGTTGCCCTTCTCCATTTTTTCGGCTAACATCATTGCGCAGCACACCACAGAGCCTGAAGAGATACCAGCAAAAATACCTTCTTGTTGCATGAGTTCTTTAGTAAAACTAAACGCTTTACTGCTTTCTATCATTATTCTCCTGTCGAGAAGGGACAGGTCTAGGATAGGGGGAATAAAGCCCTCTTCCAAACTCCGCAGACCTTGTATAACATCGTCAGGATGGGGAACCACTGCTACTACCTGAATCGCAGGATTATATTCCTTAAGCCTCCTACCAACGCCCATCAACGTGCCCCCAGTTCCTAATCCTGCAACAAAAACATCCACTTCCGGTATGTCTTCTATTATTTCTCTTCCTGTAGTTTCATAATGGGCCCGTGGGTTTGCATCATTCCCATATTGGTATGGCATAAAATAAGAATTGTCATTTGCAGCCATTTCCTCTGCCACCACTATGGCCCCATTTGTGCCCTTGTCCCCATCACTTAAAACAATTTCTGCGCCGTATGCCTCTAGCAGCTGAGCTCTCTCTATGCTAACGTTCTTAGGCATAACTACCTTTATTTTATATCCCTTACGACGGGCTATAAACGCTAGGGCTATCCCTGTGTTGCCACTGGTTGGCTCCAATATGGTTTTATCTTTGGTAAGAGTCCCGTCCGCCTCTGCCTTTTCAATCATGTACTTCGCTATTCTGTCTTTAACGCTACCCGTTGGATTGTTTCCTTCAAGCTTGGCAAAGATTTGCACGTCCTTGTTGGGACTCATCTTGTTCAAGTGAACCAGAGGTGTGCCTCCAACTGTGTCGAGGATGTCCATTTTTTTCATAGGTGACTATATGTTCCAATCGTTATTTATATGTTCTGCTTTATCTTCACCCGAGAGCGCTTGCCGGGTCAACCCCACAAAAGAGTTCATAGTCTATCAATTCTGTTATCGAGGGATTGTCTCCGCATAAAGGGCATTCTGGGTTACGACGAATCTTCACTGTCCTAAACTCCATACTCAACGCGTCTATTAACAAAAGCCTTCCGACAAGAGGTTCTCCAGCTCCTATGATTAGCTTTATGGTTTCTACTGCCTGTATGCTACCAACCATGCCAGGCAGGGCACCTAGCACACCTGCCTCTGCACAACTGGGAACTGCACCTGGCGGCGGCGGCGTCGGGAAAAGACATCTGTAACACCCCTTGCCAGGAATAAATACACTTGCCTGTCCGTCAAAAAGCAGTATGCTTCCGTCCACTAAGGGCTTATTTAAAAGATAAGCAGTATCATTAACTAAGTAGCGAGCCGGGAAATTATCAGCTCCGTTGATAATGATATCGTACTGATCAATTATCTCCATAGCGTTATCAGATGTTAGCGGAGCCTCGTGCCCTACAACTTTAACGTTTGAGTTGTATTCTCCAATAGTGCGCTGGGCAGATACGATTTTCGGGGTTCCTATATCTCTTTCATGATGCAAAATCTGCCTTTGTAAGTTGCTAACGTCAACAGTATCGTAATCCACTATGCCTATTGTTCCCACTCCTGCCAGACTTAAGTAAACCGACACAGGGGAGCCCAAGCCTCCCGCACCAACCATAAGAACTTTTGCGTCCATCAGGCTGCGTTGCCCTTTACTGCCCACTTGGGGCATTATAATGTGCCTACTATAACGCTTAACTTGATCGGGAGTAAGAACTGATGTTTGAGTCATTTTTGGCCTTCCTAACTGAATTTAATACAATATTCTGTTTTCTGATATTAAAGCTAAGGGGAGATTTGCCCTGCCTGTAGATCCCAAAGAGTTTTTTGTTGTG
>CAYUCO010000078.1:0-10469 GCA_964443385.1 uncultured Dehalococcoidia bacterium | reverse complement strand
GGTCACGAATACCAAATGGCATAATCAATCTTCCTAATAGGAGATAAGAATGACTACGACTAATTTTGAACTTAAGTACATAACAAATGTAGGATTTTCGTCAGACCAGGGTGGAAGGTCATTTCAAAAACCTGGCTGTTTCGCTATACGGAAATCAGATGGGCGCATTTTTGTAGGTAGCAGAGGGCCTGCGGCAGGTCCAAATGTGGGACTGCAAATGGTGTCTGTAAACCATGACTGGTTTGGCAAGATGAGTGAAATTGGCAGGGGTGAAGGACAGATGATGGAACCCAGCGGTTTGGCACTTGACCAAGAGGAAAACATCTATGTTTCTGACGAAAGCCTGCATAGAGTGTCTGTTTTTGATAGAGATGGTGAATTCTTGATGTGCTGGGGAGAGCAGGGAACGGAACCAGGTCAGTTCGAAGCTCCTGCAGGACTACTCATTCTAGACGAAAATTTGTACGTAGTGGATGCAAGAAATCACCGAATACAAATTTTCTCTACTTCTGGTTCATTCTTATCGGAATGGGGATGCGAAGGCTCAAAAGATGGTGAGTTTAGTTACCCGTGGGGGATAACCAGCGACACAAATGGTGACATCTACGTCGCAGACTGGGGTAACGATAGAATACAAAAGTTTACATCTAAAGGCGATCATATCGCCAGTTACGGAAAATCTGGATCTGGAGCAGGTCAATTCAATAGACCTGCTGACATAGCCGTTGCAACTGATGGCAAGATGTACGTTGCAGACTGGGGTAACCAGCGACTACAAGTATTAAATAAAGACGGTTCTTTCATTACATCAAACAAAGGGGAGGCAGTGGAGCATAACCCTTGGCTAGTTGAATATTTCGACGCTGTACAGGATGAAAAAAAAGCCAGGGAAACGTTCGTTCCTTACTTCGAAGTAGATACTGACGATCCGCACGAAATATCGGCCCGCTTAGAACCCTATTTCTGGGATCCTTGCAATGTTTTATTAGACGATAACGATCGAGTTTATGTGCTCGAAAGTGTAAGACATAGATTTCAGGTTTTTCAAATAAACTAGGCTAAATATATTCCTAACAGGAGGGATTACATGGGCGAAAAGAAGTTAGTGGCAGTACAATTATCTGGCGGTAACGATTACCTAAATTGCATAATACCCTACGACAATCCTCTTTATGTTGATAATAGACAACATGTGCGTATTACCGAAGACCGGGTCTTAGACATGGGTGGTGGATTAGGCATGAATCCTGTTATGAGTGGTATAAAAGAACTGTACGATCAAGGTAAAGTCGCAATAATACATGGAGTGGGTTATCCAGAGTCTAGTAGATCACATTTCCGATCAATGGATATATGGCATACGGCTGAACCCACTAAACTGGGTGCAGAAGGTTGGTTAGGTAGCGCAATAAATCAAATGTATCCTAACAAAGATAATGTAGTAGCAGCAGTAAACTTCGCTGGACTCCTACCTCGAGCATTAGCGGCCCCGAAAGCACCAATCGCTTCTGTATCAGACTTAGATACCTACGGACTTATGAATCACGTTGATAATTCCGAAAGGGACGAAGCCCTACTAGCCTTCAAGAACATCTATATGCCAGCAATAGGAAGTGGGTTAGTTATGGACTACTTGAGCCAAACAGGATTGGATGCACTTAAAGGCTCTGGAATAATTAAAAAGGCTAGAGAAGACTATAAATCAGATGTCGAGTATGCAGATGACAGTTTCTCGAAACAAATGCGGGCCGCCTCAGCTATAATTCAGGCAGAAATAGGGTCCCGAATCCTGTATACCCAACACGGGACTTTCGATTCCCATACCAATGGCATAGCTCTTCAAGAAGGAGTGCTGGCAAATGTATCAACAGGCATCAGAGATTTCTACTCAGACATAAAAGCCTCCAATAAAGGGGACGATGTCATTATGTTTGTATTTTCTGAGTTCGGTAGAAGAGTCAAGGACAACGGAACTGGAACAGACCACGGAGCAGGTGGAGTCGCATTTGTAATAGGAGATTCAGTCATAGGCGGACAATACGGAGAATATCCATCTCTGGAACCTCATAAGCTTTCTATTGGGGAGGATCTTTCATTTGATATAGACTTTAGAAGTTTGTACACTGAAATTCTCGAGGATTGGCTCGAAACTGGAGCACAGGACATAGTCAAAGGGCAATACGAAAAAATAGGATTCCTTAGAAATTAATAATAGGTAAACGATAATTAGACCTAGGTTGTTCTACTTGTGAAATAGCCTAGGTCTAATGCTTTCCATAGATATTTACAAGCCAAGCTTCTCTGAGGAGACCAGTTACCGGACAGTTCTATAAGTTTTTCGTCTGTAACTTTATCCAAAGAATATAGTTTCCCCATAGCAGATCTAATGCCGGCGTCTTTAATTGGAAATATATCCTCCCGCCCAAGTTGCGACATCACAAACATTTGAGCAGTCCACTCCCCTATCCCTCGCAAACCTATAAGCGTGCTAATGGCGTTTTCATCACTCATTGAATACAAATCCCCTAAATTGATTCTGCCTTCAATTAAATTCTTCCCCATATCTTGGATATAAGATATTTTTTGTCTAGATAGCCCTATGTCCCTTAAGGATTCCACAGTCAACGAGGTAATGGATTCTGGGGTTATGACCCCATGAACTGTTTGCAAAAGACGGTCAAATATACTTCTTGCAGCAAAAGTGCTAATCTGTTGACCAACAATAGACCTAACTAGTGATTCATAATCTGATAATTTATTATTGCCGGTTGGTTCAACCTGTTTTTCTTCTACATAACCAATTAGAGCGGCCAACGATATATCAGTAGTTTGGAGGTAAGTGATAGGATCCATATTCCAATGATAAACCATATCTAAACGAACTGGTAGATATTCTAGTTATGATAAAAACATCAAAATTGAGTCAATTTGGTAATACATCATATTCAAAAATCATGCTATGTATGTTCGCATTCTTAATGCTGGCTTTGCCCTCATACGCCACAGGATGTAGTTCCCACCAAGAGGATCTCTCCTCTATGTCAGTAGGACGATGGAGCCATTCTGCAACACTCCTCAACGACGGAAGAGTATTAATAGTAGGAGGTAAAGAAAGACCTTATGGGTCAGTACCTTCAACTGAAATATTCGACCCCACTAACAACTCCTGGTCATCAGCAGGCAACACGCTCAAACCAAGAGGAGAAGGCCATACGGCCATATTGCTCAACAACGGACAGGTGCTGATCACGGGAGGAACAGAAGATGTTTCTTCAGAATTATATGATCCAGATGAAAACAAATGGTCATATGCAGATAACATGATTCAATCTAGAAAATGGGCCTCAGCTACCCTACTACCAGATGGCAAGGTGATAATAGTAGGCGGTGATGACGCATCTAGGTCTGGCAGCAAAGAACTTGATTCAGCAGAAATATATAATCCTTCTACAAACAAATGGTCTCTAACAAACAACATGAATCATGCTCACTCAGGCCATAGCGCCACAATAATAGACAACAAGTTGCTAATTGTCGGCAAAAACTCAGCAGAATTGTTTGATCCATTAACTGGTGTTTGGTCTCTAACCGGAAATCCAGTCAGAGCACGTTCAACTGGTAGCACTGCCACAACTATGGCTAATGGAAAAGTGTTAGTAACAGGAGGTGAGTGGGTTCATGGTGGTTTCCTACAAGGTGATAAAGGTGGTGGTCTATATACGGCCGGATCTGTAGGTACAGGAACCGGTAATGACGGAGGAAAACATCCAAGAATCCATATGCCCATAATAATCCCAATCGAAGACGTAGAGTTATATAATCTAGAAAGCGGCACCTGGCAATCAACAAATAAGATGTCCGAAGCAAGAAGACACCATAAAGCTATTCTTACACCCGAAGACAAAGTAGTTATAATAGGAAGCAATCAAGTAGAAGCATTCAGTCCAAATACACAGACGTGGTCCCCAATCGGTGACTTAGCCAATAACCACGGCGAATCCTACACAGCAACATTTTTTACAAACAATAGAATACTCATAACTGGTGGTAGGATTGAAACAGAAAACGGTTATCGTGGCTTATCCATTGCTGAAATATTCAAAATCAATTAATTATCATATGAATCACAAAACATCAAAATCTGTTATTACTTTCTCTATGTATCGAGGCTCTAATATCATCTTTAATCCTTCTGAGTGAAGTTCCTTGGGCATGTCCATCATGATGAGTCAGTTTCCAGCTTCCTACAATTATCCACCACGAAAAACTACCAAACGTAAGGCAAAACCCGACCCAGAAAAATTTACTGAAATCAAATAGGAAAAAAATAAGCCCTAAAATAAACAGGTTTTTGGGTCTAATTCTGAATATTTCTGAAAACAACTTAAGTATCATTTTATTCTTCCACCTTATCTGACAAACAATGATGAAATTTTATCATAAATAAGATAATACTCTAAATTGGTCTCTAACGACCTTGTGAATACTAAACAATAAAAGATAAACTGATATCAAGCGATACTTAGATATATTTGGGGGTAAGTGAATGAAAGTTTACTGGAGGGAACACAAAACAGGACAAAGATTAATGCTGGAATCTGAAACTGGCCAGCTTGAAGAAATTGGAGGAGTTAGACGAACTAGCAAAGGATTCGATGCCCTAGCTAGAACCATGGGATATGAACCTGGTAGAGCACAAAAAGGCTTCCAGACGCTAGAAGATGCAAAAGAATTTGTAGAATCTTTTCACCCTTGGGACATTTTTGTTGGAACCACGGAAATAGAATTTGATGAACAAGTTCATCCTTTAACAGACTAAGGGACTTAAACAAATACAAAAGAAGCGAGGCTCCTAACAGAAAGCCTCGCTTCTTTTCATTCCAAAAACTTGAAGAACTACACCACTACCATATCATGTCCATGACACATAGGTGATTTTATTCTACCGCAACCAGTAGGACATTCTGAAACGCCTACATTAGTACCGTCCGGTCTAGTAATAGTCTTATACTCTAACTCAGATCCGCACTTACCGCATTTAATGTCCATTACTTCCATGTCACAACTCTCATCAGAACATTGATACTTAGCCATTCAAACCCCCTTATTAATTATTAGAGATAACTTTCTAGATCCTGAGACTTAAGGTCTTATAATTATACACTAAAGCCCGTCATTAACATCAACTATATTGACCTAACTCCACAATTTTTGCCTCAGCCCCATCCGGTAACAATTCCAATATACCAACTTGGCCAAGCCTCCTTATTTGCTTCGGCAAAGAGGGGCTTCCAGGATTAACAATCAAAACTCCCTGATGTTTTTCAACTACAGCATGGTGGGTATGACCAAATACCACAACATTCACAGGATCACCAAATACACTCTCTAACGCCTTTGGCAAGTCTATACCATCTGGAAATTCCCTTGGTATTGATCCTTCTGTGACTTCACCGCCCATACCAGGAATAACTAAATCGTGTACCATACCAATGGAGTAACCTTCCAAGTCAAATCTGCGTTTCTCAGCAACTCTCGGATCTCCATTAAAATGGGCCTGGGATCCTAATTCAACTGCCACAACAGGAGCAATTTGTTCTAACCAATCCAATGTAGCAGGTATATATATGTCACCAGCGTGAAAAATCATCTCTACACCTTCAAAAGCTCGAACAACTTCTGGAGGTGGAACTTTAGCTGCTCCCGGATTATGAGTATCAGATATAAGGCCTATCTTCATGTATTAAATCCTCTGTAATATAATAATGTGGTTCCATTGCAAGACATTGTCCAAGAAATAACAAATCCTACTTGAAATTCTATAGAGGCTTCTCTAACCAGTCAACAGAAAATGACGCATTTCTTACAAACCCAAGACACAATCCCGTTAAAGATGTAATATTGATCTTACAATACAAAATAGACTCCCCGGAGCAAAAAATGAAAGTAACAGAATTGATGACAACCAAAGTGGTCACAATAGATGCAGGATCAACTATTGAAGAGGCTGCGAGAATCATGATAACTAATGGAGTGAGTTGTCTACCAGTTCTAGATGATAGCAACAAAGTGGTCGGGATACTGACCCATACTGACTTCGGCTTCCACAAGAAATATCTTCCTATGGCCGCCCACCTCTATACTCTGATGGGCGCATGGGTTGACCCAGAAACACTAGAGAGAGTGGCAAAAAACGTTAGTTCTAAAATCGTAAAAGACGTGATGATACAACCTGTAATAACTGTCCAAGAGGATGCTTTGGTATCAGATGTAGCAGATTTAATGATGAATAAGCGTATTAACCGTGTTCCAGTAATGAAGGATAAAACTTTAATTGGGATAGTAACCAGACACGACTTCATGAAATTGATGATCTCAGAAAATAACTTACAATAAACTCATATGACGGGACTACACATTACAAATAATGGAAGCCTTCGTGCAGCAATATTAGGTGCAAACGATGGATTAGTATCCAATTTCATTCTTGTCATGGGAGTCGCCGGCGGTTCAGACAATCCAAAATTCGTGCTCCTAGCCGGCATTGCTGGACTGTTTGCAGGAGCATTTTCAATGGCTGCAGGTGAATATGTCTCTATGAGATCTCAAAGAGACGTCTATGAATATCAAATAGCACGGGAAACCTCACACATCACAGATTTCCCTCAAGAAACTGAGGACACTCTGGTAGAAATATATCAAACCAAGGGTTTATCAAAAGAAGTTTCTCTAACCGTTGCACGCAACATAATGGCAACGCCAGAAACGGGCTTAGATACCATAGTTAAAGAAAAATTGGGACTAAACCCATTACAACTTGGATCTCCTTGGGGAGCCAGCTTAAGCTCTTTTTTCTCATTCTCAATTGGTGCCATAATACCAATCGCACCATATTTTTTTATAACAAGTAATCTAGCTATTACGTTAAGTTCTATATTCAGCGTTACAGCATTATTCTTGGTAGGAGCCACGGTGGCCATAGTCTCAAGCAAAAACGTGTTCTGGGGTGCCCTCAGAATGTCAATGGCAGGAGGCGCAGCCGCTGCTGTTACGTTCATTATAGGAAACCTAGTAGGTACTTCTATAATTGGTTGATCACGACAGGTTGAATATTACAACGCTCGATATTATATACAGTATTATCAGCATTATGCTTTCTAAAGTCCATGTTCGCCCAGCATACAAACCGACATTCGCATCAGTATTGGATTGTTTTCTAAGACTGCTAAATATACCCCATATGACCACTAGTGTCATCAAAATGGCTATGATGCCTGCAACCAGATGTACGGGAGATATACCGCTCCATATCGGGCCATCTGTATACGCTAGTTCGTCCATAAAGAGAACAAATCCCATATTAAAAACATTACTGCCCAAAACATTAGATATGGCCAATTCCGGGGCACCTATTCTAACTGCAGCAAAAGATGTGGCTAGTTCCGGAAGAGAAGTGCTAAATGCCAAAAATTGAGTTCCCACAAAACTAGCGTGCCAATTCATTGTTATTGCTATCGAATCACCAGTTCTGGCTAAAAATATAGAGGCCAAAACCATAATGCCGGCAGAAAAAGCATACAACATGGAGGCTTTTGAGAGGCCGGAAGAGGCTGGAGCGTCAGATTGTTGCATATCACTGGCAACCTCATCGTTATTTTTGTCACTCTGAAAAATCATATACATAATTAGTAAAAACACCAATATTAGTAATATAGACATCGGACTCACATAAGTATTTATGGAAAATATCCCCGACCAGTAGACTAGTAATGCCAAAGTAGCAACACTTATCATAGCCGCTCCCGAAAAAGCTACTAAAATGGGAGCCCTTCCTACGGCACCAAGTATTGGTCCATTTTTCCAAGTTAAATCCAAGACACCTATAATCAAGAGATTAAAAAGATTGCTCCCGAACGCATCCCCAGCAGCAAGATCCGGCTCACCAAGCAATATTATTGAACTTACCCCAGTGGCCAATTCCGGTAAGGACGTAGCTGTCGCCAATAGCAGCACGCCAACAAAAGAACGTCCCATGCCAGTCTCCACAGCGATTACATCTGCTGATCTAACTAAATACTTTGAGGCAAAAAGAATGATCAATGCCATAGCTGCCAACTGAAACCACAAGAGTGAACTTGCCATAAATATCAAGACTCCACAGAAAAATTAATGACTAGCAATGAGAAACAAGAATGCATCAATTGGTAATAATCCGTCCATTATGGTCGAGTAAACATATATCCCAGCCAAGAGTTTTTATCTGTTCCTCTATAACTGAACGATCGCCGACAAGTAAGGTAACCAATCTGTCCTTACTTAAAATCTCTTTAGCAACTCTATTAACATCTTCTAAAGATGTAGAGGCAATTTCATCGATAATATGATTGTAATAATCATCAGGTAAATCATAAGAAACTATCTGAGCCAGTCCTTCAAGAATTTGGCCCTGAGTTTCGAATAGAGAAGGAAACTCCCTTATCAAACCTGCTTTAGCGGATTCAAACTCATTTCTGCTCACAGGAGTGTCAGCGATAATTCGACGAGCTTCTTTTATAGTTTCATTAAGGGCATTTCCGGTCACATCTGTTTCTACCGCTCCACCAAAACCGAACAACGATGATTTCTTATGCCAATCGATCCAAGATCTATATCCATAGCTATAACCTTTATCCTGTCGTAAATTCATATTCAATCTAGAGGTAAATTGCCCCCCAAATATACTATCCAACAGTATCAATGAAGAATAATTCGCATTTATTCTAGGTGGACCCAACACCCCGCATCTGATGATAGATTGAGCTGCGCCTGGTTTGTCCAATAAATAAATCAGATTTGCAGAATGCGAGTAAAGTGATTCCATAGGTTTCTCTAGTTGATTATCAGTAATCTTGACATTCCAGTCACCAAAATATTTATTGGTTATATCTTTCACATCGTCCAAAGAAACGTTGCCGACCACCAATAATGTAGCGCTATCTGGATCATAATTAGCTTTCCAATATTCTATTAAGTCTTCGATCTCAAATGCACCCACCGACTCTTCAGTACCCCCAATTGGATGACCATACGCACTATCTGAACCATATATTAAGCCAGGAGCTACTCTGCTTGCTAAAGCAGTTGAGTCATCTCTTAGCCTTCTTAAAGATGTCAGCCTTTCTTTTCTTATCCTATCGAACTCATCGGGAGGAAATGAAGGATTCTTGACTATATCTGATATCAATTCCATAGCCTTGGCAAAATAACGATCTATGGTTGCAGTGGAGAATACTGTTCGTTCTCTACCTACAGATATATTGAGTTGAGTACCCATAAATTCAAATTCACTACTTATCTCCTGACTGGTGTGGCTCGTCGTACCTTCCTGTAACATAGATGAGGTAAGTGCAGACAACCCAGGTTTATTTGAAGGATCTGTTGAGGCCCCTGAACCAAGCAGTAACCCAAACGTTACAATGGGCAATTCTTGCTTTTCGACCAAAAGAACGTTGAGGCCATTGCCTAATTTAGTTCTTTTGGTAACGGGTGGATTAAATTTCTTCTGTTTTTCAGGGCTGGGTTTCAAAGAACGATCTACATCCTCTGGGGTTTGATTAAAAGATGGTTCAGGTAAAACTACCAAGGATACTAATCTGGCAGACAAGTAGGTCTGTGCCACCCTGCTAATGTCTTCAGGGGTTACAGCGATATAACGTTCAAAATCGGTGTTTATTAAACCTGGATCTCCCGCGAAAACATTGAATGAATTCAATCTGTTAGCCCTTCCACCAAAACCTCCAACCTGCGCCATCTGTCTTATTCTTTGAAGTTCCATCACATTCTTTATTCTCTGTAATTCTTCTTGTGACGGAGGTTCTTTTTGTATCTTTTCAATCTCGCCAAGAACAGCGTCCTCTATCTCTTTAATTGAATGATCTGGTGCAGCAGTAGCCTCTAAGTAAAATTCTCCAGCTATCTCCGAAGGTCCGTTACCTACGCCTACACTTTGGGCGATACGTCGCTCGTACACCAATGTTTTATGCAATCGTGATACTTTACCTGCGCCCAGTATAGAAGCCAAGATAGACAATGCAGCCTCATCTTCATGAAATCTTGGAGTTGAAGGCCAAGCTAATATAAGTTTAGGAAGAAGCACTTTGTCATAAAGAGTAATACTCGTCTTTCCCTGTATCATACTTTCCATATTGGATTTACGGTTCAAACTTGGTCCCTGCTTCAAGCTCCCAAAGTATTTTTCTACCTGAGTTTTTGTTTTATCCACATCAAAATCACCCGCTATTGATAAACTAGCATTAGATGGACTATAAAATTCTCTGAAGAATTTCTTGGCGTCCTCGAGTGTTGCTGCATTTAAATCTTCGTGAAATCCTATGGTTGGCCAATGATACGGATGAGGAAGTGGATATAGAGCTTGTTGAAGATAAATCGAAGCCATACCATAAGGACGATTCTCATAGCTTTGCCTACGT
>CAYUCO010000077.1:0-2785 GCA_964443385.1 uncultured Dehalococcoidia bacterium | reverse complement strand
TATGGTGCACTTAATACGTTTACAATACTTGTTATTGGTGACTGCATTTGTCCCACGAGTTGTGCTATTAACTGATCCTTAGAAGGAAGTGACGCTAACTGTATAACTTGGTTGCTACCAAGTATATCGTTATTCATCATAGCTCCATGTATTTCTAGTGGTAATCGAGCAGTGTTTATATAGTTATTTATACCCTTAGCTACAGATGTTGCATCCCCATAACCGAATGCCAATCCTGTAGGTCCATCCAATAACTCATTTATTCTATCTTTGCCTGCTTCGGCTGCCGCCCGAAGAGTGAGGGTGTTTTTTACTACCAAATACTCTATGTTTTGTGCTCGCATTTCGGATCTCAGATTATTCATATCCGTAGCAGACATGCCTGTATAACCAGTGGCTATAGCTATAGTGCAGTTCTCTAGTCTGTTCTTAATCTCTTCTACTTGCTTTTCTTTTTCTGGAGTTGGCATGACCCTCCTAACAAAAATTAGACTCCTCGATGCAGAATATCGGGGAGTCTAAATATAGTAGTTACTTATTTTCCCTGTCATTCTGCCTGGGCAGGATTTACCTTTTAAGGTTTTTCAACCTCCTACTTTCTTCGGCATATATACTAGTTACTTACATTAGTTATCCTTGCTAGATCTAGTTTGATACTAGGCCCCATCGTTGTCGTAAGGTACGCGGTCTTGATGAAATTACCTTTGACTCCAGACGGTTTGGAGCTTATGACGGTTTCTACAAGAGCGTTCATATTTTCTAACAACATGTTAGTTTCAAAGCTTACTTTTCCTAATGGTACATGTATTATTGCGGTCCTGTCTAGCCGAAACTCTATTCTTCCCTGTTTCGCTTCTTTTATGGCTCTGCCAAAATCTTCAGGCTGTACAACTGTTCCAGTTCTTGGGTTAGGCATCAAGCCCTTTCTTCCTAGAACTCTCCCTAACTTGCTAATTTTTCCCATCAGATCAGGCGTAGCAATTGCCACGTCAAAATCCAGCCAACCTTCCGCGACTTTGTCTATTAAATCGTCATCACCCACGTAATCTGCTCCTGAATTTGTTGCAATAGAGGCCCCTTCTCCAGATGCGAAAACTAACACTCTTATTTCTTTGCCAAGGCCATGTGGTAGTAACGCTACTCCTCTCACAAGCTGATCTGCATGGCGAGGATCTGAGCTAGTGCGTAGATGAAGTTCTACCGTTTCATCGAACTTAGCTTTTGAGGTTTCCTTTGCCAGATCTAATGCTTCCTCAGGTGAGTAATCTTTGTCTTCGACTATAGATTTCGCTGCTTCTATATAACGTTTTCCTCGTTGTCCCATTATATCTTTCCCTCTATTAATCTGTAATTTTGACGCCCATGCTACGAGCTGTTCCTTCTATGATTTTCTCAGCAGATTCAACATCTGGGGCGTTCAAATCTGTTAATTTGACTTGAGCTATTTCTCTCAATACTTGTCTTGATATACTGCCTACTGATTGAGTAAGAGGAGAGGAACTCCCTTTTTCTATGCCTGCAGATTTCCTGATGAGGTCCGACGCCGGAGGGGTTCTTGTCACAAATGTGAAAGACCTGTCCTCAAATATGGTTATATGTACGGGTACTATGGTTCCTTCCTTAGAGCCAGTTTGTTCATTATAAGCTTTTACAAATTCCATTATATTAACTCCATGTTGCCCCAAAGCTGGCCCGACTGGAGGGGCTGGTGTGGCTTTTCCGGCCTCTATCTGAAGTTTTACAATTGCTCGTACTTTCTTTGCCATAAATAATTCTCCTAGAGTTTCTCAACCTGTAAGAAGTCAAGTTCAACAGGTGTTTCTCTACCAAAGAAGGACACGAGTATACTAAGTTTACCCCGATCAGTCATTACTTGGTCCACAACTCCTATAAAGTCTGTGAAAGGACCATCTGTAATACGCACACTTTGGCCTTCGGTGTATCCCACTTTAACCCTAGGTGCTTCAGCTTCCATTTGGCTTAGTATTTTTTCAACTTCGTGTTCTTCAAGAGGAACTGGCTTTGGCCTACTCTCGGCCTCGTCTTCAGATGAGACGAAACCAGTAACTCCCGGCGTGTTTCTAACTACATGCCAACTGTCGTCGTCCATATTCATGTGCACGAGAATATAGCCTGGGAAGACCTTTTTCTTAACAGACTTTCGTTTGCCTTCTTTTATTTCTATTTCCGGTTCAGTTGGTATGACAACCTCGAAGATTTTATCATTCACATCCATAGAATCGACTCTTTGATCTAGGTTCCTCTTTACTCTCTCTTCTTGTCCAGAGTAGGTGTGAATAATATACCAACGATCCTCTTTATTTATAGTGCTCATTTTTATACTAACAATCTGAACAACTGTCCAAAGCCTATGTCCAGTGCTCCTAATATTACTCCCACGACCGCAGACACAACCATGACTAGTATTGATAGCCGGGTGGCCTGCTCACGTGTTGGCCATACGACTCTTCTCAGTTCCCCGATAGTTTGCCTGAAGAAACCCGTTCCAAAACCCCTGCTCAATTCAGGAGATGTTTTTGGAGATCTTGCGGCACGTCTGTCAGATGCTCTTGCCATCTATCTCACTTCTCTATGTGATTTATGTTGTCTGCAACGAGGACAGTATTTAGACAGTTCCATTCGCTGCGGATCACTTCTCTGATTCTTAATTGTAGTGTAGTTTCTCTCCCGGCAGTCGCTACACGCCAATGTGATTATCGGTCTTACGTCTCCTCTTTTCCTTGCCATAATTCTTATCCAGTCACTTTTGTTATAACACCAGAAC
>CAYUCO010000076.1:0-1578 GCA_964443385.1 uncultured Dehalococcoidia bacterium | reverse complement strand
GGGACATTCTGCTGCACGCCCTTATCTGCCCACCGGTAATGAAATGCCAGGCGTTCCTGTGTTTTCAGAAACAGATTCTGATGGTAGGACGTTCATCAAGATATTTCCGCCACTCATACCAAAAGCATCTGATAGGGAGCCATTTGTACTTAATGTACAAACGTTTGATGTTGATATCTATAATCACTTTGTAGATGTGTTTGCCGAAGCTTCTTCTATGGGATCAGCAGACACTTCATTTTCAGGATTAGGGATTCCAATGCAGGTTGAGAGGTGGGGCGAAGAACCATGGCAAGACCTCATATATCTACCTCGTACAGAAGATAATGACGAAGACTCAATTATCGTTATGAATGTGCCTATGATCCCCGAACAATTGAATGAAGAGACAGATGTGTTTTTCGTATGGGATGAAAAAGATCCGGAAAAACGCGGCTGGGGTAGCTACTATGAAATCGTCGACAATAGGGTAGTTTCGGTGAATATTGAAGAAGTTCCATCTTCACTAGTTGAATTAGAATATGATTCACTTCGCCATACCACGTCACTACTACCACACGACCTGACAGACGAACTGCCGGAAAATCTTCCTCCAGGTTATACTCCAGATTACTCTTGCTGGGTTTGTGATGATCCCTCAGAATGCGATAATACTATATACGAGACCGTAACAGATGATGGTAGCCGTATTTTTTACCAGTGGTTCCGCTTTCGTGACCAGCCATTATTCTCGGATTTATCTGTCGAGTATCCAGATACCTATACGGATAATTACCTTGATCAGCTTCAAACTATGATAGAAACGATGCATAGAGAATGGGGGGATTCACAGCAATTTCTAGAACGCCCTTCTAATGTAGACACATTGCATTTAGTCGAAATAGACCATGGGTTACTTGTGGATCCACCAGTTGGTAAAGAGTACGGATGGGTACCGGTTGTTACGCAAGTTGAACAACCAGATGGTGATTGGCAGTCTGACGTAGCTTTATATGATTTACCAGACGGACAAGCAGTGAGCAGGTGAGTTCATGTTTGATTCTTAAATGGTTGAATGATTAATGTGACGTAGTGCTAGTGCTCAGTGTTGGAGTTATTGTTGATGTATATTAATATGAGACTTAAGTTATCAGGGAGGTAAATTATGACAGAAAAAATGGTTAATGGAATACTCTTTATAATTGCGGGTATTGGTTCAATCGCTATTTATATGGTTCTAGGCGAAACCGGACTTCTAGGTAAGGTGCATACAGAAAAAATCGCAGCTTATGCATTGGTTACTATTCCACTAGCTTTTCTGATGACAAGGAATGTTGCAAGAAATCCTTTCATTGATACAGGATTACTAATAATAGTTGTTGGTTTGACCATGGGACTTGTTGCAGATGCTATAAACAGTACAAAAATAAGCGCCGAATCTAACTTAATTGCAGAAGCGGTTGGAATGACCGCTTGGTCTATTATGTATCTTGGATATTTCATAACCGGAATAGGATATTTACGAACCAACCTTTTCCCTAAATGGCTATCGGGTTTATTATCAGTTGTCTCCTTAGTAACGTTTGCTTCTATTGCTAT
>CAYUCO010000075.1:0-8880 GCA_964443385.1 uncultured Dehalococcoidia bacterium | reverse complement strand
ACGAGAGGAACAATTATCCCGTATGCTCCAGCATCTAATACCGTTTGTATTTCCTTTGGATCATTCCACGGTACTCTTACTATTGGAACTGTTTCGGTTGTAGATATTGCTTGCATACAGGCCACTGCTTTATCCGCGTTTAATGCCATGCCGTGTTGCATATCAACCACTATTCCGTCGAACCCAGCATGTGCTAGCACCTCAGCGATGAGAGTATTTCCTGACGAAATCCAACCTACACTGGCTGGCTTTCCCTGTCTCCATAGTTCTTTAATTTTATTTGGGCGCATAATTACTCCTTTATCAATTTGCGTTTATAGTAAATAGGGTACTTCCATCTCTTTGCTTATATCTTTAAACCACTCAATTACTTCAGGATGCAAAGGTATGCCATTCTCCGATCTTTCTATAGAGGTCTCGTGTTCCGGATCACCTGGTACTAGAACTCGTTCGTGTCCTGGTGCTGTTGGGGTATCTCTTAATCCCTGCATCCAGTCATCCATGAGTTCTTTAAAATAGTCGACGTCTGTAAAGGCATCTATGCTGTAAGCGGCTACCATGTGATGATAATGGCCGTATGTGTTTGCAAGCCTTTCTGGCATGAATGCGTAACCACCACCAGACAAAATGCCACAGAGTATTTCTACAACACACGCTAATCCGTAGCCCTTGTGAGAACCCGATTCTCTTGTGCTACCTACTGGTAATACTCTGTACTGATCTGGTAATGGCCCTTCATCCATGATTGGTGTGCCTTCCATATCGGTAACATAACCACCTGGGATTAGCGATCCGATTCTTCTTGCCAAACCCAATTTATTAGCGGCAACGATACTGGTTGCTATGTCTAAAACAAAGGGATGACTTTTGCCTCCTGGTGCGGCGAGTGCTATGGGATTGGTTCCGACTCTTGGTTCTTTTCCAAAAGTAGGTAATACTCCAGGACCTGCAGCAGTCATAGAGAGTCCTATCATGTCATGTTCCAAAGCCTGCATGGCATAGTAGGATATCATGCCCATATGACCACTATTTTTCATGGTTACCATACCGACACCGACTTCTTTGGCTTTTTGTATAGCAATATCCATTGCCTTAGGTCCTACAATAACTCCAAGTCCACCGTCACAATCAATGGTGGCCGTGGCAGGTCGTTCTCTGATAATAGACCATTTTGGAGTCGGATTTATAGTTCCATCGTTGTATCCTCTGATGTAGCTACGAAGCATATTAGATACACCGTGACTGTCAACGCCTCTTAGATCAGCCGTAACAAGTACGTCAGATGCAAGTTTGGCATCATCTTGAGGTACTCCGACTTTATTAAGTAGTGAGGTTATCATGGTTCTGAGTGCCTCGTGATCCACTTTTATTGCAGAATCTTCTGGTACATGAAATCTTTCCAGCATATTGATCCTCCTTTTCCTATAACAACAAGTCTATTTACTCGCCTTTTAGAGCCCTCAGTATTAATTCTCCTTCTCTTCTCCAGAAATTGAACAGTATAGATATGTCTGTTCCTACAGAGAAATGTCGAACTCCCATATCAAGGTATTCTTTGACTTGATCGGATGAGTTGATTTCGGCTCTTGGTGGCACACCCTTTTGGATAGATGTTAGAAAGGTTTTCTTCTTTGCCTCTAAAACCTCAGGGTGGTTTGTATCGCCTGGATGCCCAGTATTCATGGAATAATCTGAAGGGCCCCATTGGATCATTTCCACATTAGGATTGTCCAGAATCGCATCCAAATTATCGAGAGCCCCCTTTTTCTCAATCATAAAGCATAGGACTATCTCTGATATTGCTTTGACATATTCCGGGCTTCCTCCATATCCCATGTATGAATTTCTTCGAGTTGCTACTCCGTAATGTCCACCGTGGTCTGGATGGTCTGGTCTAACTGCGGTTATACATTCATTAAGTTCTTCAAGGTTTCTGATATCTGTAAACAATATACTGTCGTATCCAGCCCCTATTCCTCTTTGGGCGAGAAAAGGCATCAGGCTTTGATCTATTTTGAGCATACTTCCCATGTTATATAACTCCGCAGCCCTGCACATATTATCAAAATCATGAAGGGTAGATGATCCATATTCGGCTACGAATTCGACGTAGTCATATAGTCCTGTATGCCCTAAGGCTTCGATTTCAGCTGGCCAAACACTATGTATGTGTGTGCTTAAAGTAGGTTCTCCGGCATTCAGTTTTTCCCTGATAACATTCGGTTTCCTCATTTCGTCTACTTCCTTTCAATTTATTGTACAAGTTTGTTTATTTCATTTATCGTATACTTCGCTATTGGCACAGTTTATAAGTTTTTCACCTGATAAACCGGCTATCAGATTGTCTACTGCCATGTTAGCCATTTTTAATCTTGTTGCCACACTCGCGCTTGCTATATGAGGAGCTATGATAACATTGGGTAGCGACAGCAATTCGTCGTTCATATCTATTGGCTCAACGTTGGTAACGTCGATTGCTGCTCTCTCAGGTCTGCCTGCCCTAAGGGCCTCTACAAGAGCTTCTTGGTCAACCACAGGTCCCCTTGCAGTGTTTATCAGTATAGCTGAATCTTTCATTAGGGATAACTCTCTAGCCCCAATCATATGTCGGGTGTCTGGTGTTAGAGGAACATGAAGTGAGACGAAATCTGATTGAAGAAGTATTTGGTCTACTGTTGCGTAGCCAGCATTTATACCATCGATAGGTTCAATAGGAGTCCTTCTGTTATAGAGAATTTTCATATTAAATCCAGTTGCTCTTCTTGCCATGGCCTGCCCTATCTCCCCGTAACCGATTATTCCTAGCGTAGCGCCGAAAAGGTCTCTTCCTAGTAATATGCTTGGCCCCCAGGTTTTCCAGTGTCCAGCCCTGACGTAATTGTCCGCATCTACTATTCTACGAGATGATGATATAAGTAAAGAAAAAGCAAAATCCGCCGTTGTTTCAGTCAGCACTCCTGGTGTATTCCCGACCGGTATGTTGTGTCTAGTGGCTGAGGCTACGTCTATATTGTCTGTGCCTACGGCCATGTTGCTAATAACTTTAAGAGACGGACTAGATTCAATGATTGCCTCATCTATTCTTTCTGTTAGTAATGAAAATATTCCATCAGCTTTGGAAATATGTTCAATTAAACTTTCCCGGTCAGGAGGCATATCGCTATCCCACAGATCAACCTCAAAATTTAATTCCAGTCTGTCGATTATTTCTTGAGGTAATCTTCGTCCTACAAATACACGAGGTTTATTATCTATCACGAGTCACATTCCTTTCGTCTGTTATCAAGTCCTTGATAGCTAAGGTCGTAGTTTTTTCTATGAGACTAGGGGTTCGTTCTGGACTCGGTATAGGGTCTTCCTTAGATTGATTCAACGCAAACACTCCGTCTATACCAATGTCTTTATATTTATTCGGTTCCAGATCGCTTGACCCAACTATGGCCAACACTGACTTCACTCCATTAGATTTAGCTATCTGTGCTATACCTGCAACCCCTTTACCGCCAGGAGTTGATTCATCAATACGACCTTCTCCGGTTATTACCACATCTGCCTCTTTAATAATTTTAGGCAATTTTATAGATTTACTTATTACGTCAAAACCTGGTTTCAGTGTAGCGTTACACAAGGCTACAAGCCCTGCCCCCAATCCTCCTCCAGCTCCGGCACCAGGCATATTTATCACATCCTTGTGAAATTGAGTTTTTACCACCTGGGCAAAATGGGCCAATGCCAGGTCTAGTTTAGATATCTGTTCTGGAGAAGCTCCTTTTTGAGGTCCGAATATATGTGAAGATCCATTTGGACCGCACAGGGTATTTTTAACGTCACAGAGAACTGTGATCTTTAGTTCTGCCAGAGAAGGATGAACGTTGCTAGTATCAAATGAATGTAGAGTTGAAAGGGCAGCCCCACCTTCTGGGATTTCGTTGCCAGTGTCGTTTATTGGAATAATGCCCAAGGCTCGTCCCAGACCAACTCCTCCGTCATTAGTGGCGCTGTCTCCTAAGCCTATAAGCAAATTCTTATACCCTTTGTCTAGTACCTCTTTGATTAACAAACCAGTTCCCTTTGTACTTGTAAATTCAGGATTGTATTCAGACGGTTTCAATAGGGCTAACCCAGATGCGGCTGCAGATTCTATTACGGCTGTTGTTCCGTCCCCTAAGATTCCCCAGGTTGCTTCTATTGGTCGTCCAATAGGATCCAGAGTTTCAGAGTTAACCAATCTGCCGTTGCTAGATGTTACTAATGCCTCGACAGTTCCACCACCACCGTCTGCTATTGGTGTTGGTATGACTACGGCGTTTGGTACGGCTTTTGTCAACGCGTTAATTATTGCATTAGCAACCAAGGAAGCCGAAGCGGTTCCCTTGAATGCTTGAGGAGCTACCACAATCTTAATGTGACTACTCAAAAGCTATACCCTCAATTCATAAAGTATTATTTAGCTAGTTTTTCTTAAGAAAGTCTATTTTAATTTCACTAGTTTTTGCATTGATCTCAATTCACGTGGTGGATCCATTCGAGATCCATAATCACTCCAAGATACTTCAGCCACATAAATGTCTCCGTGGGAATCAACCGCTATGCCATGCGGAGAAAAGAACCTTCCTGTTTCTTCTCCAAACGATTCGTGTCCTAATCTAGCGACAAGTTTGCCATTCGTATCTATTATACTGACCCTTGGTCCGAGGTCTGTTCCTGTATCATTAGTCCCCAACCCACAGAAATATTCTCCTATGTATATGAGATCTCTGCCTTGGCTGGAATCCAAACATATTGCTGCTGCTCTAGAAAAGTTGCCCCATTGTGTCTGGAAATTCCCATTTTTATCGAATACTTGTATCCTGTGATTTTCTCGGTCGGCTATGTATACCCATCCATCTTTATCAATTATTATGTCATGAACTATGTTGAACTGACCTTCTCCAGTACCAGATTCGCCCCATGAGAGAACATGTTTTCCATCTGGAGTGAACTTGTGTACTTTGGCGTTTGAATAACCATCAGCTACATAAATAACCCCAGTTTGGTTGTCTACTGCAACATATGTGGGACGATTAAAAGGATTTCCGCTCATTTTCTCGGCAGGACTGCCTGGAGTTCCTATTGTAAGCAACAGTTTGCCGTCAGGAGTAAATTTCCTGATGGAACTGTCCCCGTTATCTGCGCAGTATACTTCATCTTCAGGACCAATACTGACTCCGTGTGGGTTGGAGAACACACCATCACCCCAGCTATCTTTAATATTGCCGTCCGTGTCGAAGATAATCATAGGAGTGGTTCCTCGATTGAAAACGTATATTTCGTCCTTGGAGTTTATTGCTACTGAAGTCGCTTCTTTGTAGACCCAACCCTCGGGTAACTTGCCCCAATTCTTGCCAGATACTTCGTATGAGAAATCGCCTTCACCTAAGATAACCGACTCACTGTTTGACTCTCCAGATAATCTCTCTAAATTTAATCCATATTCCCAGTCTTCATTATTCTTGTCTGTCATAAGTAGAATTCTCCTCTTTAATTTAATGGGCGGACTGCACGTACTTAGACATCTTCGGGAAACTGTAGGGCGGTGATGTCAATCAAAATAGTCTCTTATCAACTAAATATAATTCTAAATTACCCTGATGAAATAGTCGAGTATACAGGCCGATAATTTATTGATAATTTTGTGTTGAGCACATGCTATATGATTGATGTATAATCCCATTCGTGGAAATTTATTATGGTGTATTTTGGGCTCTTATGGCCATGGTTTGTTGGGGGGTGGCTGACTACTCCGCGAGAACCGCTACTATTCAGTTGGGTAGTGCTATAAGGACTTCATTCTACGTGCATGTCATAGGATTATTTGTCCCTATGGTGATTTTAATTTATAGAATCATTGCGGGATATTATAGTGACATAGATTTTGTGTTTTTGTTAACCGGCGGTTCTCTCGTCGGATTCCTGTTTACCCTGAATTATGTTTTATACTATAGAGGGCTTTCCACAGGATCTGTGTCTGTTGTAACTGCTGTGGCATCAGCGTTTGCCGTAGTTGCTGTAATATTCTCTGCAATATTTCTTGGTGAGAATTTTAGTTTTTTACAATTCAGCTTGGTAGTCATAATAACTTTGGGCATAGCCCTAACCTCATTCAAAGACGCTTCAATTTCTGGATCTTCAACTGGGTTAAAGTATGCCATTGCCTGTATGTTCATCACTGGTTTAGCTGTCTGTGTCCTTAAGCCATTGGTTGAGGTATTTGGTCCAATTCTCGCGATTATTGTACCTATGTTCGTTAGCAGTTTATTGACAGGAATATGGGCCATTAAGATGGCCGTTCCTCTAAAGTTATCTTATGAATTAGGTATTAAGAATGTTTTTATAGCTGGTGTTTTGGATTCTCTTGGGTTCATATGTATAGCCGTTGGTTTTGTGTTAGCTCCAGTTTTTATCGTTTCACCAATTTCTGCAGGCAGTCCAATAGTTACTATTGTTTTAGCTAGGGTTTTAATTGCAGAACGAGTGTCCAGTATTCAAACGGCCGGCATATTAGTGACAGTTGGGGGAGTAATTATACTAGCCGCGGTCACCAATTAAATTCACTAGCTTCGTAAAGCTATTCCAAATCGAATCCAATTGGTTTAGTCTTCTTTCATCGAAAGGGTTTATAGATGCTAGATTCTCTGAAATATCGAGATTATAGATTATTATGGCTTGCTTCACTGTCTGCTGGTGGAGCCGCATGGGCACTAATAGTTGCTCGTGGTTGGTTAGTTTATACTTTGTCTGGATCGTCTGTTTGGGTTGGATTAGTAACTTTCACCGCCATGGCTCCAATGTTTTTGGCTCCGCCAATAGCTGGCTATATGGCTGACAAATTTAATAGACGAAACCTAATAGCCATCTTGTTCACAGTACAATTTACGCATAATGCAGTCTTGGTGGTTTTATCTGTGACGGATGTTATTGTGGTTTGGCATATAGTAGTACTGTCATTCATAAATGGTTTTGCAAGGGCTAGTCAGATGCCTGCAGGCCAAGCTCTTTTACCAAACTTAGTTCCTAAAGACAATTTATTGAATGCAATATCATTGAACGCAGCAACGACCCAGGGTTCTAGATTGGTAGGGCCAGCTCTTGTATCTCCATTGATGGCTGCGTTCGGTCCTGTCGGTGCTTTTGCTACTTGTACTTTGTTCTATGTTTTTAGTTTCATATTAGTCCTTAACATCAAAACAGTGTCTTTTGGATCCATGGATAAACGCGAAAGTGCTCTGGGTAATTTTTTTGCAGGTTTAAGATTTGTTTACAGTCATTCATTGGTTCTGCCATTGATGATCACTGTTTTTTTACACTGCTGCCTAACGATGTCTTTTGAATCTCTTTTGCCTGTTCTGTCCGAAGGTTTCTTTTCTGATGGTGGAGTAGGTGCCACATATTTAATGATGTCTGTAGGTACAGGTGCATTGATTCTGGTGCTTGCAATAGCCGGGGTAAAGAATCTCAAATTAAGAGGCAGATTTCTTCTTATTACCGCTATATTTAGTGGATTAGGTCCGGTTTTGCTTGGACTGGCAACTACAGTAGAAGTTGCTTTGCTGGGTTGTTTCGTAATGGGAGGATCCCAGGCTGCATATATGGCTATTTCTGGCGCAGTTGTTCAGATGTCTGCTCCTGATTACATGAGGGGCAGAGTGATGAGTGTGTATTTATGGCATATAGGAGCTATGATGGCTTCCTTCAATCTTATAAATGCAGCTCTAGCAGATCATATTGGAGCCAGTCCCGTTTTCATCGTCACCGGATTAGTATTTATACTGACGATATTTATCAGTTTCCTGTCGAAACCCTTGAGGGATTTGTATATAGACGGAAAAGTCGACTACTAGACTAACATCCACTTGACTTTTGAAATAAGTTACTTTAATGTATTATCAAACTGAATGAGACAAGGTATCATGACGACAAAATATCAAAGTGAAGATCTGTTGGCAATAATGGAGGACGCTGGTTACCGACTTACTGATACCAGGCGTTCGATAGTTTCATTTCTAAACCGGCAGTCAGATGGATTTACTGCTGAGCAAGTTAATGATGAATTGTTGTGGGTGGGTCGAGCTACGGTTTATAGGACTCTTAAATTACTAATGAATGAAGGCGTTCTATGTAAATTGTTTTCAGAAAAGGGTTCGCCAAAGTACGCAGTTTCTAAATTTGGCCATCATCACCATACTGTATGTGTTAAATGTGGTGGTGTTGGCGAGTTTCGGGATTCCACGGTGGAACGATTATTGAAGTCGATAGAAGGGGATATTGAGGGGGAGATTGTTGGGCATAGGTTGGAGTTGTACGTTATGTGTTCGAATTGCCAGTTTTAATCAAATAATGTAAAGGAATGTGTTCTGAAATGAGACTAAGTATCAAAAGTGTATTGTTGGGTTTGGTTCTGTTTATGGTGGGGTGTCAAAACTCGGCGACGCCTGAGGTGCAACCAACATCCTCCGCCATTGCAACTGCAGAAGTTGAAACTGCAGATGTTATAAATGTTGTGACTTCAACTAGTATTTTAGCTGATTGGGTAGAGAATGTTGGTGGAGATAAAGTACAGGTTAATCATGTGATACCTTCTGGGACGGATCCCCACACATTCAGTCCTACACCTAATGACATAAAGGTGATTGAGGAAGCAGATATTGTTTTTTTGGTTGGGGCGAATTATGAGGAATCGTGGCGTGCAAAACTTACGGCTGCTTTGCCAAATGCCGAACAAAAACTGAGGTTCTTGTCAGATGGGGTTTCTCTGAAAGCATATGAAGACTCACATGATGACCACGGTGATGAAGATAAACACGATGCACACGATGATGATCATGCTGATGAAGATGAACA
>CAYUCO010000074.1:0-1837 GCA_964443385.1 uncultured Dehalococcoidia bacterium | reverse complement strand
TATGTTTATGTTTGTATCTTGAAATTCATTGTTCAATGCTTCAGACAATGTTTGGAATTTGAATGTAAATCCTGCGGAATTCAAAACTGTAGGTTTAACATTTTGGCTATTAGTCAAAACTTGAGTAGCCTCACCAAAGATTGGTTTCAAGAGTAATGATGGTATTCTGAGGAGAATCTTGGATTTAGTGGCATGCTTTAGTTCTAGAGAAAACTCTTTATTTGTCACAGCAATTGGAGCAACGCAGTTTATAGGTCCACTTAGTGATTCTTTTGTTATACACTCTCCAATTACTTTAACCATGTCGTGGATGTGTATCCAAGGCACGTATTGTTTAGATCCAACGTACCCTCCCATATGGTTTTCAAAAAGTGGACCAAGAGTTCCTAATATGCCCCCTTCTCTTCCCAAGACTATTCCGATTCTTAGCACACACACTCGTGTGCCTGAGGAGCGGGCTTCTAAAGCGGATTCCTCCCATTCCTCGCATAGTTGTGATAGAAATCCATAACCTTTTTCGCTAGATTCCGTTAAACTTTCGTCTCCTCGGTTACCATAATATCCTACAGCACTAGCGGAGATTAATGTCTTGGGTGGATTGTTGCACTGTTTGATTGCATTGACTATCTTATTGGTTACGCCGATTCTACTTTCTGTTAATATCCTCTTTTTGTTCTTAGTCCATCTAGTAGCTACAGGACTTCCTGCCAGATTTATTACAAGATCAGATTTATCCATTTCATCAATTAAATCTTGTTCAGCATCTGAATATTCTATGATCCTAATCCCTTGACCTAATAAATTGTTTGCCCTACCAGTGCTTCGTACCAAAGCAGTTATGCTGTGACCTTGTCCCTGGAGATATGCCACAGTGGCTCGCCCTATAAAACCCGTAGATCCAGTAATTAATACATTCATTAGTTGTTTATCGACGATTGACTATTTAGTCTTTAATTGTTCTCCGTTTTTCATTAGTGGCCACCAATTCCATTTTCCTAACAACATAACAAATGATGGGACCATAAATCCACGAACAAAAAATGTATCCATGAACACTCCGAATGATACAACAAATCCTAATTGAAAGAGATCTCGTAGAGGCAGTGTGGCTAAAGCCATAAAAGTAGCAGCTAAGATCAAACCGGCTGAGGTAATAACACCTCCAGTACTTGTGATAGCTATTATAGTTCCATTTTGTATTCCATGTTTTTCAGATTCTTCTTTGACCCGAGCAATTATATAAATGTTGTAGTCTACACCTAGGGCAACTAGGAAGATAAACATAAAAGTGGGAACCCCTTGTCCCACTCCATCATGTCCAAAGATATGAGTAAATATTAATACGGATACACCCAGACTGCCAGAAAAACTTAGGACTACACTACCCAATAGATAAAGTGGGGCTACAATTGCTCGCACCAGTATAACCAGTATCACGAATATTATTGCAAGTACGATAGGCCCAATTACTTTGACATCACGTTCATTTGCAATCTTGGTATCATATTGTATAGCGGTGTTTCCTCCAACCAATACTTTGGTCACTGCAGGAAAGGCAAATTGTTTAACTTGTTCTCTTATTTCACCAATTTTATCTAGAGTTTACAGTGAGCCTTGATCATTTTCAAAAATTACCTCTAGTTTTGCTACTTTTCCGGACTTCGATTTAAAACTTTTTGTAGTTGCAAACGCTGATGCAATTCCTATTTGGGATGGGTCTAATTCCCCAGAAATCAATAAAGACTCTATTGCAGAGATACCATCTGATGTGAGTTTTTCTCTGACGGAATCTGGGAGTATTGTGAAAGATTTTTGATATTCACTGGAGGTTATTGGG
>CAYUCO010000073.1:0-11430 GCA_964443385.1 uncultured Dehalococcoidia bacterium | reverse complement strand
ACCTGGGCCTTTGTAATACCACTACTACCGTGACCGGCCTGGTGGATTTTACCAGTTACCAAGGCAGCGAACTTCGTGTTGTAGTCCTGAATGGCGAAAGTGTCAAAACCGTCAGCAAACGGTGCCCCAGCTATAAAGTAGTTAGGGTTCTTTCTTACCTTCATGACTGTCTGTGAATCAGCAGACAGAGGTATCTGAGGACCGGTTCCCATGTTAATCATGTAACCTTCTGGGTTTGCAGTTGACTGCACACCAGGGTACTCAGCGTCCATCCACTCACGATACTCTTTGTCCCATACTGCGAAACCGGAAGCAAGCCAGTTGATAGTTGCATTTCTATATTTGCTGAAGTTCAATACAACTGTTTTACCTGACATACCGTCTGGGCAGGTTGCCTCGTCAAGATGGCCCATAATGGTGTTACCAAACTTGATGTACGAAGCTCTGGTCTCAGGAGGCGGGTTGGCGAACCACTCAATACTAGCTTTGATGTCTTCACAAGCCAGTTCGGTGCCGAAGCCAGGTGCTCCCTGATCTTTAGCCCATCCCTCAGAATGGAACTGTACATTTTCCCTCAACTTGAAGGTGTACTTAAGTCCGTCGGAACTGATCTCATAGCTTTCGCAAAGATCACATACCGGTGCGTCCCTGATTGTACCCCATGGGTCCATCATCAGGAGACTGTTGTGCGCCGCAAACTGCCATCGGCTAAACGCACTATAACCTAGGGTAGACTGGAACCTTGAAGCTGGCCTTGGGTCGGCGGTCTTAATTATACCACCGTACGTAGGCTCTCCCCACTCAGCTTTATAGCCTTTGTGCTGCTTCAGGAAGTTGATCCAATCATCCCGGTAGTCCGCAACTACTGCTGCTACAGGTGCTTCTGTGGCTGCTGCCGCAGGAGCTTCTGATGCTGCCGCATCTGAGGTGTCTGCTGCATCTGCTGCAGGTGCCTCAGTTGCTTGTGGCAACGGAGCTGTGGTCGCGGGGGCAGGAGCTGACGTAGCTACAGGAGCTGACGTCGCTGCAGGGGCGGCGGCTTCTTCTTCACCACCGCATGCAAGAGCCACGAAAGTCATCGTGACTGCTAAAATCGCTACGAGCGGCCTCAATGGATACGCAAAACGCACACTCATATCTCCTCCTCCGAGAATGTTAGGGGGAATGTAGCATAGTAAAAAAGCGTTGTCAATATAATTTTCGCTAGTAAATTCGAATATTTGAACACATTTGTGAGATGCAACACTCTTTACCTTATGCAATCTATAATTTCTCAAAAAACAAATACAAAATTAGCCAGTTTTGCCATATTTATATATTGTTTTCAGCACACTATATTACCTTATCGTTAAAGTGGTGCAAGCAATCGATGAAATATTCTATTCTCTGACAAAAGTCAGTGTGATAAGATTACGCTAGTGATATAGACTGGCGCATTCGTCTAGTGGCCAAGGACGCCGCCCTCTCAAGGCGGAGATCACGGGTTCGACTCCCGTATGCGCCACCAATATACCCAGCTATAGTTAGGTTTGGGGTTCTATTGAAAATATCCATCTGGTTAATATCAATTACATGAACCCCATTAAAACATTTACAATTGGAAGGTTTACAGTTACAACATTAACTGTATTATTATAGAACACACATTACGATAAGTAAGAAAGAGGTAAACAGCATGTGCGATAGTTGCGGCTGTGAAGGGGAGATAAAAACTCCACCGACACCACCATACCCAAGAAGATAGCGGATACTAAAAGGCTCCAGCCCAAGAAACTGTCCGGGAGCCGAAATATACCTAGTAAATATCGTGCTCCTTCAAATCAAGAGCCCAAGGTTTTACCCTGGGAGTCTGGCACTAGCCCTATAGTCTGGTGCATCAATTGGAATTATAGAAACCATGGTTACATCCTGCAACCTCGACATTATAGGGTCTGTTTTCCGATTCTCATCGAGCTCAACAGTGGTTAATAAAGTGGGCAACCTTGAATCGTACCTATGAATCAGTAGCTGGTTTAATTTTTCTCTTGCCCACGGAGTAACATGTTGTAAGTCAAAGTCAAAGTCCCTAAGAATAAGTAGATCCGCATTGCGCACTTGCTCAAACAGCCTATAGTAACTATAAGCACTATCAGGACTAAAGGCTTCCCTTAGTTGATCAAGAAGATCTGCTACCATAAAATATCTTACGTCTTGGTGCCTTTTTAACCTTTCGTTAGCCACTGCAACCGACAGATGCGTTTTACCCGAACCACTAGGACCAATAAAAACTAGCCAACCGTCAGGGTCTTCTGCAAAATTAAGCGCAATCTGCAAAGCTACTTCCAAACTCTGCCTTTGATTAGAGTTAGCTCCATTCCCTACGACATTAAATGATTCGAAAGTCATACGCTTCAACAATTCAGTTCCGACTTTCCCCCACTCATTTGTGGGACCAAAATCCGTATTCTTACCCAAGGACACCTCCTTGACTAAATCCAAGTCGGTTAACCTCGTCTGCCATCTCGGATCCAAATCCAGCATTGGCAAAGCTAACGTAATAATTGTTGGTAATTTATTGACGTACCTGTGATTTAAAACCTGGTATAATTTTTCATGTGCCCATGACGTACTATTATGGACACCAAGATCGTCCAAGATTAAATAAGGTGCAGTCCTAACTTGGTCAAAAAATTCGTTGTATGAAAACTCACTACTAGGGGAATATGTCGCCCTTAGATGATCCAACAAGTCAGGAACAAATACAAATAGAACCGAATTGCCATCGTCAATCAATCTATTCGATATAGCTGAAGCTAAATGAGTTTTCCCAGATCCACTAGGACCCGTAAACACAATCCACCCGGAAGGGTCTTGGACATATTTCAATGATTCGTCAAAAGCCCACTTAAATGAACCAGTAGCCGACTGATCAGACAATCTTCCTTCGGGCTTTGTCCCCTCGAAAGTAATTGCAGCCAAATGGCCCATATTGCTGTAATGTCGAATTCTTTCCATACGAGAGGAGTCATTCACCGAAGTATGACAAACACACCTGAATGCTTTGCCAAAATCAGGATGGTTTACAGAAACATGTCTTCTCACCCAACCGAAATCCCCACATATATTACATGACACATCTTCAGATTCGTCTAGTACTTCATTTTGGTTTTGGTAATCCATGTTTTCTGATCCATTCTCTTGAGTCAACCTTTTTAGAATGTCTCCCAAACTCTCCATTGCCACTTCCCTTTCCTTGTTCAGTCCAGTTATGCAGTATTGCCTTGATATAACTCCAATTTCTTTTGTTTTGCATTACGGCCTCTTTGAAAGCCTCGTTGAGCCAAGATGCAGGATATTCTTTTTCAGCTTCCTTTAATTCTTCTGCCATAATATGCCCAATTATACCGATGTTCTCCTCATATAGAGAGAAAATACTAGGCCTGTTTTGTGGCATAAGGTTTGTTTCTGCACCTAATGTAACTTGAGCTTTAACACCCTGCTTGCCGTCAAATCGACCTCTTATTGACTCTATACTCCTCCTACCTTCTTCGTTATTTATCAGAAAAGCATTAGCAACACTAATCCCACTAATTGATTGACTTTTATCAACAGACAAAATTAAGCCCAATAAATCAAGTTCCCGCAAAGTATTCGCTAATTTATACACATAAGTATCGTGATCACGAATCGAATGATTCGGTATGTCCTTGATATCATATGTATCCTCAGACAGCGCAACTTGTAAAACCCTATCAGAAATTAGTTCTTCCAAAGTTAGGAATCTAGGAAATCCCTTTTTTTGGTTTAACATGAATATCAAGCGCAAGAGACATTTTAACTGCCTAACATCTATAACTTCCTCTAACAATTGTCCGAACAATAAATTTGGCACTGGCGTGAATTTAGATTTATCAGGAAATCCATTAGAAGCACTCATCATTGCTCCCTGTAAGTCGGAGTATCTTCAATTCTTGCCTTAGCCCCATTGAACCTAAGCTTTATGGTACCCAAAGGGCCATGTCTGTGTTTGGCGACTATTAAATCTGCCAATCCATTAGGAAATTCCTCATTAGGATGTTGTTCATACCACTCATTCTCAGTTAAATTTCTATCTTCTCTATGTATAAACATAACAACATCCGCATCTTGCTCTATACTACCGCTCTCCCTCAAATCCGAAAGCTGTGGCCTGTGAGATGGTCGGACATCCACAGCTCTGCTTAACTGTGACAGTGCAAGAACTGGTAAATTTAGATCTCTAGCAAGGCCCTTCAGAGATCTAGTAATCTCACCTACTTCTTGGACACGGTTTTCTCGTCTACCAGTACCCTGTATTAACTGCAAGTAATCTATAACTATAAAATCCAATTTTCTTTCCATGTGCATCCTTCTACAGCGGTTGCGAATGTCCACTATGCCCTGCAAAGGAGTATCATCTATGTATATAGGAAGTTCCGAAAGTGTACCGGCGGCGTTTACTATTCTCCCTTCCACCAAGTCACCATACAATCTCTGTCTAACCAATCTCAAATTAACGTTAGCTTCACTGGAGAGAAACCTGTGCCCTATTTGTTCACGACTCATCTCCAAGCTGAATACCCCTACACCAAGACCTTGTCCAGAAGCGTTCCTTGCTATGTTCAATGCTAAAGTGCTCTTACCGACACTAGGACCCGATGCCAGTATAACCAAGTCTGAACGTTGAAACCCTCCAAGTATCTGATCTAAGTCCACAAATGAGGTGTAAACAGGTGTCTCGCCCGCATCCTCAGAACTGTCCATGCGGGCACTTTCTTCTAAATATTGGTCCAGAACATCCCTGATTGCCACGAAATCCCTAGTCTCCTGGCCTGTTCGTATTTTGAACAACAAATCTTCTGCCTGCGAAAGGGATCTATCAACATCTGTATAACCATCATATCCAATAGACGCTATTTCCCCAGCAGCATCTATAAGCCTCCTCAAGGTATGGCTGCGGCTAACTATCTTCGCGTAATGTTCTACATGAGATGACGTTGGCAACGAACTAACCAAATAACCCAAATAAGAAGGGCCACCTATAGAATCCAATCTATCTATAATCGCAAGCCTATGGCCTACAGTAACTGGGTTTATAGCCTCATTGCTTTCCCACAAGGACAGACAAGCTTCATAACACCATCTGGCTTTTTCAATATAAAAATCTTCTGGCTTTAGCAACGTAGATACTGTAACTATTGCGTCACCGTCTATAAGCAGAGAGCCAACAACGGATTCTTCCGCTCGTTCATCATGTGGAGGAAGTTTCTCTACATACATAATAGTTCAATCCTTATTGCTATCCTTGTTCTTCCGTATCCATATCTGCATCTGAGTCTTCTAAGGAATCTTGAATAGAATCTTGGATAGAAGATTCTATTTGGTGGCCAGTAGAATCTATATCTTCAACGGATAAGCTAATGTTCGCAGATATCTCAGGATGAACCCTAACTTTAGCTTCAAAAGAACCTATTTCATGTATGGGTTCTGCCAGTATCACATCCCTCCGATCAACATCCACTTCCATAGATCTAGACACTTCTTCCGCAATCATCACATTGGTCACGGCTCCATAAAGCCTACCATTTGGCCCTGATCTAACTTTTATAGTGAATTTGGAAGATTCAAGTCTTTCAACTAGAGCCTGTGCCCCATCCTTAAGCTTAGACTGCCGTTCAAGTCCAACTCTCCTTATGGTCTCTATTCGCTTCATTTCTTCAGAAGTTGCGGCCACTGCGATTCCTTTGGGCAATAAGAAGTTTCTCGCGTAGCCATTTTTTACATCTTTGACGTCTCCTGCTCTAGCAACATTCAGCACATCATCCAGAAATATAACTCTCATAATACTTATCCACCTTCTTTGGTTCAAAAATTAACTTGTCAAACAAACGTGTAACCCGTCCTCGAAAAAATCGCCCTGTAATTTAAGAATGAGATTTTTGATCGAAAACAAAACCTACACATCCTCACTTATCATAGAACAGCTAGCACTAAGGATAACATGTGTCCAAGGCAACACTGTCAAGACTTTAAATCCATATTTTTTGATTTCTGTATTTCATAAGGTTACTCCATTTTTCGGAACAAATCACACTTTATGGTAGTACTTAAAACTTATTTGCGAAGAAATCATCTATGCCTTGCTCCTATTGATCCTTACACTTACTCCATCTATACGGGATCCTTTTATCGGAGGGTTGGGTTTTTCTATTTCTACATTTAATCCAATCACCTGCGGAAAGGTTTCAAAAATTGCATCTACTACCACATCAGCTAATTTTTCCAACAATTTGATACTACGACCTTCGATTATATCTTTGATACACTCATATACCCTTGAATAATCAACGGTATCCTTTAAAGAGTCTGATAAACCAGCTTTCTTTAAGTCTAAGAAAAGCCGAAGGTTTATTAAGAAAAATTGTCCGTTCTCTCGCTCAAAATCATTAACTCCATGATATCCGTAGAGTTTGATATTACTTAATTTTATTGAATCATCCATGAATTGTCCTCAGATTACAATTACTCATCTACTGTAACTCCACCAAATGGTTTAGAAGGTTTGTTCAATACCTTTAGCTATATCCAAAACATTTTGTGCCCGTTTGACCACGGGATAATCTATCATCTTGCCATCCAAAGAAGTCGCTCCTCTACCCTCAGACAGAGACTCCTCAAATACATCAACAACGCGGCGAGCGTATTCAATTTCCTCCTCATTTGGACTTAGCAGTACGTTAATTGAATCTAATTGCCCGGGATGGATAGCGAATTTGCCTTTGTATCCCATATTCTTTCCTGCTATAACATCTTTTTCTAAACCATCTATGTCCCTGAAATTCGCGTAAACGACATCAATTGGCACAACCCCGGCAGCAGTAGCAGCTATAGCAACCATTGATCTAGGAACCAGTATTTCTTTGCCTTCATCAGTGCGATTGACTCCCATATCTACAGTAAAATCTTCAGCTCCAAAAGCTGCGCCTATGATTCTATCTGACGACATGCAATTTATGTAGGCATTGGTGACTCCCAAAGCAGACTCCAAGTATATGATGAATTTTATAGAACCATGATCTAATCCCTGCATTCTTTCTTGTTCGGCAACTAATCGCTCAGTGATAACTACGTCTTCAGGTGTATCAATATTCACTATATTCAAACCAAATGTATGAGGGCTAACTGCCGCTTTAATATCGTCCTCTAGTAAACCTGTAGACCTAGCATTTACTCGCACTACAATCTTTTTCTGCGCCTCCGCCAACACTGGGAGCATGTCATGTATCACATCTCTAGCACTTTGCTTTTCCGAAAGAGGAACCGAGTCCTGCATATCTGGGACTATAATATCAGCACGGAAAGAGAGCGATTTTTCCAACATATCTCTTCTATTACCTGGAACGAACATGAGGCTTCTCATAATATTCATATAAAATTCTCCTTCATGATAATTGGTGAAGTCAATGTGGATTGTTAAGAACGATCCGACCGGCACAATAATAACTTGGCCGTTACGTTAAAGGACACAGTTATTGCAATCTAATTCACTAAGAAAGAGTGAAGGTGAATCTATTTTCTATCAAAATCCTCAAGGTCAAGTTCGCCTATAAAATCTTGAAAAGCTGACAAGCGTTGAAGTTCGTCCTCACTCATGTTTTGCACAGCTCTTTCTCCTCGTTCACCCCTGACCACAGGTTCCCCCGTTTCAGCATCTAAAGAGACTCCCGCCTTGCTCATTACCTCATCTTCCACGTATATAGCCACCCCCACCCTAACAGCTAGCGCAATTGCGTCACTAGGCCTAGAATCTATCTCTACTTCTTTCTCTTCAAGCCTTATAACAATTTTCGCATAAAACGTGTCGTTTGACAGATCAGAGACTACAATGTGAGACACTTCTCCGCCCATTTTCGTTATTGTCAAATTCAACAAATCATGCGTCAAAGGTCTAGGGACATCAACATCCTGCAGTTTAACAGCGATGGAGTCTGCTTCTGATGGGCCTATCCAAATAGGAAGATACATATCTATAGATTTCTCCTTCAGGATAACAACTCTTTGGTAATTCATCAGGCTGACCCTGATGCTATCAATTACTACTTCTTGCA
This sequence comes from uncultured Dehalococcoidia bacterium, assembly GCA_964443385.1. GTDB lineage: Bacteria > Chloroflexota > Dehalococcoidia > Lucifugimonadales > UBA2985 > VFHP01. The sequence goes on along the minus strand of CAYUCO010000073.1, from coordinate 3,325 downwards.
TATAAGAAACCCCATAGATCTATTATTGACTGAATTCTAAATCCATAAAGCTAGGCATGTCAACTTAAATGAATTAAGATTTCTAAGGTCATTCCATAAGAGAATGTTGGAGACATCAATATGCTAAAACAATATGGAATAAAAATGTCCGCACACAAATCAAAGATCCAGAATCTACCTGCGATAATACTTGTTTCCTTAGTACTAATATTATCATTGATCTCTGAGTCATGCTTATCAACAACCGAAGAAAACGCAAAAGACGAAAAGACACTAGAAGCCCAATTTGAAAATATCTTGAACAATGTGGAGGAAATTAGGGGACTAAAAAGAACTGAAGATATAAAAGTAAATTTTTTGAATAAACGGGGTCTGGAACAAAAACTAACTGACGAATTATTGGCTGTAAACAATAAGGAAGACACACACAAACAGGAAATATTATTTAAAACGCTCAAACTTATAGGGTCTGATGTAAATTTGTTGGAATTACTTAACTCAATGTACCTTCAAAATATCATGGGATATTATGATACCGAGACAAGGGAAATCTATTTGATATCAGAATCTAACACTATTACTCCTTCAATTGAATTAACGTTGGCCCACGAATACGTTCACGCACTACAGCAACAACATTTCGACATAATTACCTTGACAAAGAATGTCGAAGGCAGAACAGAAAATGAGTCCGGTTTATTGGCTCTCATAGAAGGAGACGCCACCTACGTAGAGTTAAAATATCTGGACAGGTATCTAGAGAAAAAAGACAAACAAAAACTGTTACAACATACTGACACGAACCCCTCTGACTACGATATGCCAGTAATCCTAGAGAAGATCATGCTGTTTCCGTACGGCGAGGGATTTTCGTTAGTAACACATATATTATCCGAAGGCAGTTTATCCCAACTAAACGAATCCTATAATCAACCTCCAGTCACTACGGAGCAAGTAATTCATCCCAACAAATACTTTGCCCAAGAAACTGCCCCTGAAATAGAATTGCCAGACGTCGAGATTGTTCTGGGTAAAGAGTGGAACATACTCCATGAAGAAGTCTTAGGAGAATTCTTTTTAAAAGCTTACCTAGAGATTGCAACGAACAAATCTACAGCAGCCACTTCTTCTGATGGATGGGAGGGAGACAAATATCAATTACTGTCCGGCCCTAATGGCAATACTTTACTTATATCTTTATTGAGGTGGGAAAGTCCTAAAGATACACACGAATTTCTTAATGCTCTGGAAAAGATTAAATTATCCTCAGACGTTAATATACGTTTCGAAATGTTACGCTCAACCAACCAAGTACTCCTAGTAGTTGGCAGCAATGCAGAAACTTATAAAATGATTGTTCAAGCCTTTGAAATATCTTGACCTGCTTTTTCTCCCTGATACTGTTATTTATTAGGTTTTCATGTGGACAGAGTGTAAAGATGACTGCTATAATTTTGTCGTGCATTTTTCAGGAAAGGTAAATTTCTTTGATCACAAATGAACTTTCAATAGATGAACTAGAAAGTCTGTCAAAAGAATTAAGACAGGACATACTTAATACTATATTTGAGGCTGGCAGTGGACACCCTGGAGGCTCTCTCTCAGCTGTGGAGATATTGACTAGCCTTTATTGGAAAGAGATGCAACACGATCCTGCAAACCCCACCAACCCAGATAGAGACAAGTTCATATTAAGCAAAGCCCATGCCTGTCCAGTGCTATACGTTGTGCTGGCTAAATGTGGTTACTTCGCAAGAGAAGAACTCTGGACTTTCAGAAAAATTGGAAGCATTCTACAGGGCCATGCCCATATAATGACTCCCGGGGTGGAAATGTCTGGGGGTTCGTTGGGTCAAGGGCTATCTTTTGGAGTTGGATCGGCTCTTGCTGCTAGACTCGATTCAAAAAAGTCCAGAACTTATGTACTACTGGGTGACGGCGAGTGTGATGAGGGGCAAATATGGGAGGCAGCCATGGCTGCCGCTCACTATAAACTAGACAATTTGGTCGCAATAGTAGATCGTAATGGAATACAAAATGACCGGTTCACTAACGAGGTAATGAACCTAGAACCTTTGACGGATAAATGGCGCTCTTTCGGCTGGAACACAATAGAAATAGATTTTCATAATTTTGAGTATGTAATCGGTGCTTTTAAAAAAGCAAGATCAGCAAAAGATAAACCTACGGCTATAATAGCCGCCACAGTCAAGGGTAAAGGTGTTAGCTTCATGGAAAATAACCCCGGGTTTCATGGTAAATCCCCGAACGAGGAAGAATTGGTAAGGGCCCTAGACGAACTGTCTAGGTGATAAATAGAAAATATGACTACTACATCAGCTACTAGAGAAGTTTACGGACACACATTACTGAAACTTGGTAACGAAAACAAGGATATAGTCGTAGTGGGTGGTGATTTAAACAAATCTACGTTTATTCACTTGTTCGCCCAAGAATTCCCAGATCGTTTTTTCGACATGGGTCCTGCGGAACAAAACATGATGAGCGTTTCTGCTGGTCTAGCGAACTCCGGTAAAACGGTGTTCGCTAGCACGTTTGCCGTATTCGGGAGTGGAAGACCATACGACCAAATACGACTAGGCATCTCACAGCCCAATTTAAATGTAAAAATAGTAGTTACCCACGCGGGAATTATGACAGGAGACGACGGAATGTCAGCACAGAGCATTGAAGACTTGTCTTTAATGTGCGCCCTTCCCAACTTCACTGTTATAGTGCCTGCAGATGGACCTGAGACGGTTAAAGCAGTGGTAGCAGCCGCAAATACCAAAGGCCCATTCTACATAAGACTATCCCGGGCAGCCACTCCAATTATCCACGATGAAAATTATAGTTTCGAGATAGGAAAGGCTGAAATTATGAGAAGTGGCCAACAAGCCACAATTATAGCCTGTGGGATAATGGTAGATGCGGCATTAATTGCAGCTGACAAACTCTCTACTGAAGGAATAAATTGTAGTGTAATAAATATGGCCACACTTCAACCCGTAGACAAAGAAACAATAATCACAGCTGCAAAAAATACAGGGGCAATAATCACTGCTGAAGAACATCTCCATCATGGAGGATTGAATAGTATAGTTTCACAAGTAATAGGAGAAAATCATCCGGTTCCAGTAGAGGCTGTTTCTCTCACGGGATATGCGGAATCTGGAGATCCAAAGTTGCTTCTGGAAAAATACGGATTGACCCCTGACAGTATAGTTAAAGCAGTCAAATCAGCCATAGAGCGCAAATAAGAAGTCTCTAAAACAGATATTCAACTACTAAGCTTCCCGCGACTCACTGACTAAGAGAGTGTTCA
>CAYUCO010000072.1:0-5654 GCA_964443385.1 uncultured Dehalococcoidia bacterium | reverse complement strand
TCCAATCTAGCAAGTCTTTCGCGTATCAAGTATCTAGCTGTCGATGTATCAGACAAAGAAACAGAAACAAATCCATTATTCATTACTGTACTTTCAGATGGAACAGATGTCTTAGTATTCATCTCTGGGGTAATGCTAGGTGTAGGTGTAGGTGTAGGTGTCGAAGTCGAAGTACTGGAACAAGAAAACAATCCTACAACACAAATGCAGGTAATTAACATTAAATTGAATATTACAAACTTGCTTACAAAAGATTTCAAAATTTCCCGTGCCTCAACTTTTAAATGTCCCATCAATTCAATGACAATCAAGTAAGTATATGGTAAAAATTAAAAAAGAATCACCATTTAAGCAAATTATATAGTTAGGAGAATTTTGATGCAAATAACAAGAATGTTCACAGGAAGTGACGGGAAGTCTCATTTTGAAGACATAGACTTACCATTTGAGATAAGTGATGTGGCTCAGCGAACTGATAACGAAGAAAGCCAAGGAATGCAATTCGTTTATCAGCCACCAGGGTTCGTGATAGATATGCATCCTGCTCCTAGACGACAATATGTCATAACATTACAAGGCCAATCAGAAATTACTATGGGAGATGGATCTTCAAGACTCTTTGGACCTGGAGACGTAGTTCTGGCAGATGACTTAACTGGAGAAGGACACATCACAAAAGTTGTGGGTGACATACCTAGAATATCGGCTCAAATATCAGTACCCACCTAAACAAACACCTCTGGATGTAATATACATGAATGAAAATGTCTCATGTACAACATAATACTAATAGGATTGAGCGGAGCATTGGGCGCCGTATCTAGGTATGGTGTAAACCAGTATGTATCCCACTACTTCGGTTCCAATCTTCTAGGGACTTTTCTTGCAAATACAAGTGGATCATTCTTACTAGGCCTCTTCATAGGAATGATCGCTAGCCATACAAATTGGTCAAACGAAATACGCCTCGTAGTGGCAGTTGGGTTCTTAGGTTCCTATACTACCTTCTCAACATTGACTGTAGACACTATCCAAATTATACAAAAGGGAGAGCTTTATACAGCAGGATTAAATTTAGTAGCAAGCGTGGTTATAGGTCTGTTTGCTGCCATGCTAGGATTATTTGTCGGTAAGTACATATAGCTTTTTATTCTACAAATCAAAATGGCGAAGGCATTTCGCCTATAGGCACTTCTATAAGTACCGGTTTTTCCATAGAAACAGCTTCTTGTAGACATTGCTTAAGACCATCCGGAGTATCCGCCCGCATGCCAATAACTCCATAAGCATCTGCGAGTTTCATAAAATCAGGATTGACGAGTTCTACTCCCAAAGACTTATTATCAAATAAATTTTTCATATCTCGTTTTACATTGCCATAAGCCCCATCATTGAACACGACAGCAACCACATTTATACCAAACTGCACTGCAGTTGATAATTCCTGCGAATTGAACAAGAAACCTCCATCACCAGATATACTTATCACCGGTTTATCTGGTTTAGCCACTTTGACTCCAAGTGCCGTCGGATATCCTGACCCTAAATTACCAGTGTATGAAGATGTAAAATAACTCCTAGGATGATAAGTAGGGAAATGAGCTCGAGCATAATAAGCCATTATAGTCATGTCAGTAACCACTATACCGTCTTCAGGTATGCCTTCTCTTAGAGCTTCAACAAACGATGCCTGAGGCTCTATACGGGTTTTGGGATTATTAGTTCTGTTGAAAACAATCTTTTCTAGTTCTTTCTTACGTGACACTCTCGGCTCAGTCATGGATTTAACTGCAAACAAAAGCTGTTCCACTCCCCTCTTCGCATCTCCGACTATGCCCACTGTGTTATTGTTGTTTCTTCCTATTTCCTCAGGATCAATATCTATCTGTATAACTTTTTGAGAATCCGAGGGATTAGCCGTATTGAAACGCGTGCCGATTGCCAAAATAACATCGCATTTGTTAAAGAAATCCCGTAACTCGTCTTTACTTTCTCCAGTAGATCTACCCTGTGGTGTGCCTAGGCTCAGATAGTGTTTGTCGGATATCGATCCCTTGCCCTCGGCAGTGGTTAGAACAGGGATTTGCAGGTATTCAGCTAAAGACAGAAGTTCAGTAGAAGCGTCAGATAAATTCACACCGCCACCAGCCCAAATTACTGGATTAGAAGACGAAACGAGCAATCCTGCCGCTTCCTCTATAGAAGACCCATCTATGCTCTCTATTGGCAATTCTTCCGAAGCATAAGATCCGACTTCAGTAACATCTGAAAGTGTTTCAGGAGGTATTTCTATTTCTACTGGTCTTGGTCTACCAGTCCTTAAATGATAAAAACACTCCTTGACTGCATCCTGTATTTTATCAGCATCCAAAACTCTAGATTGCCATTTGGTTATCGGCTTTATTATATCTATCTGGTCGTTTATTTCATGCAACATCCCCACGTCTTTAGATATTTTATCTCTATTTATTTGACCAGCGATAACCAATACTTGAGCCGATGCAGAATAAGCATTAGTTATACCAGCCGAAGCATTTTGCAAGCCTGGACCTGGAACTACCATAGAAACTCCTATCTCTCCGCTAGCACGCGAATACCCATCAGCCATGTAGGTTGTCGCTTGTTCATGTCTAGTAGTAATAAATTTCATATCTGGATAGTCCAATACTGGTATGACTGCGTGATACATTTGAACACCAGGCAAACCAAATATCACTCTAACGCCTTCTTCATATAGCGAATTTATCAGGGCCTGACCACCTGTCATCTCAGTTTTATCATCCGATCTATTTTGCTGTCCCATGAATTTCTCCATAATAAATTAATGTTTAACTTAGTTTTTCCTCGATGATATTAACATATATACCTAATACAATTAAGGCGATATAAACAAAAAATTTCACAGGATATAGCTAGGTAAATAAGCGTGATGATAGTATTATGTAATGGAAACGGCCTATTTCACCCTATGTCAATAAAATAAGGAGGAAATCATGAACGGCAACACAGCAATATCAAATATCCTAAAGATGGAAGGCACAGAATATTTGTTCTGTTACCCTGCAAACACATTAATTGAAGCTGCAGCAATAGCGGACATAAAACCTATTATGTCTAGAACTGAACGAACTACTGTAAATATGGCAGATGGTTATAGTAGAGCAACAAATGGTCGCAAAATAGGTGTAGTAGTAACTCAAGCTGGCCCGGGAGTAGAAAATGCTTTTGCTGGGATAGCTCATGCATACGCAGAGTCCACCCCTATATTGGTGATTCCTGGGGGGACAGCTAGAAGTAAAATAGGTCAATCTCCTGACTTTGATGCTATGGCTGCATATAAAGGCGTGACAAAATGGGTATCTCAAATAAACCAGATAGAGAGGATCCCAGAGATGATGAGGCGAGGTTATACCTTCCTGCGTTCCGGTAGGTTGGGACCAGTTATGCTTCAGTTACCTGGGGACGTTGCAAATGAGCAAATTGATGAAGCCGCTATACAATATAAACCAGTAAACGGAGTAAAAAGTGCTGGGGATCCGTCAGATATAGCAGAAGCAGTCAAGATATTGCTCTCATCCAAAAACCCGGTCATATATGCAGGCCAAGGTATTCTGTGGGCAGAGGCTTCAGACGAATTAATAGAGTTCGCAGAATTGACTAATACCCCAGTTATGACAACAAATACCGGCAAAAGTGCCTTCCCAGAGAACCATCCTTTGTCCATAGGCACAGGTGCTAACACCATGACAAAAATGGTACCTCATTTTCTCAATAAATCTGATGTGGTTTTTGGAATAGGCTGTAGTTTTACAACAAATTTGGCATCTATAGCCGTACCAACTGGCAAAACTTTAGTGCAATGCACTGTAGACGAAAAAGACTTGAATAAGGAACATCAAATACAACAAGCAGTAGTCGGTGATGCCAAGTTGGTGATTAGACAACTGATCGATGAGGTCAAAAAACAAGCTGGCGCCAATGGAAGAGAAGACACGCAGGACGTAAGAGCAGAAATTAAAAAAGTGAAAGATGAATGGCTCGCAGAATGGATGCCTCTGTTGACATCAAATGAGGTGCCAATCAACCCATACCGTATTATATGGGATTTGATGAACACTGTTGATAGATCTCAAACAATACTTACTCACGATTCTGGACATCCGAGAGACCAAACAATTCCCTTCTTCGAAACGACAACACCTAGGGGTTACTTGGGCTGGGGAAACTCCTCACAGCTAGGATATGGACTTGGAATAGCAATGGGAGCAAAACTAGGAGCACCAGAAAAACTCGTGGTGAATATAATGGGAGATGCTGCTATAGGAATGGCTGGTATGGATATCGAAACCGCTGTTAGACATAACATACCCATATTGACTATTGTTCTGAACAACCATGTACTCAGTGGTTACTCAAGAAACTATCCGGTTGCAACCGAAAAATTCGGATTTACAAACCTATATGGAGAGTACGCAGACCTTGCAAAATCTCTGGGAGCACATAGTGAAAGGATAGAAGATCCTAACGAAGTAATACCGGGTATAAAAAGAGCTATGGAATCTATGAAAGATGGAAAGCCTGCACTAATAGAATTTATGACCTCTGAAGAAAACAACCTGTCGAGGTATTGATTTTCCTAATCAGGGGTTGCCGGTATATAATATGGCAACCCCTGTTCGGTAATTTTTGGCAACCCATTAAAACAGCGTTAAACCAGATACACCCAATACGATCATGGATGTGAATAGTAGCTTGGTAGGCATTGTTTCCCTGGTCAATGGTTCGTTCAAGATGTTCCAATACTGTGTGCTCAATAAGCCGCCAATGATAAGCACAAACAAAGGTCTTGTCGAGAACAAAGTCGACGCCATAGATACTGGCCCTTCAGCCAATGCTGCGAGCATAAGTATCATTGCCACTGGAGCTGTTATAAATTCAACAAAAATAAACAAATAGCGAGATTGCTTATTGCACCAGAACATTTTGACTTCAAGTATCAGTTTTGTGTGCAATCCTCCCATGGCCAAAACGAAAAACAAACAGAATGATCGCATAGCAAATAAATTCCAAAACTCAATATCAGATAAAGCATATTTGTAAGTAACATTAGCTACAGCGGTCAAAACACTGCCTAACAAAACAAGCAGATAAATTCTTATGTCGTGCTTTTTATTCGACGTTTCCGCCGATAAAACACCACTTCGTGCTAATAAGCCAGCGCCCAACACCGTTAGTAATATAGAAGAATATTGTATGAACGATAGAGTTTCACCCAAAAAAGATGTGGCCATAATTGCGACAAATACGGGATAAGTGTGTGAAATGGGTATCACTCTGGAAACTTCCAATTTGCTCATTCCAAAAAACATTGTCATAAGACCCAAGGCCCAAACTATACCTGAGGACAATCCAATAAAAAAAGTAAGCGTGGATGGATTCGATTCCCATGGGTTTATAAGAATCACGAATAACGAAACGATTAATTGGAACGCACCTACACAAAAATAGAATGTTCTTACGTCATGTATGTAACGAGCCAGTAATTTCTTGTCCAGCACGGCCACTATAGAAAACAGAACCGTACTTGATATAGCTAGTGAAATCCAGTGCAAAGTTAACTCCGTCAAGAAATAAGTAAAGCATACATCAAACAG
>CAYUCO010000071.1:0-1847 GCA_964443385.1 uncultured Dehalococcoidia bacterium | reverse complement strand
TTAGGACCTACTGTGTCTAGTATTTGTTTCATAGTAAGAGGGCCAAGAGTCGCAATGGATAACACTTGTGTCTGCCCTCGAGTAAATAGTCCCGAGCCATGAGTTCTTGGGAGCAGTCCGGCTTCTGCAAATATTGGTCTGATTTCGTCCGTGGAACGTCCGTCTGGACGTATGCCCTGGTTAAGAATCCTTTGTCGGACTTCATTCTTCAGGACATTCTTGAATCCGGCAGCTATTTGGTCGCTAGAGTATTCTTCCGCCATTTCTGAAGCTATAGAGTCCTCGAGATCTTCTAGGGCTTCTACGCGCTCTGCTTTGAGCCCGTTCTGCTCTAAAATTGTAGTCAAACGCCCATTCAAATTACTTTTTATTGTTGCTTCAACTGCTTTAGCTTCGTCACTAATTGGCTCAACTTCCACTTTGGGGGAACCAATTTGGGAGACTAATTGGTCTATTAATCCGATGGTTTCGTTGTTGGCTTCTTGAGCGATGCGAATACCTTCAAGTATAACTTCTTCTGAGACTTCATCTGAACCAGCTTCTACCATTAGGATAGCGTCTCTAGTACTACTTATAACCATATTTAGTTGACTGGTTTTTATTTGTTCATACGTAGGGTGCACAACGTATTCGTTATTTTCCTTGAAATAAGCAACTCTACAAGATCCTACCGGTCCATCAAATGGTATGTGAGATATGGATAAGGCTGCAGACGCTGCAACCATCCCTAACACTTCTGGAGGGTTTTCCTGGTCTGATGATAGAACCGTAAGAATAACTTGGATATCGTTATGTAGGGATTTTGGGAAAAGTGGTCTTATAGACCTGTCTGTTAATCTACACGATAATATGCCAGATTCGCCAGGTCTTCCTTCTCTGCGGAAGAAACTCCCTGGTATTTTACCGGCTGCGTAGAGTCGTTCTTCAAATTCTACTGTTAGCGGCAAGAAATCTACATCTCCTCTAGGTTTGTCTGCCATAACAACGGTTGCTAGAACTACTGTTTCGCCGCTTTGTATGGTTACTGACCCATGAGCTTGAAACGCAAGCCTGCCGGTTTCTAAGCGTATAGATCTATCTCCGATTGATCGTTCCACAATTGTGGGAATTGACATTGTAGACATAGTTGGAATGTACCTCTTAAATAATAATAGGGCCTAGGACTAGAGGGTATGATTAAGCTACCACCCTGTAGGGTGATTGATGGGGCAAATTTATCTTCTGAGTCCTAGTCGACTTATGAGAGTCTGATACCGGTTAACATCTTCATTACTGAGGTATTTTAAAAGTCTACGTCTTTGGGAGACGAGACCGACTAAACCTCTGCGTGAATGCACGTCTTTGCGGTGTGTCCTGAGATGATCGGTAACTTGCTTGATGCGTTCTGTGAGAACGGCGACCTGTACTTCTGTGGAGCCTGTGTCATTTTCGTGGGTTTGGTATTCTGTGGTTATGGACTGCCTTGTTTCCTGGTCTAACATTATGTTGATTATTACCTTCTATCTATCTTATCTTTTTCTTCTCTCATATACGTACATAGTATAACATACACCATCTCGACCACGCAATTTCACTATTCTTCATTCATGTCTTGCACGTAGAGATCTAAGGGTTTTGCAGTAGTTAGTTCCATCCTATATTATTGCTTTTGATTAGTTAGTAAGCTTCAGTTTTATTCTGATGCTAGTACGGGAGTTATAGGAGGGTACTACATGGCTCAAGGTGATTTCGTAAAAGTCGCACAAGTTAGTGCAATCAGTCCTGGAGATTTGACGACTGTAGAAGTTGGTGGAGAACAGATCTTGCTAGTTAATGTCGATGGTGATATTCACGCATGTGATGATATC
>CAYUCO010000070.1:0-3103 GCA_964443385.1 uncultured Dehalococcoidia bacterium | reverse complement strand
TGAATCTGGTTTGTTAGCACCTGTAGTAGGGGTGTTGGTTGATCGCTGGGGCCCACGAGTCGTCATTCTGCTTGGGGTCATAATCGGTGGAGCGGGAATGATAATGTTGGGATTCATCGACTCGGTATTCACTTTTTACATTGCTTTCTTGATTGCTTCGTTTGGAATGTCCGGAGCCAGTCATGGGGTAACTTGGGTAGCCGCCGTTGCCAATTGGTTTCGGAGGATGCGAGGCAGAGCCTTGGGTATTGCCATGTTGGGGCCTGTATTAGGAGGACCTTCGTTAGTCATCATCGCTGTTCTGGAGGGAATGATAGGTTGGCGTGCTGCGACAATCGCACTTGGAATCGGGTTGTGGGTAGTGGGTATTCCGCTAGCCATGGTGGCACGCTCAAGACCGGAGCCATATGGCTACCTTGCGGACGGTGATAAGCCCGAGGCGGTATCTGCACTTAATACTGAGGTCCAAGATCATACTATAGATGGAGCCACCGACGGGTATACAGTAGCTCAGGCAGTTAGGACACAGGTTTTCTGGGTTGTCGTGACCCTATATGCACTTATGTTTGTGGGAATCAGCGGCCTAATGGTACATCTTATCCCTCTTATGGAGGACCTCGACTATAGCGCCGCTCAGGCAGCGAGCATTTTAGGGTTGATGTTTTTCCTGAGTGGCATCGGGCGGATTGGCTCAGGTGTCCTGGCGGATACGCTTGACTACAGAGTGGTTATGGGCGGGCTCATAGGGTTTCAGATTATTGGATTACTCATCCTACTTGTAATCGGCCCAGAACAGTATTGGCTCGCAGTCGTTTTTGCTCTCACGTTCGGTATTGGATTTGGTGGCACTGTACCTTTAAGACCGATCCTAATGATGAAGTTATTCGGATCTAGGTCGTTTGGGACTCTCCAAGGCCTGTTACAAATCGGCTTCTTGGGTTCAGGCGTGATATGACCTGTGTTAAATGGGAGGGTTTTCGACTCCACCGGGACTTACGATAACGCTATCCTGATCACATTGGCGACTATCTTAATGACGATACCGCTTACTTACCTACTCAGGAGCCCTCAAGGAGTTGCTGAAGAGGCGATATGATATGCTCTTAGAGAGTACTGGGACAATGCGCCCATCCACCGCATTTGGTTAGTTAATTATAGAGGGCTATATTTTTGGGTTACTACAGCAGTTTGTAGAAAAAGTGGTCGGAACCTCTTAGAATAAACTCAAATTAAACAAACCGACGTTGCCCTGCAACTCGAGGTTTTTTCGAATAAAACAAAAAGATATGGATTAGAGAATGAAAAACAGGAATGTTTCTTTTGTACAAATGGCCGATCCTCAATTTGGAATGTATTCTGCAATCAGTAAATTCAGTGATGCAGATATAGCCTGGAGACGACAAAGAGGTATAAATATCGAATATACGGGCCCCGTCTTAGAAGGGTTCGCCAAAGAAACTTCTCTTTTCACCGAAGCCATCGAGACCGCCAATAAAATTAACCCTAACTTTGTTGTAATTTGTGGTGACATGGTCCATAACTCCGACTCCGAGGAACAGTTTCAGGAGTTGATAAGAATTTCACGACTCCTGAATAAGGACATCAAACTTTACTGGGTAGCAGGGAATCATGATGTTGGAGATAAACCAACACAGGCAAGTCTAAATAAATATAAGGAACAATTCGGAGAATACAATTATTCATTTCAAGAAGAAAACTGCTACTTTATAGTTCTTAACAGTGCCATTTGCTATGATCCCGGGCTAGTTCCAAATGAGTGGAATACCCTGATTTCCTTTCTCGAGAATGAACTTCGGATAGCTGCATCAACCCACCAAAGACACAAGATCATTTTCATGCACCACCCTTTATATCTAAACGACCTAAATGAAGGTGATAGTTACCACGTTATTCCCTCAGAGAGGCGTGCAAAGATAATCGATTTAATTACTGAATATGATGTGACTGCTGTTTTCACAGGTCATCTTCATATGAATAATTACCAAAAATTGGGAAACACCGAACTAGTATCCACCGGGCCTGTAGGGTTTCCAATCGGAAACGACCCATCTGGAATTAGATATGTTCAAGTAAATGAACATTCTCTGAATCATAAATATTCAAGCCTAACTGGCTGACAAATAATCGGCAGTAGTCCCTACAAGAATAGTCGATTAGCCACAACGTAGACGCACTGGTAGGGAAAGAACGATAGTGCTTAGCCGAACAAAATATAGACCCCAAACAAAAAAGCCAAGACCCAAATTACAATAATTCCCCATACCCAAATGTTTTGTTTCATGCACCCATTTTACTATATGCTGATCACCCCTGTGCCGATAGGGTGTCGATACAGAGAGGCACTATATAAAAAAAGAGATGTTGTGTTAAGTATGTGAAATATTCAGTCTAAATGTGATGCGTCGTTGAAGTGTACTATGCGCCAGAGGAAGTTATTTTGCAGGCCGCTTCCACCTGACCTCCAATGCTCCAAGGCTAGTGTAAAACTGAAAACAGCCGTGTTATGCACAGGTATTCCCCAGACACGTTCAGTTCCAATCAGCGCAGCCAGGATGTACTGAAGAATGCCGCCGTGGGAGAACACAAGGACTTCATCATTGTTGGCATGACGTGCAAATAGTGTCTCTATGACACGAATCGCGCGATTGCTCCGAGATTTCAGAGTCTCAGCTCCTTCAACGATGTCCCAGTTTCTTGATTTCTGGAATTCCTGTACTACTTCGGGGTACTTCGTGCCGATTTCACTCCAGGTTAGCCCCGAAAATATGCCGACATCGACCTCCTTCAGGTCGTCCAAATAAACTATTGGAATGTGCCAATGTGAGGTTGCTATCTGGGCAGTCTCAGCCGTGCGTTGCTGAGGACTCGAGTAGATATGAGTAGGTCTGAAGTCCTCCATCTGAAATCGTTCTCGCAGGCTTCGAGACTGAGAACGGCCTCGTTCAGACAACTGGAACTCGGTTTGACCCTGTAGTCTTCCATCGGCGTTGCCCTCTGATTCTCCATGACGTACAAATACTAATTTCATTTTAAAATCACACGATTATACTATTATTAACTAGCGGCGGGTACCTATTGTATC
>CAYUCO010000069.1:0-5268 GCA_964443385.1 uncultured Dehalococcoidia bacterium | reverse complement strand
TAAGTTAGTAACTCATCAAACTGGTCCTGAAGGAGCATCAGTTGATAATGTTTTGATAGAGCAAACCTTGTCTGTGGCTAAGGAATACTATCTAGCGATAGTTATTGATGGATCTACAAGGAGTCCTGTTATTATGGCCAGTGAAGCAGGAGGTATGGATATAGAGGAAGTGGCTGCGAAAACTCCAGAAAAGATCATCAGAGTCAATGTCGACTCTATAGTAGGACTACAGCCGTTTCAATGCAGAGCATTGGCTTATGGGATAAATATTCCTAATGACCTAATCAGACCTGCTTCTACTCTTATAGCAAATCTTTATAAAGTTTTTGAGGCAAAAGATTGTTCTCTGGCGGAGATAAATCCATTAGCGGTAACAGAAGACGGACAACTGCTTGCACTTGATGCTAAGTTAAATTTTGACGATGATGCCCTTTTCCGTCATCCCGATCTCGGAGAATTAAGAGACCCGTCTCAAGAAGATCCTTTGGAAGTCGAAGCTAGTAAGTTTGGCATCAATTACGTAAAACTGGATGGAGATGTAGGTTGCATGGTGAACGGCGCAGGCCTAGCGATGGCTACTATGGATTCTATATCTATGGCAGATGCAATGCCTGCTAACTTTCTTGATGTCGGAGGAGGAGCTACTGAAGAACAGGTTTCTCAGGCATTCAGCATATTACTTGCAGATCCACAAGTTAAACGGATTCTTGTAAATGTTTTCGGTGGCATTCTTAGATGCGACGTGGCAGCTAGAGGTATCGTGGCCGCTTGTAAAGAGACTGAAATAAGGATCCCAATTGTAGTCAGGATGCTTGGCACTAACGCGGATGAAGGCAAGGATATATTGGCCAGTTCAGGACTAACAATTTCTTTGGTAAATGATTTAAAGGAAGCGGCATCTGTTATTAAGGAATCTGCTTCTAATACTTGAAATTAAGAGGAGGTACCAGTGAGTATACTGGTCGATAGGAATACAAAATTATTAGTACAAGGTTTGACTGGTAGAGAAGGTAGTTTTCACGCTACCAGATGTATGGAGTATGGTACCAATCTAGTAGCAGGAGTTACTCCTGGACGAGGCGGAACTGTCTGGGAGGACAAAGTTCCGGTCTTTGACACGGTTACTCAAGCTGTGGATGAAACTGGTGCCAACGTCGCTTTAATATTTGTTCCTGCCGCGTTTGCTGCAGACGCAATACTTGAGTCTACGGACGCCGGCATACCATTGATAGCCTGTATTACAGAGGGAATACCTGTAATGGAAATGGTAAAAGTAAAAAAGTATTTGGAAGACAAATCGACAAAATTGATAGGCCCTAACTGCCCTGGGCTTATATCCCCCGAAGAAAAGGCCAAGATAGGGATAATGCCTGGTAATATACACACTCCTGGTAGAGTGGGAGTTGTTTCTCGCAGTGGGACTTTAACCTATGAAGCTGTAAATCAACTTACTGAGCTCGGCATAGGGCAGTCCACATGTGTAGGCATAGGTGGCGATCCAATAGTAGGAAGTTCGTTTGTTGATATACTGGAATTATTCAATAACGATCCTGATACCGATGCCATTGTTCTTATTGGTGAAATCGGAGGAACAAAAGAGCAAGAAGCAGCAGAATATATTCGCAAGAACGTTAGCAAACCTGTTGTGGGTTTGATTGTGGGAACCACTGCCCCTCCAGGTCGTCGCATGGGTCATGCAGGGGCAATAATTACAGGATCTGCCGGAACCGCTGAAGAGAAAGTTAGGTCTTTGGTTGAAGCGGGTGTGTCTATAGCACCTTCTCCCGCTGAAATAGGAGTAACTGTACAAAAAGTTCTGTCCTAGAAGTAGAAGGTCGTTACTTAGGATTCGATTTGTTTGAACGCTTTGTTAGAGCATTCCTTATAGTTTCAGCTAGTTTCTTTCCGTGTATCTTAGGACCGTATTTTCTTTTGTGACGGGCAGCTTGCCTCCTGTCACTCTTGATCTTTTTAGATTCTTCGTTTGTGTTATCTTTCATAGGTCAGTTTTTCCAGTCATAAAAGCTGCAGTTTTTATAAGGATGTCCGATTATACACTAAATGAAAACTATTAAGAGCAATCTGACTTTGTCGGTCAGATTGCTCTTAAATACACTGTTACATTCTAATTACTTATATCCTAATGATACGGTTATTTAGTCATAGGAGCCTATTGGCTGGTCATATTCTTCCCTAAGTACCCTCTTTAGCACTTTGCCCATTGGGTTTCTGGGTAATTCATCTATAAAAACTACGTCCTCTGGCCTCTTAAATCCAGCCATTTTAGGTCTGCAATGTTCTACTACGTCTTCGGCGGTCAATTCTTGTCCAGGTTTTATGACGACCATTGCTCTAACGCGCTCGCCCCACTCAACGTCTGGAACTCCAATTATTGCTGCTTCGTCTACCGAGGGATGAGACATAATTATTTGTTCAACTTCTTCTGGTGCTATCATCTCCCCGCCTCGCTTTAGGAAATCCTTAGCACGTCCAGATAGAAATATATATCCGTCTGGGTCCCAATATCCTAGATCTCCGGTATATAACCATCCTCCACGAAGAGTCTCTTTTGTGGCTTCTTCTCTGTTCCAATAGCCCTTCATTAATCTATCGCCTCTGGCAACTATTTCCCCATTTTCACCTACAGCAACATCCTTACCATCTTCATCAACTATTTTGACCTCGACGTCAGGGAGAGGTTTTCCAATAGAAGCTAATCTTTTAAGTTTCTTTTCATAATCGGGATCACTCTCCTTTATATCATGATCGTCAGGAGGTAACATAGTTATAGTTGAAGCTGTTTCTGTTTGGCCAAAAGCATTTATGAACCGAGTGTTTGGGAATTCGGATATAGCTTTCTTAATCACTTCTAATGGCATCGGTGCAGCTCCGTAAGTGATGACTTTTAGGCTGGATAGGTCATATTCATTGAATTTGGGTTGGTCCATCAGCATTTTTAGCATTGTTGGAACCATCATTGCTCTATTTACTTGTTTGTCTTGAACAAGTTGCATCCATCCCTCGGCATCAAATTGTCTCTGCAGTACTAGTGTCCTTCCACCGTATATAGCTGCCATTACCGCCTGCATTCCTGCGATGTGGTGTAGAGGTACAGTAAGTATGTTTCGCTCTGCAGACTCCATGTCAACGGGTTCGACGTTTGCTAAGATATATGATGTAAAACTATTATGACTCAACATGACACCTTTTGGAGTGCCAGTTGTACCGGCCGTGAACATAATGATAGTAGTTTCGTCACCGTCAGCCGAAGGAAAGAGATCATCACTAGAAGAATTTTTGATCAGATCATCGTAAGAAATAAATCCTTCACCTGCAGAGTCAAGCGTTATTTTGCTTTCTACGGTGGTAAGTTCAGGGGATATTGTGTTGAGCATTTCTTCATATCGTTCACCAAGAATTATTGCCTTCACACCTGAGTCGTTTAACATGAAACTTAGTTCTTCTGCTCTAGCCCTGAAATTAATTGGAACAAATATTGCATCTAGTTTTGCAGTTGCAAAATAACTTTCTATGTGTTCGTTACAGTTCACTTGCATGACTGCCACTCTGTCACCAGACCCTACCCCTAGAGAAGCTAAGCCGTTAGCTAGTCTATTGACTCGGTTTCCGAGTTCGCCGAAGGAAATTTCCTTTTCGTCGAATATTATTGCAGGTCGATCTGGAACTATCAGAGCTGTAATATTAAGTAATTCGGTTGTATTCATGTATGTTGTGCCTCCGTCTAATATTTTGATATACGCATTTGCTATATAATATAATACAATTCATATAGGTTAATAAAGCGTTTTTGCCATTATCATGTTTAAGGCAGTATTGTATTCAGCATTCATGGCTTCCAATAATGGTGTATCTATTCCGTTTCTCAAATTTCCTTTTATAGTTTCTAACGATAATCTATCATGGCAGGATATCTGTTCAGCTGTTTTAATAACATGATCCCACAACGATTCTATGCTGACTACTTCATTAATAGCTCCTATATCTTTAGCTTCTTGAGCAGATATATTCTTATGTGTAAGCAGTAGTCTCATAGTTTTCCCAATACCTATAGTTCGAGGTAGGATCTGTGTTCCTCCAGCTACCGGGATCATTCCCAAGGCTGCTTCTGGCATTCCAAATATGGCGTCTTCTGACGCTATTCTTATGTCGCAGAGCATAGCCATTTCCATACCAGAGCCTAACACATAGCCATGCAAACCCGCAATAATTGGTTTGTTTATGCTTAATATTAAACCCCAAAGATCCCGTTCCCACCTAACTTGCCTGGCGATAATCCTAGACGGAGCTGTGCCGAATTCGGTTAGGTCTGCACCAGTGCAAAATGACCTTTCACCAGCACCTGTTAATGTTATACATGTCACATCTGTGTCGTCTCTGGCTGCTTCTAGTATTTGGTAAAGGTCATCTCTCATTTGGATATTGTGAGCATTCAAAACATGTGGTCTGTTTAGTATTATACTCGCCACTTTCCCGTTTTTCTGATATATGACTGTAGGAAAACTGTTATTCATTCTGTTAATTCTTTGCAGTTGGTGTCTAATTATTCTCCAGTAAATTTAGGTGTTCGTTTCTCCATAAATGATGACAATCCTTCAGTTCTATCCTTGGTAGTTTGCAAAAGAAGATTTAAATCCATTTCAAGCCTCATGCCTTGTTCTATAGTCATGTCTATTCCCTTCAATACGGCTTCTTTGGCATACCTAGTAGCTATTGGGCCAGACCTTGATATGGAATGAGCTAGAATCTTTGCTTCGGTCACCAGTTTTGACTTGGGTATTACATATTCAATTAGCCCAATGCTTAAAGCCTTCTTGGAGTCAATTGTTTTGCCAGTCATTAGTAGTTCAGATGCATTTGATCGTCCAATTAATCTGGGTAGCAATTGTGTACCCCCGTCCCACGGCATTGAGCCATGGATTATTTGAGGCATGCTGAACTTTGCATTGGGTGCTGCAAGCCTGATGTCTGAACACATGGCTATTTCCAGTCCGTGTCCTATTGCATCTCCGTTTATTGCACAAACAACCGGTTTGTCTATATTGAGTAAAGATGTTGCTAGTCTAAAGTATTGCATTCTGTATATATCATACCTCAATTGGTTGCTATGTTCTGGGTTAAAGCTATTCTCTTCATCTCCTCTGCAGAAGTATTTGCCATTACCTGTTACTAGAACAACGTTTACCTCTGATGAAACGTTGAACTCTTCACATATGGTACGAATGTCGTTTGCCATTGAAAGATTTATCC
>CAYUCO010000068.1:0-3194 GCA_964443385.1 uncultured Dehalococcoidia bacterium | reverse complement strand
AATTTTGGACCCCTGAATTTACCACCCGAATCCACGATTTCTTCAAATTTAGCCAGTTTTTCAGCTGCTTCCTCCGCCGTTATCTTCCCATCAGCTACAGCCGTATTAAGCCTATCCTGTAGAGCATCTCTACCTATAAATGTAAACTTCCTTGGGCCACGCTCATCAAATTTATTGATTCTTGCAGCTGCTTCCCCCTCCGTGATTTTCCCTTCGTTAACAGCAGAATTAAGCCTGGACTGCATCTTCTCTTTCATGTTACTTAATCTTTCCTGTAACCTAGCCAACTTCTCAGTTGCTTCCTCCGCTGTTATCTTTCCCTCGGATACAGCTGTATTAAGCCTGTCTTGCACTCTCTCCTGAAAAGTGCCAGACGATGTGTTGCCAGTGTCAGCAAATGTTACTCCTGTCGAAAAAACAGTTGCTGCCAATAACACCAAAACCGAAATCTGCATCATCCACCTTTTTCTCATATCTAACCTCCTCGCACTCAATATAATTGTTCCTTAACTCAGGATATCGGTCAACTGCATATTACCGTGAAGTTTTGAAGAACTTGTGAAGATGTTGTTAAAAAGTATAGAATTTTGCGAAGGCATACACAGATTATGAAAATGGACGATAAGAAAAATAAAGCCCGCACTAGCACTAGAGGTACTAAGACCAATTCCTTCGGATCCAAGGGGCGCTCCTCTCACGATTCAAGCGACTTTTACTCTGGCAAAATCTACGACAGCATACCCAACGAAGAATCCAAGGAATATAAAGAAAACCCTATTAACAATAACTACTTAAATAAAATATTCTGTAAATCAAGCGAAAAAATGGATGAGATACCAGACAATAGTGTTCACCTTGTAATAACTTCACCCCCTTATAACGTTGGCAAAGTATATGACGAAGATCTTAACCTAGATGAATACAGATCTTTCTTAGGCAAGATAATGTTAGAAACATATCGAGTCTTAGTCCCAGGAGGAAGATTGTGTCTGAATCTGGCCAACTTGGGGAGAAAGCCATATATACCTTTGGCGTCTTATATTACACAAGATCTATTATCAATAGGATTCTTAATGCGTGGACAAATAATTTGGGATAAGGCATCGAGTTCGGCTGGATCTACTGCGTGGGGAAGTTGGATTTCAGCTACTAATCCTACACTTAGAGATATTCACGAATATATACTGGTGTTTTCAAAGAACAATTTTTCAAGGCCCAAAGTGCCTGATAGAGAATCTACAATATCTAAAGCTGACTTTCTAGAATTGACAAAAAGTATCTGGAGGTTTCCAACGGATTCAGCTAGTAAAATCGGCCATCCGGCTCCATTTCCAGTTGAATTAGCGAGAAGATGTATTCAACTCTACACCTATTCTAATGAAATAGTTCTAGACCCGTTTATGGGATCCGGTACTACAGCAGTGGCTTCTGTATTATCAAATAGACAATATTTAGGGTATGAAACAAGTCAGGAATACGTTGATTTATCGTTGAATCGGCTATCTAAATTGTGACCAGTTTGCTTGACTCCAAACCCTATCTTAGATACACTTATCTGACTCCTAAAACTCCCTTTATTGTACACGGATCAGTTCACCAATGAATTACGGAGGCTCAACATGACAACAGTCAGCAACAAACAAGATCTAGCACTAATGGCACACCTCCTACGTAGAGCAGGTTTTGGTGCAACACCAGCAGAATTAGACAGAGCAATGAACCTTGGCTATGACGCAATGGTAGACGAATTGCTCAACCCAGATCATGACGATAATATTCCGTTTGACAAGATAAGACGATGGAGAAAAGATTACTCAGACCTGAGAGGTCCTGGGGGCGCCCCGGGCGGAATATGGATGTATAGACTCATAATGACAGATACACCGCTCAGGGAGAAGATGTGTCTCTTCTGGCACAGACTTTTCGCGACTGGTCACACCAAACTCATACAAGGGAGACCGGTAGTTAGACAAATCGATATGTTCAGAAAACATGGCATGGGAAGCTTTGACAACATCCTAGTAGAGTTATCTAAAGATCCAGCTATGATTATGTGGCTCGATAATCAAGATAATCATGCAACCAACATAAATGAAAATTATGGTAGAGAAATATTGGAACTATTCTCCATGGGTGTGGGTAATTACACTGAAGATGACATCAAAGAAACCGCTCGTGCTTTCACTGGTTGGAGTATTGTAAATCCAATTTATAACTCCCTTAAAATGAATAATAACGTTATGAGGCCGTTTGGATATATGTCCTGGCAATTTCAATATAACGACGACGACCATGACCACGGAGAAAAAACCATACTGGGCGAAACTGGCAATTGGAATGGAGAAGACGCAGTTAGGATAATATGCAAGAACGACGCTACCGCAAGATTCCTGGCACGTCATCTCTATCACTTTTTCGTAGCTGACGAACCACCAGTTCCTGCTTGGCCGATGGTTGAACCGCGTGATCCAGAAGCTATAGATGCTCTTGTCAATGCTTACTTCGAAAGTGGCCACGACGTCAAAGCCATGTTAGAAACGATATTCAAGTCAGATTTCTTCAAAGCGGAGTCTGTAAGATACGCTCGTATAAAAAGTCCGGCTGAAATGGTAGTTGGGACAATGCGCCTTGCTGGACCAGTTGATCCACTGTCGAATGAGGCAAATCAGGCCATCGACGCGTGTGCAAACATGGGGCAATCTCTGTTACGACCTCCAAGTGTAGAAGGGTGGCAAGGAGGCACAGACTGGATAAATACCGGAGCGTATGTTGAAAGAGTCAACTTTGCAGGCAAGGTCCTTAAAAACACTAACAAATCCGGTATAAGAGACTTGATCAACCGAATAAAGGCAAGATCCACTTCCTCGGTTATGAACTCAGATGAATTTGTAGATAATTGCCTTGAGGTTCTTGGTCCGCTAGAAGTCACAGAAGGCACATCCAGAGGGCTTAAAGATTACGCTTCAAAATATGGCAACTTGTCTTGGTCAGATGACGAATCCTCTAAAGAGTTCGATAAAGCGGCTGGATCCATCCTTCAACTGATAGTATCTGGTCACGAATACCAAATGGCATAATCAATCTTCCTAATAGGAGATAAGAATGACTACGACTAATTTTGAACTTAAGTACATAACAAATGTAGGATTTTCGTCAGACCAGGGTGGAAGGTCATTTCAAAAACCTGGCTGTTT
>CAYUCO010000067.1:0-1293 GCA_964443385.1 uncultured Dehalococcoidia bacterium | reverse complement strand
AACGTCAAGCAATCCTGGTGGAAATCTATGGTTCAACAAAATCCTAATATTTACGGTATGGACTCATCAATTCTCATGAATCCTAAAGTATGGGAAGTTTCAGGACATACTAACAATTTCTCTGATCCTCTCTCTGAATGCAAGGTATGCCATTCTAGGTATCGATCAGATGAACTTATTGATCCTACTAAATGCTTAAAATGCGAAGGTGCTTTGACGCCAGAAAGGCAATTCAATCTGATGTTTAAGACTTTTGTGGGTCCACTTGAGGATGAAGCTGCACAAATTTGGTTACGCCCAGAAACAGCGCAAGGCATATTCGTCAACTTCAAGAACATAGTTAATTCTATGCATCCAAAACTGCCTTTTGGTATAGCGCAAATCGGAAAGTCATTCAGGAATGAAATTACTCCCGGCAACTTTATCTATAAAACCAGGGAATTCGAGCAAATGGAAATGGAATTCTTTGTTTCACCAGATACTGACGTAGAGTGGTATGAATACTGGGTTAATACACGATTCAATTGGTATAGTAGTATCGGAATAAGAGCACAAAATCTCAGACTCAGAGAACACAGCCAAAAGGAGCTCGCACACTACGCTAAAGCTACTAAAGACATCGAATTTCTATTCCCGTGGGGATGGGGAGAACTTGAAGGTATAGCCAACAGAGCGGACTTTGACCTCTCTACTCACGATAATGGTAGTGAAGGAGATCTTAAATATTTTGATCAAATAAGACAGGACCACTATTTCCCGTATGTAATCGAACCTGCAGCTGGTGTAGACCGAACAGTCCTTGCATTATTGCTAGACGCCTATGATGAAGAGCCACTCAATAATGAAAAAAATGAGATTAGATCAGTACTGAAGTTACACCCAAGAATGAGCCCGATTACAGTTGCAATATTGCCACTTTCACGAAATGACTTACTAGTGCCCAAAGCCAAAACCCTATTTGAACTCCTACAGAATCAATTTAAGTGTAGCTACGACGACGCCCAGTCTATAGGAAAAAGATATCGCAGGCAGGATGAAATCGGGACTCCTCTATGCGTAACGGTAGACTTTGAAACTGTGAATACAGATGATGCCGTCACAGTTCGCAACCGTGATACTATGGAGCAAGAACGAATACCAAGTGATAATCTCGTAAAATACATCCAAGATCAATTGGAACAGTATGTTTAACTGAATACCAAGGAATCACTAGAGACTTCCTTCTATCTTAATCCCCATCTACAATTACTTTGATGAAGATCATTCACTCAGCTGACATCCATATTGGTGTTG
>CAYUCO010000066.1:0-5213 GCA_964443385.1 uncultured Dehalococcoidia bacterium | reverse complement strand
CGGAGCGCCTTTATGTCCAGTATAGCTTACGCTTCAGACACCTCACTACAAGTCCGTTTATCAGATATCAATATTGACCACCTCCTTTCCTAGCTTAGGCATAAGATACACCTATATGAGAGTGAAGGCAATGGTTAATTTATTGTCTATTTGTGCTGAAAGCGTGGCCTCAAAAGTCTATGTCGCTCATTTATGTCCAAGACTCTTTTACGCATCCGTATTACATTTGGTGTGATTTCAGCTATTTCGTCTTCAGCGATAAATTCCAACGACTCCTCTAGGCTGAGTTTTATTGGCGGTTCCAGCCTTTCAACGATCTCTGATGTAGATGATCTCATGTTAGTAACTTTACGTTCTTTACATATATTCAGCGGTAAGTCCATATCTCTGTTGTGAGTACCAACAATCATGCCCCCGTAAACCTGGGTGTTTGGAGGAATAAAAGTTTGCCCTCGTTCTTGAGCATTCTTGATTCCATAAGAAACAGCCACACCACTTTCAGATGCTACAATTGCTCCGGCTCGCTTAGGCTTAACATTGCCTTTCATAATCTGATGCTCTTCTAATTCGGTATTCATAATTGCATTGCCTTTAGTAGCTTTCGCAATAAATCCCCTGAATCCGATTAATCCTCTAGTTGGTACTGAGTAGATAATGCGCATATTATTATTGTCATCAGCCTGCATGTCTTTCATCTGTCCTAACCTAGAAGATAATTCCTCTGTTATTACACCTACAAATTCACTAGGGCAATCAATTGTAATCTTTTCGTATGGTTCATATGGTGAACCTTCGATCATCCTTATAATCGCTTCAGGTTTAGAGACTTGGAATTCTAGACCTTCCCTACGAATGTCTTCGATTAAGACAGAAAGATGTAGTTCTCCCCTACCTGACACTTTGAATTCCTCAGCACTATCGGTCCTTTCAACTCTCATACTGACATTGGTCTGTAATTCCTTTTGCAAACGAGCCCACAGATCTCTAGAAGTGGCATATTTACCATCTTTCCCAGAGAACGGAGAGGTGTTAACACCGAAGGTCATCATCACTGTAGGCTCTTCTATCGAAATACGCCCTAGAGATTCTGGATTCTCTTTGGAGGTTATGGTATCTCCAATAGAA
This sequence comes from uncultured Dehalococcoidia bacterium, assembly GCA_964443385.1. Classification (GTDB taxonomy): domain Bacteria; phylum Chloroflexota; class Dehalococcoidia; order Lucifugimonadales; family UBA2985; genus VFHP01. Next base: position 4,088 of record CAYUCO010000066.1, on the reverse strand, counting down.
ATGTTTGTTGCACCTGATACAGCAACAATATCTCCTGATCTCGCATCATCTACCTCATATCTGGATAAATCTTTAAAAGAAAATAAATGTTCGGCCCTAAACGGTATATGTGAACCATCTTCACTTATAAAAACAAGAGGTTCATTCTTGTTGATGTTACCCCTAAATATCCGACCTATAGCTATCTGCCCGATATGGTTATCATAATCTAAAGCGGCTACCAGCATTTGAAACCCACCATCGGCATCCGCAATAGGTGGCGGAATATATTCCAGTATGGAATCAAATAGAGGTGTCATGTCTACTGGTTCGTCATACAATTCGTTGATCGCATACCCTTCCTTGGCAGATGCAAAAAGTATAGGGAAGTCCAACTGGTCAGCGTCTGTAGCTAATTCTAAAAAAAGATCATTTATTGCATCTACGGTGGTCTCAATTTCATCTTTTGAACGATCAATTTTGTTTATCACTACCAAAGGCTTTAATCCAGATTCCATGGCAACCTTCAGGACATATTTTGTCTGTGGCATAGGACCATCAACAGCATCTACTACTAATATGCATCCATCTGCCATATTAACAACGCGCTCTACCTCACCACTGAAATCCACATGTCCTGGAGTATCAATTATGTTCAGTGTTTCATCTTTGTATTTGATAGCAGTATTTTTAGCGAGTATGGTAATGCCACGTTCCCGTTCTTGTGGATTGGAATCCATTATCAATTCGTTGACTTGCTGATTCTCCCTAAATATCTTGCTGAACTTCAGCATAGCGTCTATAAGAGTGGTTTTTCCATGATCAACGTGTGCAACAATGGCAACATTGCGAAAATGGGATTGAGTTTGTAAAGCCATAATGGGTTTTCTTAGTTAATTCTCTAAAGTTTCAATATATTTGCCGACAAGTTACAGATGATATCAGAAATAGACAATTAATCAATGGCTGTACAAAAATATGGGAAAATTAATGGTGGGCCCGGCAGGGATCGAACCTACGACCAATCGGTTATGAGCCGACCGCTCTACCACTGAGCTACGGGCCCTTATCTACAGATAAAATAAATATCGAAAAGCATCAACAAGATTACTGCACATCTAACAATTTAACAACCCTATCCAGTATACGGTTGCCCACATCATATTTGCTCATTAAAGGAATATCTTCAGTGCCGCCTGATTGATCCAATATGATAACTTTGTTGTTATCAACGTTAAACCCACTCTCTGTGGATGTAATATCATTAGCTGCTATCAATGAAAACCCTTTTTCAATCAGTTTCTTCTGTGCATTATCCAACAGATTTTCGCTCTCGGCAGCAAACCCTACCTTTAAAACTGTTTCTGGAACATCTTTAATAAAATCTTCATTCTGTACTAATTCGATAGATAACGCATTCGTATTAACAGTAATGTCTTTCTTTATCTTTTGATCAGAAACATTCTTTGGTCTATAGTCACTGACCGCCGCAGCCATGACCAACACATCAGCATTTTCGCAGGCAGACAAAACCTGTTCTTTCATTTCCTCTACAGTACTTACATTTCTCATCTCAATACCGCTGATTGAAGGCAAGGCATTCGGAGCCGTGACTAAAGTAACTTTAGCACCTCGATTTCTTGCTGCCCTAGCAATTGCAAATCCCATCTTTCCAGAAGACTTATTTGTAATGACTCGAACAGGATCTATAGGTTCTTGAGTACCTCCGGCACTAACAACTATAGTTTTGCCAACTAGATCCCCATTTATGCCCAATACTCCCTCTAAAGAATCTATCATGTAAGGAACTTCTACCAAACGTCCTATTCCTACAAATCCAGATGCCAACCTACCTTCACTTGGACCCAATATAAAAACACCCCTGTCTCTTAGCTTCTCTATATTCTCCTGTGTGACAGGATTCTCGAACATAAATCCATCCATTGCTGGCGCTATCACAACTTTGGCTTGGGATGCAAGGATAGTAGTTGTAAGAATATCATCTGCAAACCCATGAGCTATTTTAGCTATAGTATGAGCTGTAGCAGGATACACAATTATCACATCTGCTTCGTGTGCAAGAGAAACGTGGGATATGGCCTGTTTTGAACTCGGATCAAACATATCAACGTACACATCTCGACCAACAAGACTTGTAAAGGTAAGAGGGGAAATAAAATTGGTAGCCCCTTTAGTCAACACAACATCAACCACAGCTCCTTGTTGTACTAACTTACTAGCTAAATCTGCTGCTTTATAACAGGATATGCTACCCGTTACTCCTAGAACTATATTTTTTCCGGAAATTGGATTGTTCATTTCTACAACCATCACTTCTTTGGTTCGGTATTTAAATTCAGTTCATATATCAACCTAAGACCTATCAAAGTGAGATCCGTATTTATCTCATCAAAGATGTCTGTTTCTTGGTCAATAACCTGAGCCATTCCGCCTGTAGCCACAACTTTAACATTGCCGCCCATCTCCTTCTTAAATCGTTGCACCATGGCTTCCACCATACCCACATGGCCGTAAAATATACCAGATTGTATACTAGCCGTGGTATTTCTTCCAATAGCGTTTTTAGGAGGGATTAATTCCACTTTCCTCAACTGGGCAGTGCGTTCGTACAAAGCCTGGGCAGTCAAATTTATGCCAGATGCAATGGCGCCTCCAATATATGTTCCATCCTTAGAGACGGCATCGAAGACAGTTGCTGTTCCAAAATCCACTATAATTACTGGACCCCCATAAATATCGTACGCAGCAGCAGCATCCACAACTCTATCCGATCCAACGTCCCTTGGATTTTCGTATTCTATACGCACTCCTGTCTTAATACCTGTTCCAACGATTAAAGGGTCTAACTTAAAATACGAATTTGATAGTTCCTGAAAAACTTGGGTTAGAGGTGGAACAACGCTACAAATTGAAACTCCGGTTATGTTTTCCGTTTGGATATCTTTCAGGGGAAGCATGTTCCTGAGTAGTATAGCGTACTCGTCAGGCATTTTATTAATGTCCGTGGCCATTCGCCAGGTAGCAACGAGTTCTGCTTTCTCGAACACACCCATTGTTATATTGGTATTGCCAACATCTATCGCTAGTAACACAATAAATCTCCAAAACAAGTATACATTTGGGCTATATGGGTAGCAACTGGAACAAAAATCCCCAGTATGCTAAATAAGTGCTTCCTTTAATCTACTGATTTCGTAAGGAAGTTCTAATAACAAATCACTAGCAAGAACCCCAGTGTCACCAACATTTTCTCTTAGCCATTTTCCAGCAGATCCATGTACGAAAACTCCTAATGAAGCTGCATCAAAGTTTGAAAGACCCTGAGCAACAAACCCGGCAACCATACCAGCCAACACATCTCCTGTGCCAGCAGAAGCAAGCACGGGATTTATAAACGGACTCACTCTCACGGGTCCATCTACAGAACTAATTACACTATATGGTCCTTTCAAAATAACCGTTTTACTCCACTTCTTTGAGTTTTCTCTAGCCACATTCAGCCTATTCCCATTAATGTGAGTCACCTCGAGCCCTGTCAATCTAGACATTTCACCCGGATGAGGAGTTACTATAGTATTGTTATTGACATATGTCCACCATTCTGGACTCTCTGCCATGATATTTAGAGCATCCGCATCAAGTATTGTTGGGATCTCTGGGAAACGATTACTAAACAAAGTTTGTTTCAGCAACTGTTGCACAGCAAAAGATTGACCCAAACCACACCCTATCAAAACTGCATCGTATCTAGGCAACTCATCAAGTATTAGGTCTGGAGCGTCTGTGATAAATTCATCCGAATCATCGGGTAATGGTAGATATGTAATCTCAGTCAAACTAGTAGAAATACTAGGCTGTAAATTTCTTGGAATTGCTAGTGTCACCAATCCGGCGCCAACTCTTAAAGCAGATTCGCAGGCTAATTTTGCTGCACCGATGTAGCGTTCAGACCCAGCCACAACTAATACTTTCCCGTATGTACCTTTATGTGAATCTAGTGGTCTTTTTGGTAATAATGACTTAACTCTATCAACTGTAATTAATTCCTCGTTACGATCCTCGGCTATAACTCCTGGAATGCCTATGTC
>CAYUCO010000065.1:0-15502 GCA_964443385.1 uncultured Dehalococcoidia bacterium | reverse complement strand
CTTCTCCCATTCCTTTAGGTGAAGAGACTACACCATCCACTTCTTCTGGTTTAACTCCGGCATCTTCCAGAGCTTTCTGAATAGCCTGTATGGTTAGGTAACCAACACTGGTTTCTAGTCTCTCGTCCCATCTTCTGAATGAAGGAGAATGACCGATTCCTACTACTGCTACTTTCCCTCTGTGCTCCCAGACACCCAACTCCTCTTTGGTTCTATACATAGATGCCGGTGCATTTTGAGTTACTGACATTTATACCCCCACAGACAAGCGAATTTGGCTCTAAATCTATACCACTCGCCATTCCGGGACTTTTTGACCGGTGGCTTCAGTGTCTAGAAATTCCACTCTGACAGTTGAACCTATTACTACTTCATCTGCTCCTATCCCTGGCAGATGAGAAAACATTTTAATGTCGGGATCGTCTTGAAGTTCTATCACGGCTATATTAAACGGCTGATCGGCCTGTAACAATCTTATTCTGGAATCATGCATTACACAGTACCCATGAATTTTTCCCATGCCACTAACTTCTTTCCATCCCATTCCGGAAGACCCACATTCGACACATTTAAGCTCTGGGGGAAACTGCATACGGTCACATGCTTCACAATGCTGTACAATCAGTTTGTTTTGGTTGCATGCATCCCAGAAAGGCTTGCTTACTTCATCTGGCACTGGCGACTGCTTAGGCAAGATAACCCCCGATAAATTTTTGGTCTATAAATAATATGCTACCCACCATTACTAGTCAATGGATCAAAACAAAATGTGACCGTCCAAACATGTGTGCATTACGCCCATAATTTTATTTTTAATGTACGGTTGTGTTACGAGTAAAAGCAATATCCATTATTTCTCTAGCTAATTTATCGGCATCATGCATTACCCTGTTGTCCTCATTAATCACATCCTTTAATAATATATTTACTGAAGGATCATCTAGCGAAGCTTCTGGATATATACATTGCTGACCAACTTTTTCCGGTATATCTCTACAATTAGAGTTCAAAATCACGTGTGAACATTTAATATCAGTAATAGTTTGAAAAATCCTGAGGTGATCTCGAGCACTTAAACCTTCTGTTTCATATAGCTCTGTTGCTACATTGCAAATGAATAACTTTGGAGCTTTTGATTTTGCTATCACATCAACAATCCCATAAAAAAGAAAATTAGGGATAACACTTGTGTACAGACTACCTGGGCCGAATACTAACATGTCGGCTTTTTCTATAGCCGTTAAAACACTAGTTGACGCCGCTGCTGATTTAGGCTCAATCCAAACATCGCGTAGTCTTTCACAAGAATTACCAACCACAGACTCACCGACCAAAATATCACCGCTTACGGTTCTGCCCATCAACACTATATCGCTTCTATTTGATACAGGAAGTACAGATCCAGTGCTATTCAATAATGTAGCAGATATTTTCAAGGATTTTTCAAAATCCCCTGTATTCTGTTGGATAGCAGCTAAGATTAAATTGCCTAATCTGTGCCCACTTAAGGATGCGCCTTTGTCAAATTGATACTGAAATAAATGTTTCGTATAGGTTTCTGGAGATAAAGCTGTCAAACAATTTCTGGCATCACCCGGTGGGGGAATTCCAAGTTCTTCCCGCAGCCTGCCCGAACTTCCTCCGTCATCAGATACTGTGACTACTGCCGTCAGATTATTGGTCCAATACTTAAGACCCATCAATAGATTAGACAGACCAGTACCTCCACCTATAACTACTATGTTGGGATCCACTGGATTATTCGTGATCGCATCTAACATCAATTTATCTGAGGTCAATAGGTTTACTCCAAGTCGAATTCATGCCATAAGTATGTTGCACACATGGTGGGCCAGCCTGGACTCGAACCAGGGACCTCAGTCTTATCAGGACTGCGCTCTAACCAGCTGAGCTACTGGCCCATTACCTGTTTCAAAACATTGTCAATTGTCCAAATGATATTCGGTTGACTACCAGATCGCTGATTATGATACTTACCTAGTTCGATAGGTGTCAAGGAAATGTACTGTGCTTGACAAATTATACTAGGTTATGTTGACTCCACACCGTATAATATATAAAATCTCGATAAGGTACGGACAAATAAAAACCGTTTTAGAGGTATGAAGTATGCCACTTACAATTAGTATATCGGAAAAAGCCGCACGCAAGGCAAAAGAATTTGCTGACAGAGACAGCCTAGAAAGTTTCGGGTTACGAGTTGGAGTCAAGGGTGGCGGGTGCTCTGGACTGACCTACACATTGTCTATAGATAATGAGGCAAGACCAGAGGACAAAGTCATAGAAGAAAACGGTATTAGATTGTTTGTCGATCGAAAAAGTTACGTCTTCCTAGCAGGCACTATACTGGAATATGGAGATGACTTAAATGGTAAGGGGTTTGTTTTCAACAATCCGAATGCCAAAACCACTTGCGGTTGTGGAACATCGTTCTCGGTATAACCGATAGATAACAACTGTGATAATCGGCCATTATACGATTTATTTAAGTGAATGAAGAGTCAATGCAAATCCAATTCGATTAGGCTGGCATGCCCTAAAACCATAAACAAAAGGTCAAAATAATGCATTCTCCAAACGACTTTGGAAATACGCTCCAAGAATACCGCGACATATACCAAAATAATGCTTTGGCTAACATATCTGGCCATGGAATTCTAAGAATGACCGGGCAAGATGCGCTAGATTTATTAAACAGACTGTCTACAAACAAGCTGTTAGACTTAGAAGTAGGAAATGGAACTTCCACTATCCTAACCACAAACAAGGGTAGAATAATTGATCTGCTTAGAGTCATTAACACGGATCAAGGACTTATCTTGTTGACTAATCCGAATACAACTAAACGCGTTGTAGAATGGATAGATTTATACACATTTGGAGAAGACGTACAAGTAGACGATATTAGTGCTACAACAAGCCTTTTTTCAATATGGGGTGAAAAGATACAAAGCATACTGAATGAAAACGGTGTGACAATATCAACATTGTATCAGAATGAAAAAATATCCATTGAAGAACAAGAAGTGACTATAATTAAGACTGACAGGTTCGGATTAGAAAGCTTTGACATATTATCCGAGAGTTCAGTCGCTGATAGTATTTGGCTGAGTTTAATAAATGCAGGTTTTTCTGCAGTAGGATCCGACTCTCTAGAGATAGTACGGATAGAACAAGGAGTGCCAAAACATGGCACCGAATTAGGTGAAGATTACAATCCATTAGAGGCAGGATTAGAACGCCACATCAGTGGCACTAAAGGATGTTACATAGGGCAAGAGGTTATATTGAGACTGAACACATATCAAAAAGTTCAAAAACGGCTAAGAGGGATAGTATTGTCGGATGATCAACCTATAGACTCATTTGAATTAGAAATGGACGGTAAACAAGTAGGTTTTATAACCTCTTCTGTAAAGTCCCCAATCCTAGGAAAAACATTGGCACTTGGATATATAAAGGCACCAAATACAGACACAGATCAAGAAGTAAATATTAAGTCACAAAATACCGCCGTCAAGGGGAAGATAATAGAACTTCCCCTTACATATAAATAATCTATTAGTAAATCTCGTTATTGGATTGACAGCCCTAAAGAGCAAGAAGTGATATCCCACCGTCAACCACTATGACTTGTCCCCGTATCATACTCGCCTTTTCACTGCAAAGAAATAACACAACATCAGATATATCTGTGGCCTTTATCATCCTACCCGCGGGAGTCCTACTTACTGAGTCTTCAATCAGGTTTTTACTATTTTCAAAACTCCTTAAAGCATCAGTATCCACTAATCCACCTGATACAGCATTAACTATTATTCCCCGAGATGACAGTTCTACTCCCAAGTACCTAGTTAAGGCTTCTAAAGCAGCTTTGGAGACGCCAACAGACAGGTAATTAGGTATAACTTTAGAAGAACCTAGGCTTGTAATGTTTACTATACGGGAACCTGGAGCCATAAGTTTCGTAGATTCAATGGCACATAACCAAGCGGCTCTCGCATTTATATCTAAAGTCCAATCCCAATGTTTTATTTCCAATTCTGTAGCCTGTCTCTGAACCCCTGAGGCTGCATTATTAACTAATATATCCAAACTACCAAATTCCCGTTGGATAACCTGAAACATTTCTTTTATCTTTTCAGGATCACCTAAATTGGCTCTGATTTTTTTTGCCTTAACACCTAATTTCTGTAAAGATAAAACAGTTTCATCTGCTTCCTTGGAATGACGAGCATAGTTTACTATGACATCAGCTCCATCACTGGCTAAGGCTAAACAAATAGCTTTACCAATCCCTCGCGATCCACCAGTTACCAACGCTACTTTTCCACTAAGAGACATGATACTTAATCAAATCATTTCGTTTCTTCATAATTCTATCCCACCATCAACCCTTATAACTTCTCCAGTTATATAATTGGCCTCTTCACTAGCTAAATAACCCACCATATTTGACACGTCCTCAACTGTACCGAATTTATTCTGTGGGATTCTCGACAATATTAGTTCCTTAAATTCAGGGTTTAAATCAGCCACTATTTCGGTAGATATATAGCCCGGAGCAACTGAATTGACCGTAATATTACGAGAAGCAACTTCCTTTGCTATACTGCGAGAAAAGGCTATAACTCCAGCTTTAGACGCAGCGTAATTCGATTGACCAGGATTACCTTCTATGCCAACCACTGAAACAACATTGATCACACGACCCCAGCGCTGTCTTACCATATATCGCAACACGGCTTTGGTGCAATTGTAGGATCCCTTTAGATTGGTGTTTAGAACCTCATCCCATATTTCCTCTGACATTCGCATAAGCAAGCTATCGTGGATTATTCCTGCATTATTTACCAATATATCAACATTACCAAATGTACTTACCACCTGGCCAACCATAACGTCCACTTGAGAACTATCGGATACATCCGCCTGTACTGCCAATGCCTCCACCCCCATCTCATTTGCTAAACCAACTACCAAATCAGCACTTTTTTTATCAGATTTGTAGTTAATAGCTAGTTTAACTCCATCCCTAGCTAGTCTGATTGCCACAGCCTTACCTATACCTCGAGAACCTCCGGTTATAAGTGCGACTTTATTATGGATACTCAAAATATTCTCCTAATCCACGTTTAATCTTGATCGAACCAAGTTTAAATCTTTTTCTATTAAATCCACCAATCCAAGAGTCAATACAGTTTTGGCCATATTCACTGCAGCACTTACAGAGATCGCTTTCGATCTACCATGGCCAACAATAGCTACTCCATCCAAGCCCAACAAAGGACCACCACCAACATGTTCAACAAAATTTGTCAGGCTATAAAGTGCCTCTATAATGCCATTCTGAGTAGGATCGCCAGACAAGCCAGAAGACCTTATATAATCAAACACAGAAACACCAAGGCCTTCTGAAAATTTCATAAGTATGTTACCAACAAATCCGTCACATACAACCACGTCCGCTTTACCCAAAGGAATATCAAATCCTTCTACATTACCTATAAAATTCAGACCACTCTGTTGAAGTAATGGATATGTTTCCTTTACCTGTCTATTGCCCTTTCCTTCTTCTGATCCCACACTTAGTAATCCAACCCTAGGATTCTCAATGCCCATGAAAACTCGAGAGAAAGTAGACCCCAACACTGCATAGTTTAATAACTGCGAAGGCCGATTATCTATACTAGTTCCCAAATCTATAAGTATTGTTTTTGGGGATAAACCTAAGAAAGGCCCTCCTAAAGAAGGCCTCTCTATTCCCTTAATGTTACCAATTTTCAACACCCCAGCCGCCATGGCAGCCCCTGTAGAGCCCATGGTGACAAATGCATCTGCTTGACCGTCCTTTACAAGATCGGCACAAACAAATACTGAAGCTTTAGGTTTGGATTTAGAAGCCTCCAGTGGCTGTTCATCTTCATTTACTACACCATGAGAATAAACACAATGCAAATTCGACGGTAAATTTGCAGGCAGGTAATTAGACATCTTGTCTTCATCCCCAACTAGAATAATTTCCATCTCGTTACTTTCAATTGCCAGCAATGCTCCCTTTATTATCTCTTCTGGAGCATTATCCCCACCCATGGCATCGACCGCTATCATATATTTTTTTTCAGTGGAGTATGTACTCATATAAAACTCAGTTTGTTAATCTACTTTGGGCATGTAGAGCGAAGCCTGGCCGGTAATAACGTCTTCTCCATCTATTTTCCTGCAGCCAACACTACAACTTACCTTATAGCCTTTTGTGTCCTCTTCGCATTTTACTATCTCACCAAAGGTCTCCACTTTATCACCTGGATAAACAGGAGCTTTAAACCTTACCTTTAAGGTACCGTCTTCTATCCAGAGTGTGCCAAATTCATTTGTCATCATCTCCGATATATACGCTAATACTAACATCCCATGGGCAACGATACGGCCATAATGGGTAGCATTAACAGCGAAGTTTTCATCCCAGTGGAGTGGATTATGGTCACCACTGGCTACAGCATAAGTGTTTATGTTTTCTTGTATTACCTCTTTTGACACTGATGGTAAAAGTTTGCCAACTATCATATTAAACCTCTAACGAATCTTCTGATATAACAACTGTACTACGACCGTTAACAACCTGTTGCTCTTCAATGCTATCCGTTACCAAGGTGCCAACGAAATCTATTGTAACAAACCGCCAACCGGATCTTACAGCATTTTGGGTTAGTGTTGCATTGAATGTCACAGATTGACCAGATTTTACCGGAGGGGCGAAAGACATCTCATGGGCTATGTGTATAGCGCCTGGAGGAAGTCCTAATTCTTTCAAAACCCCCCTAAGAGCAAATGCGGCTATCGCCGTTGGAGGTACTAATCTTTGTTCTTCAAATAACGGGTTGGTCTCGCCGGCTGACTGAAGGTAAAGCTTAACTTCCCAATCCTGAAGATCGAATATTACAGGTTCCAGCTTATAACCGATCGGAAATTGTTTAATTTTAGACAAACGTGTGCTCTCTTATGTATTTGTATTGGTAAGGGCATACAAATTATAATTGCAGGTGCTTCTCAAATCAAGGATTATCAAATTTGGTCATCCTAGCAATGCATGTATAGCCATACGGGTTGACTTTTGCCCGAATATTAAATAGGATCTCGATTGCTAAATCGAGATTGGATTAGAAATTGTTTACTACATTAGTTAAGTTAGTTGGTGCCTCGTGGAGAGCCATAAATGATTTTTTGGGCAAGAATGGGCCACAACTATCCGCAGCCATATCTTACTACACGTTGTTTTCTCTGTTCCCCCTTATAGTAGCTATAATATCTGGTTTAAGTTTTCTATTAGGACAAGAATCTATAGATGAACTCGCAAACCGGGTAGCACAACAGTCTCCTGTTTCTGAAGAAACTATAAGTGAAATAATAACTAGTGCGGTCAATAGCAGAAACATTGCTGGTATAGTAGGTATTCTAGGTTTGCTCTGGGCAGGAACAGCTGTTTTTGGTTCAATACGTAAAGGAATAAATGCCACATGGGGTATAACCAGACCGAGATCCTTTTTAAAGGAACGCTTGATAGATATCACTTTTATGGTTGTGGCTGCAGTTTTGATGCTGATTTCTATTTTTTCTACAGCCATACTAACTTATCTGATGGAAATACTAGAATTCATTACTCGAGAAACTTATGTGGACGGGGCATTGCTGTGGGAAAGATTAGCATCGGCTTTACCTCCCACGCTATCCTTCATAGTATTTTTTGCAATCTATTGGTTACTACCGAATACAAATGTCAAAATAACCGAACCACTACCTGGCGCTATATTCGCGACAACTGGTTTCGAAATACTTAAAAATGTTTTTGTTTGGTTTATAGGAAATTCTTCCATATATTCAACTATATACGGTTCTGTAGGAAGTATAGTAGTACTATTAGTCTGGGTTTACGTTTCATCCATAATACTTCTCTTTGGATCAACCATTACTTCCCGTTTTTCACAATATAGCCTTGTAAAAGAAAAGGAAATAGAAGACATAGTGAAACTCTGAATAGAGGACTTTAGATAGAGATTGAACAGAAGATTAAAAATTCACAGGTTTTTCGCAATTTACCTATATAATTGCGGAAATTTATCAGGAATTAAAGATGACGAACTCGTTGGTTAAGTTAATTTACTTGGCAGTAATGATTATTTTACTGGTTATCGGATGCGATACTGGCAGTATTGACCCTATAAACAAGAATGGAATCACAAGTGAAACCTCCCAAGAAAATCCCACAAAACCTGTACCGAATCATACATCTGATAATACTCAGGTTCCCATAGAAACATCAACGGCGATTGTCCCTATCGCCACCGCGACACCAACACCTATATTTATACCCACTCCTACTCCTACGCCCACGCCTATTCCTACCCCTATGCCATTGATAAAAGGTCTTCCTTCGGTATCTAAAATAGTATCCCAAGTCAAGCCATCTGTAGTATCCATTAGAACAGAATCAAACATAGAACAATGTGATTTCTTTTTTGGCTGTAGAAATGTTGAACAAGAAGCTCAAGGCACTGGGGTCCTATTTGACGAATCAGGGTTAATAGTAACTAACAACCATGTTGTTAATGGTGCCACCGAAATCAATGTTTTTCTAGATGATGGTAGGTCATTCATAGCCAAAATACGTGGTACAGACCCGGCGTCAGATTTAGCTGTTATCGAAATACCAAAAGGCACTTACGATGCCTCTAGTTTCGCAGATCCAGATTCTCTACAAATTGGAGACTGGGTAATCGCGATAGGCAATGCTCTGGCCTTACCAGGAGGTCCAACCGTCACTCTAGGCATAGTAGGAGCTCTTGACAGATATATAGACACTGAAGGCGGTAGGTTGTTTAACATGATACAAACTGATGCTGCAATTAATCAGGGGAATAGTGGTGGACCATTAATTGACTTAGAGGGTGACATAGTCGGTATAAACACGGCCAGAACATCACAAGGAGAAGGCATAGGATTCGCTGTCAGTTCATTCACTGTCGTGCCAGTAATATCGTCAATCCTAGAACATGGCAAGGTAGTGTTTGGATGGATGGGAGTTGGAGTCACAGACGTTACTCCGGTAATAGTAAACCAAGAAAACCTATCGGTTAATAAAGGTGTACTTATAACAAGGATAGATATGACAGGACCTGCAGAAGAAGCAGGAATATTAGTTGGAGACGTAATAACTGCATTCGAAGATATAGAGGTAACTACTGTTAAACAACTACAAAAGGTAGTCAGAGGATATGACATAGGAATGGAAGCAAAAGTTACCGTATCCAGGGGTGATGATATTCTAGATCTAAATATTACACTTGAGGAACAACCTAGAGGTTCTTAGCAAACAAACTTATTATTCTCTTACCTGACCATCACCGACTATTGTCCACTTGTAAGAAGTCAATTCGTTCAGTCCCATTGGACCCCTTGCATGCATTTTATTAGTGCTGATTGCCACCTCAGCTCCTAAACCTAACGCAGAACCATCGGTAAACCTAGTACTAGCATTCACAAACACTGCTGCAGCATCCACGTCATCAAGAAATTTCATTGCATTAGAATAATCTTCAGTAATAATGGCTTCTGAATGTCCAGATCCATATACATCAATGTGATCCAATGCTTCCTGCAATGAATCAACTACAGCCACAGATACTATCAATGACAAGAATTCCGTACCCCAATCCCCGTCATCTGCTCGTTTCAGTCTTAGACCTTCTATTGGATCTAAAATGCTCATTGCTTTTGAGTCACAATGTATCTCCACATCCGCCTCCGACCATTTTTTTGCAATTTCTGTAAGGTAAGACGATGCCACAGCTGAATGAATAATTAATGTGTCCATGGCATTGCATACTGTGGGTCTCTGCACCTTTGCGTTATATGATATAGCTACTGATTTATCCAAATCGGCGAACTGGTCTACATAAGTATGACAAACACCTATCCCACCGGTGATAACCGGCATAGTAGCATTATTTCCTACATAACGTATGAAATCAGCTCCTCCTCTAGGTATCAAAAGATCTATATCATTCTTCATAGATAACATTTGGTCTACTACTAACCTGTCCGGAGAGTCGACGAAACAAACCGAATTTATTGGTATACCAACATCTGATATGGATTGCCGAACTATATCAGAAAGTATTCTATTCGAATTTATAGCCTCACTGCCTCCTCTTAAGATAACAGCATTACCAGATTTTAGGCATAAAGCAGATATGTCTATAGTAACATTTGGTCGACTCTCATATATGGCACCGATAACCCCCAATGGAACTCTTCTCCGGCTTACATTTAACCCATTAGGTAAAACCCTTTGATCAATAATAACTCCGACTGGATCTGGGATGTTTACTATATTGCGCAAATCATTAGCCATACCGACAATCCTGTCTTGATTCAACAGCAATCTGTCTAAAAGTGCATCAGTTAAACCTTTTTCTTTTCCAGCATCTATATCTTTGGCATTAACTTGTATTATATCCTGGCAACGACTCTCTAGGTTGTTAGCTATTCGTAACAATGCCTCGTTTTTGATATCTGAGGACAATTTCGCAAGTTCTTTTGAAGCCAACCTAGCATTGGAACCTTTTACAATTAATTCGTCGTTCATCTTCGTCATGTTAAATTCCCCATACTACAGGTACAGTCTTACTAAATAATAATTGAAAACTACGGAGTTAAGAGCTTTCATAACAAAACCATGTTATTTCTATGTATTATTTCCTCGCCGTAATAATACCCCAGAATCTTGAGAATATCATCAGAATGCAAACCTTTGATGACAGATATATCTTCAGAATCGTATCCTGTAATACCACAAGCTATAGGTTTACCATTCATATTCTCGATAGATATAATATCTCCCCTTTTACAAACACCTACGACTTCACTAATCCCAGCAGGAAGGAGGCTGCTTTTGCCTTGCAACAACGCATTGGCCGCCCCAAAATCAACAACAATTTTGCAGTCGTTGGAAAGTCCACTAAGCATCCATCTCTTACGACTCTCCATCTTGGTTGAAGAAGATTTAAAAAAGGTCCCTACATTTTTGCCTTCCAAAACGGCACTCACAACCGACGGATTCCTACCGTTAACCAACACAACTGCTATACCTGAGGCCGTCGCTAATTTTATAGCATCCAATTTAGCTTGCATCCCTCCCTTGCTCCTAGAACTATGAGAAATTCCAGCCATAGCCTCAATGCTCTCATCTATTGTGTCTACTTCCAAAACTAACTCAGCATCGGGGTGCCGATGAGGATCCATAGTGTGCAAACCATCAATATCACTTAACAATATTAAGAGATCTGCATCAATTAAATTAGATACCATAGAAGATAAATTATCATTGTCCCCAAAAACTTTAACTCCTATTTCCTCCAAGGCTACTACATCATTTTCATTAATAATTGGAACAGTATTGAAATCCATTAATGTTACAAGTGTATTCCGAACATTAAGATAACCTTCTCTGTCAGTAATGTCTGATCTAGAAATCAAAGCTTGTGCCACAACTATATTGTGGGTTTCAAATATTTGCTCGTATGCATGCATCAATCTGCTTTGGCCAACAGCAGCCAAAGCCTGCTTAGAACGAACATCCTGATTCTCCATATCAATTCCTAGCATATTTGCACCAAAAGCAATAGCTCCAGACGTGACAATAACCACCTCTATGCCTTGTTGATGAACACTAGCAATGTCAGATACTAAGTTTTCAATTAATTCCAAGTCTAATTGACCAGAATCATCAATCAATACATTAGTACCAATTTTCACTACTATTCTGCGAGGATTTTTAATTTGATCTATCCGATCACTCATATTAATTCAGACCAATAGAATGCAAATAAAACACAAATTGCGGACTCATAAGTAAACTTCCCAACCTGAATCATTTTGCCCTTGGAGATGTTGTAGTCATATAAGATCTCCAATTACGTTTTGTTTCTTCAATATGATCGCCACCAAATTTTTCCAACACTGCCTCGGCGAGCACCAGAGCCACCATTGCCTCTCCCACAACCGCACAACTTGGAACAAAGGTTATGTCACTTCGCTCGAAATGAGCTTTTGAAACAAATTCACCAGTCAACAGATCCACAGTCTCAAGACCATTTATTATAGTTGCTATTGGTTTGACTACAGCCTTAATTATCAAAGGTTCTCCAGTGGTCATCCCTCCCTCTAATCCGCCGGAATTATTAGTCCTCCTTGGCCATGGTCTATCTATTTTCTCATCAGATTCTTTGCCCCATTCACCAACTGGTTTTACCACATCATGAACCTGAGAGCCTCTTAAATCAGCTTGAGAAAATCCTGCGCCAAATTCAACTCCTTTGACCGCATTCATACTCATAATAGCTCCCGCTAATTTAGTAGTTAACTTTCTATCCCATTGTATATGACTACCCAAACCAATTGGTGCACCTGTGGCGATAATCTCTATTCTGCCACCCAAGCTATCTCCTGATTCTCTGGCTTTATCAATTTCTTTTATCATTAGATCAGCCGCTACAGGATCTGCACATCTAACTGCTGATATCTTGGACCCTTCCGTATTTTCTTTATGGTATGGTGATTCCTCTAACTTTGCCCAATCAACATCGCCAGATGAGTTGGAGTGAATACCACCAATAGACAATACATGGCCATGGACACTTATACCGAATTCTTCCAAAAATCGTTTCGCCACTGCGCCAGCTGCCACTCTAGCTGCAAACTCTCTAGCGCTTGAACGCTCCAAAATATTACGGGCATCAGATTGCATATACTTAGTGACTCCAGGAGTATCCGCGTGGCCTGGTCTTATATGAGTAATGGGTTCGAATGGCACATCTGAGGGAGCAACATTCATCTCATCCATCCAAGGAACTCCGTCTGGTCCTTTTCCTGTGGACCAATCCCTGTTTATTATCAACATGGTAATTGGAGAACCTAAAGTCAAGCCATGCCTCACACCAGACAAGATTTCAGCACGGTCTTTTTCTATCTGCATTCTGCCGCCTCTACCATATCCTATTTGCCGGCGTGCCATATCCTTTTCTATATATTCCTCCGTAATTTCTAATCCGGCAGGAATACCTTCAATTATAGTAGTTAAACTTTTTCCGTGTGATTCGCCTGCAGTGAGAAACCTTAGCATTTAACACATCTCCTCATATCCGTTCAATACGTCTCATCAACAAATTTGAGACAAATTCTGATCACCAATTAAACCATTATACCCTGATTAATCCTACTATTTACAATTGAGTAAAGGCAATATATATTGCATGCCTAAAATTTTAGCAGCATCAATTATATAATTATTCGAATGCAATAATAGATTCTATTCAGCCTGTTTATTAATAGCGACTTTGGCTGCGAAAAACATTTGATCTACTGGTGCCTTCTTACCAGTCCATATCTCAAATGATATGGCCCCTTGGTAGACTAACATAGATAATCCCGTCAAAACATTAGCACCAGCTTTACTAGCCCCTCTTATTAGTGAAGTCTGTTCAGGGTTGTAGACCAGATCTGTGATCAAAGATTTCGCAGATATAATATCTACAGGCACAGGTGTTTTTTCAGGATCCGGTCCGCCTTTCATACCTATTGATGTACAATTAACTACCAAATCAGCTTCTTGAACAAATCTTTCGAAGAGATTAATTTCCTGCATATCAATAGCTTGTATTTTGTTTCCTTCAGGGTTCATTGTATTCGCGAGATTTGCAGCCCTTAAAAATGTTCGGTTGAATATTGCTATGTGGGCTACTCCAACACCGAGTAAACCTGTTATGACCGCTCTTGCGCTTCCACCTGCTCCAATTACTACACATTTTTTCCCATATGGGTTAAATGTTGCATTTTTTTTTAAAGACATTATAAAACCATCTACATCTGTATTATGGCCGATAAGTTTACCAGATTGGTTCTCAATAGTATTAACGGCACCAACAACTCTAGCAATGTCATCTACTTCATCTAACAAATCGAAAACTGTTTCTTTATGAGGAACAGTAACATTAGCTCCGACGAAATCTTCCTGTCTTAATAAATCTATGGTTTCCGCTAATTTGTCCGGTAATACATCGATCGGTTTATAAACTATTGGTAAATTATAGTAATCCAAGGCTACTTGTTGAAATATTGGTGAAATAGAGTGGCCAACCGGATGTCCTAGCAGAAAAATCGTCTTTATCATTAATCAAGAACTCGCTAACAGCTTTAATTTCACTGGAGTATACCAGCATAATCAATCTACCATCAATAATTATTAACTTCTGAATCTAGTAGACTCTAGGTAGGATTGGAGTATGACTGCAGCTGAGGCGGAATCCAAAAGACCTTTGTTTCTGGAAGGCTTCTGACCCGCATCAATCAACAATCTATTTGCTTCTACAGTTGAAAATCTTTCATCGTGTGATTTAACTCTAACAGGCGAGGCATCAGTCAAACATCGGGTAAATTCTTTGACTAACTTTGCCTGATGACTCAATTTCCCGTTCAAACTAATTGGTAATCCAACTACTACCAACTCGACGTTGTATTCGTTTATTAGGGAAACGACTTTATCTGTGTCATAAGATATAGAAGATCTGTTAATCGCAGCAAGTGGTCGAACTACTATACCGTCCGGATATGCTACAGCAACGCCGATCCGCTTTTCTCCAACATCCAAACCAAGAAGTCTTACAGAGTCTTGAGCCATAAGGATATCTTCTCTTCTGCGTAATCAAGTGCTGCTTTTAATTTCCCTGGTTGTTTGCCACCGGCCTGTGCTATATCAGGCCGACCACCACCTCCACCGCCTACTATTGTGGCAGCTTCCTTAATCACATCACCCGAATTAAAACCTTTACTAACCAGATCTTGGGTAGCCATTACCAATAGAGATGGTCTATCATTCAAAATAGCACCTAAAACAATAATACCGCTTTCTATTTCATTCTTTATCCAGTCACCAGCCTCTCGAAGTAAATCAGCTGAAGATACTACAAGTTCTCCTTTTATTAGCGTGGATTCTCCTATAGTCGTTCTAACTAAAGCACTCAAATCATTTTTCAGAAGTTGTCTCTCTAGTTCGTTGATTCTTCTGCTGGTCAATTGAAATGTAGAGACAAAATCATCCAATCTGTTAACTATTTCTTGTGGAGCAGCCTGTATCCTCTTAGACACAGCTTCTACAATCCTTTTTTGACCTAACATGGCGTCTTCAGCTGCTCTCCCAGTTAGAGCCTCTATACGTCTTATTCCTGATCCTATACCGGTCTCTGATACAATATGACAGTAACCTATATCTCCTGTGTATCTCACATGTGTGCCACCACAAACTTCCAGACTAAATGTCCCATTGTTACCAGAATCAATTGATACCACCCTAACATCATTGCCATATTTGTCACCAAAAAATGCTAATGCACCCTTATTTATTGCCTCTTGATAGCTAGTGGTTTCG
>CAYUCO010000064.1:0-4794 GCA_964443385.1 uncultured Dehalococcoidia bacterium | reverse complement strand
ATTAAGTATATGTATAGAGTTCCAGCGATCCAAACGCCTAGACCAATGTTCAGGAACGTAAGCAATGAGTGGACCGCTAAAGTTCGCTGCCTCCATCATAAATGTCCAGGTTAACTTGCCCACATCAGTACCCCAATCTTGCTCATCAACCCGAGGTAGTCCGCCGAAAATTGGCAATGCTACCCAAGAAGTCCCCACACACACCCCTCCTTCTTCATCATGGGTATCTTGGTCTTCATCGAAGGATATAAGATTCGGTGGCACTATAACTCGATTGGACAAAGTCACCCTACCTAGCATGTGGCAATCAATACATACTTCGTAGAAACCCCATCCACCTCCAGTATCGCTCTGGGGAGAATATAAATGTGTCGCAGCAGAAGCCATGTACTTGGGGAATTTACTCCTCCCCATTTTATCGTGGATAAAAAGGCCTCCCTCTATCGAGTTAAATGGACCATCTGGCAGAGCACGGTCATCTCCAATCCATTGTCCCCATAGTCCAAATTGACCAGTAGTAGGATTACGGTCCAGAAGACGGAAGACCCTAAGGTATTGGCTTACACCATATAGATCCTCAGACGACTGGGGAAGACGAATGACTTCAGCATTCATCTTCATTTCCATCATCAAATCAGCTTCACATCCATATACCTCTGCATCTGCAATGGATACAAATTCTGACTCATTTTGGGAATCGGTATCTCGGAGTCTTTCTTCTGCGGTAGCCGGAATATAAATATCACAGTGGCGGGGAAGATAAACCCCCGGAAACCATCTGTCCACATTTGGATCTTGCAATGAAGAGGATTCAATATCTGCCACAGGTATTGAAGTCTCAGTTCGCTCAGGTGTTGATATAGGTGGAGCCACTTGGTCTATAGACAGGTCAGGTGGCTCAGACATTGATATTGGTGGATCTAGTTGGTCTATAGACAGGTCAGGTGGCTCAGACATTGATATTGATGGATCTAGTTGGTCTATAGACAGATCAGGTGGCTCAGACATTGATATAGAAGGATCTACTTGGTCTATTGAAGTTCCAGTTGGAGCAGGAGCAGTGTCCTTGTCAGAATCATTTAAACATGAGAAGGTTAACAACAATGTAGCCGTCAACAAGGCAATATATCTAATCATGGACCTATATTACTTGATTTGTAAATGCCGTGCTATTCCTACTCTAGCTTGATCTGGTAATAAAATAAATGGCGTAAGATAAATCGGTGTACAAGCCAAAAACTAGAGCCCTCTCGTTAATTTGAGAGGGCTCTAGTTCGTATTATTCTGTCTACAATCCAGCCAATTATTTGTGGCTACCTTGCGGCATCGTATTGAGTCTTAAGAAGTTTGGCCAGGTCAACCCAGACCGAATCAGGTGTATTTGACAAAGTAGATGTATCGCTAATGAAACCCTGTAATTCAGCGTCTGCAATACTAAGTGCAGATCTAGCTGCTTCACGGGTCTGACCTGATGTGACAGCAGAGTTATCTATTAGCGCGATCGTCATTAAATCATGCGCTGCCAAGTAACCAGTTTGGCTGTCTGGTGGCCCCATACTGGTATTAGCAACTGCCGAGTGCCAAAGACCCAGAGAATGACCAAGCTCATGCGTCAAGGTGTGTCGGTTTCCATATGGTTGAAATGATACCCGAATGTAACCCCATCCTGATGTAAGATTATTCGAACCCCACTGGTCCGAAAATAGACCGGATGGGCCTGAAACGTTACAATGCTGGTCAGCATTCTCGTTTATGAGAGTAGTGCAATTGACTAAATGTACAGCCAACGTCACCTCTGAAATATCAGTTGCCCATGCTATATCCAAATTCGGAGCCACCACAGCTGCAACCTCAATAAAATCACGAACCGTTTCGTAATCTTTAGACTCCACTTCTCCAAAAATACCTACCCTCAGAGTTCGCGGAGCCTTCTTTATTAAGTAATCATTTATATTATTCACACGGACTTTTTCATAAGGGCCGTTAAAGTTACTTTGTGATGTAGCTAAAGCTAAACCTTGAGCTGTAGGTGCAGGCATTGAAAATGGTTTGTACTTTTCCTTGTTAGGAACAGCATTATCAGGAATGGACAATGTGGAACTTGGATAATAATCATCGCTACGTGTGAACTGTTCCTTTATTGTAGTGGAACATGCGTTACCATCTGATCCTTCCCCTGATACAGCTATGTTTAGATCCAATTTGAATGGTGTTTTTGCTGCAGGTATAGTCACAATATGTGTATTTTTATCTGTATTTAGTTCCGTGCTGGAATATTCATGGTAAGAGAACCCTAAGGACTGGTTCTTAACGTCATTCCCTGTCTTTCCTGTCAAAGCAGGTAAGAAATCGAGGTTTAAACTTTTAACAGACTTGCTCCCTGGGGTGTCACTGGATGAAAGAAACAGTGAGCCGTTTTCGATCGCATAACTTGAATCCCAACCACATGCTGAGAAACTAGTAAAAAGTCCACTGTCTGGCAAAGGAATCGGTGTTGCCGTAGGCATTGGTGTGGCTGTTGGTGGCACCGGAGTAGCTGTTGGCGGCACCGGAGTGGGTTTTGGAGCCTCAGTAGGATCAGGTACTGGCTTTGTTGTAGGAACTGGAACCGGCGCTGCCGTAGGCTCTACTGTGGCTATTGGAGCCGATGTAGCCGTTGGCGGCACTGGAGTTGGTTCCGGAGCTTCGGTTGGATCGGGTACTGCTTCTGTAGTTGCAGTTGGAACGGCGGTAGGAGCCGGGGCTGACGTTGCCGGGGCTGACGTTGCAGGTGCAGGGGCAGAATCTCCGCCGCCGCAGGCAACCATACCAAATAGAGTTAAGCTAAGCGTCATTGTTAAAAGTTTTCTAGATAAAGACATCCTTTGTTTCCTTTTCTGCTATATAAAATGCTATTGCGAACGTCAATTGTAGCACAATATATATATGTGAAGGAAACCTAATTCAAATTTTTATATCTATTTGGTTTTTAAGATTTTGTATTTTTGGTAATGTGTATATATGAATATTTTTGCCATTAGATATAAATCAAGATCTAGTATGCATCTCCAACGCCATACGTTCTCCTATACTTTGGCATTATTGATATTGTTGTGTTCATGTGGACCAACTGAAGTCTCTGTAGAAGCAGAAGAAATCAACGTTAACACAGAATTCAATACCTCTATTGAATTCCCGGAACAAAACCAGATTGTTCAGCCAAAAACCGATGCACCCACCCCAATCATTATCCCAACCCCAGTAGGGTTAGAAGCGATGGATGATGCTCTACAAAGTGCATTAACCGTATCTGAAGAGTTGCAAAAGACTGCAGACAGTTTTGGTGAAATATTCGCTTCAATTGACAACCCTACTCCGACTTTGGAACCCAAAATTAACGATGATTCAAAAAAGATCGACCTTAATCATTTTTTATTAAGTGGCCTCTCTGTAAATAGAGAATCTACTCATAAATGGAATTTAGATGGTCTTAAGAACAGCTATGTAGGAGTAACAACGTTAGATGAAAAAGATACTATAGAAGTACTGGTATTTGATAATCTTATAACTGAGCCGTCAATAATTGCATCAATAACTTACGATATTTTATCTAAAGAAGGCTACTCTTATACTGTCATTCACAGGAAAAATGTATTTATCAGTTGCAAAGAATCGAGTATATGCATAGATTTCGCTAGTATTTTGGAAGAAAAATATAACGAATTCTCGTTAAACTAAATGGTTTTTATTTAGTGTCACACTATATTTGACTACTGGAGGCATCGATGCGTTCGGTGATATTTATACTGGTAATACTAACAATAGTATCAGGATGCTCATCAAATCCAACCGCCAAACCTGCGACATGGACACCCCAGCCAACTTGGACGCCAGTTCATATGCCGACTGATACAACTGAAACAGCAACAGTTTCTAGAGTGGTAGATGGAGACACACTCGATGTTCTGCTCGAATCTGGTAAAACGGACAGGGTGCGTATATTAGGGATTGATACGCCTGAGACCTTCTCTTCAAATAAAGCAGATGAATACAATGGGATAACTGACATTGAATGTCTTGATCTATGGGGGGACAAAGCTACCATATTTGCCAAAGATATCCTTGAAAACAAAGAGGTAAAGTTGATTGCAGATGCTTTGTCCGATCGACGCGGATATTATGATCGTTTGCTTTCATATATAGAAGTTGATGGTAGGGATTTTGGGGTACTGTTACTTGAAGGTGGATATGCACGGGTTTATACAGAAGGAAAAAGTACCCGTAAAAATCATTATCTTTTAATAGAGGACCAGGCTAAATCACAAAAACTCGGTTTGTGGAACTGTGCTATCTAGTTTCATCGGATAAAAAAACATAAAGTGTTATAATTACTCCAGTATTAGAAAGTAGTAATATATATCTATGCTTATTAAATTCTATTTTATTAGCGTCGTTTTAATAGGTTTTAATTTACTGCTTTGGTTTTTTTATACCAAAGGTAATGCCCGTAAAAGTATAGGTCTTACAGTTGCTACCATTGTGAGTATTTTTATAGCCTTGATTCTTTCTCTCCTGATCTAGTGCCACTTTATAAAATCCTACAAACTACTGTAATAACACAAAAATAAGTCACTATTGTTATCGTCACCTTGTAGTACAATGTACCCATGAAAGCACGACTTACAAACGAAAAACTTAACCAAATAAAACGACACATGGCAGAAGAAGCAGAGCTTGAAGGTGAAAAGTTACTATGGGGATACAATGTCGTGTGTGGTACTCCAGACGTTGAAAAAGAAAGACAGACTAGATTTA
>CAYUCO010000063.1:0-10791 GCA_964443385.1 uncultured Dehalococcoidia bacterium | reverse complement strand
ATTACTCCCTTAGGAGCTAGATATGATATTGTTTCTTGAGAGACATCATGGGGTACAATTTCACAATAGACTTTGGCCTCTCTAACTCTTCGGGCTATCAATTGGCTATATTGGGAACCAAAGTCGATTATTAGGATTGATTCACCACTTTTGGAGAGTTCATTTCTTGCTTTGGTCATTCTGTCGCCTTTAAAATGGATTCGACTGAATTGAACCTGTAAAATTCTTCAGTCAATATTGAAAGTTGTATCATTGTACTCCAATGAATTTATGCCCACACATTAGCATCTGTGCTATACTCAGTCAAGAAAATGACCATTGATAATCAAGACAACAGCGGGATGATAACGGAGTTGAAGAAAGCCTCTTGTATATTAAGAAATGGGGGGTTAGTAGCCTTCCCAACTGACACTTTATATGCCTTAGGTGCAAACGTCTTTGATGAAAATGCCATAGGAAAAGTGTTTGCCGCCAAAGGAAGACCCAAAACTATGGCTTTGCCCATACTGCTAGCTGATCCCTCAGACTTGGATAAGGTCGCGATTGATGTCAATAAAGATGTACGAAACTTGATAGAGGCATTTTGGCCTGGTCCATTAACATTAGTGCTAAAAAAACACAAATCGATATCGGATATCCTGACATCGGGCAATGATACGGTCGCTGTTAGAATGCCTAATCATCGATTAGCATTGGAATTAATAAAATTAACAGGAATACCTCTGGCAGGTACAAGTGCCAATATTTCACAAGGAGTGGACCCAACTGATGCTTCTATTGTTGAAAAACAGATTGGGCACAACATTGATATGATTCTGGATGGAGGTGTCTGCCCGATGCAAGGCGCCTCTACTATATTGGATTTGACTTCAACTCCTCCAAATTTAATAAGACAGGGTGTATTGTCATCGGAAAAAATAAGTAAAGTGGTTGAATTGAACTGAGAGTGGGAGTTAGTTAGCGTATGAATTTAACAACAATGTTAGCGCGTTACGAAGAAGATATAGAGAAAAACCTTAAGGCTGTATTTCAAGGTAAAGATATTCCTTTGTACAACATGATGAGTTACCAAATGGGTTGGATAGACGAACAAGGCGAGAAGATGTCTTCAGGAGTGCATTTGCCAAGGAAATATGCTTCTATGTGCCTACTTGTTTCCGAAGCATTTGGAGGATCCACTAATAATGCTATGTCATCTGCCTGTGCAGTAGAACTTGTGAACAATTACTCTCTTATCCATCAAGATCTTCAAGATGGTATTCCGAGTCGGAATAACCGCTCGAGTCTTTGGTGGGTTTGGGGACCTGCACAAAGCATTAATGCAGGAGATGGAATGCATGCTCTGGCACGCCTAACCTTATTGAATCAAAGGAATAAAGGGTTAGCACCAGACCAAGTCTTGACATTGATAGAAGCATTGGACTCAGCTTGCATAGACATATGTGAAGGCGAATACATGGATCTGACCTACAGAGAAAGGGTGGATATATCGGAAGTTGCATATTTAAATATGGTAGAAATGAAATCTGCTTCTCTAATGAGTTGTGCTCTTAAATTAGGAGCAATCTCAGCCAATGCCTCTTTAGAGCAGGTAGACATCATTTCTGATTTCGGTAGGAAAGTAGCTGTTGCAACACAGATTCGAGACGATATTTTTTCTCTTTGGAACACCAAAAGTGATGATTCGTACCTCTCAGATGAAGTGCTAAACAAAAAGAAATCCTTGCCAATAATTTTTGCCTTAAAGAATGCAAAAGGTTCTGAAAAGCATATTCTTGGAGACGTGTATTTTAAAAGAGTTATTGATCCTGAAGATATAAATAAAGTGATTGATGTACTGGATGTTTTAGGAGCAAAGGAGTATTCAGAACAAAGATTGATAGAAATTAAAGACCAAGCCTTGGATTCCTTAAACAAACTAAAATTACCTGATGAATTTAGCAGCCAGCTAGAGGATATAACTAATATATTGTCCATCTAGGATATGACTGACATACCTATAAAAGAGGTGTTATGCAAAAAAGAAGCGTACTTGATATAGATGTCGACTTCAAAACTGTTCTTGTAAGAGTAGATTTTAATGTTGAAATGCATGGTGGTGGTATAGCTGACGATTCTAGAATAAAGGCCTCTATACCTACTATCAGGTATCTACAAGAGCATAATGCTAAGGTGATACTGTGTTCTCATCTGGGTAGGCCCGGAGGGAAAGTGGTTGAAAGTCTAAGAATGAAACCTATAGCGATACATCTGGCCACACTTTTGGACCAAAACGTGATATACGTTGAAGGTTCAGATATTGATGATATTAATACCAAAGTACGTCTAATGGATCCTGGGGATGTATTGATGATTGAAAATCTCCGGTTCAATACTGGAGAGGAATCTAATGATCCTGATTTCTCCAAGGCTATTGGATCTTTAGCAGATTTGTTTGTTCAAGACGGTTTTGGAGTCTCTCATAGAGCACATGCCTCTACTGAAGGGATTACGCATTTTCTGCCTTCTGTTTCCGGGTTGCTTATGGATAAAGAAATCGATATTTTAACTCAGTTGACCGAATCTCCTGAAAACCCTCTCGTATTGATTTTGGGTGGAGCAAAAATAAGTGACAAGATAGGTGTGATAGAAAACTTTTTAGATAAAGTAGATGCACTGCTCATTGGTGGTGGTATGGCTGGAACTTTTCTGAAGGCACAAGGATTCAATATCGGTAACTCTATGGTTGAGGATGATAAGCTACAACTTGCTACATCTCTGATGCTTAAAGCCTCACAGAATGGCATAAGATTGATAATTCCGAAAGATGTTGTTGTTGCCAACTTTTTTGGTCCGGATGCAGAAAGATTAACTGTGGATATAGATGAAATTCCAAACGAATGGTATATCATGGACATAGGACATAAGACGTTGGACTTGTTTAAATCAGAAGTATCCGCTGCAAAAACCGTACTTTGGAATGGTCCAATGGGAGTTTTTGAATTTAAGAAATTTAGCAAAGGCACTGTGGAATTAGCAGCTACTTTAGGTAGTTTAAAAGGTGTTACTACAGTGTTGGGTGGTGGTTCTACTGCAGAAGCTGTAGATTCTTTAGGTATAGGAGATAGAATTACACATGTATCCACTGGAGGAGGAGCAACCTTGGAATTTTTGGAAGGCAAACAATTGCCAGGTATAGTCTCTCTGCTGGATAAGTAAATTGGTCCTGAGGGGTATATATGTATGAGATAGTGTTGATTCGACATGGCGAGAGTGTATGGAATTTAGCAAATCGCTTCACTGGTTGGGCAGATGTAGACTTGACCGATAAAGGAGTCTTAGAGGCCAAAAACGCTGCACAAGAATTGATGAAGCAGGGATTTGTATTCGATATGGCTTATACATCGGTTTTGAAACGCGCTATAAGAACTTTATGGACAGTGTTGGATGACATGGATATCATGTGGATTCCTGTGAATCGCTCTTGGCGTCTAAATGAAAGGCATTATGGGGATTTACAGGGACTTAACAAAGCTGAGACTGCTTCTGTTCATGGAGAAGAGCAAGTCCTTATTTGGAGGAGAAGCTATTCTATTCCTCCACCTCCATTGAGCGATAAAGACAAGAGACATCCTGCTAACGACCCTAGATATAGTGAACTGGAAAAACTACCCAACGTAGAATCTTTGAAGGATACAGTGGAACGGGTAGTTCCTTATTGGGAAACAGAAATAATTCCTTCTATTGTGAGTGGAAAGAAGATAATTGTTGTAGCGCATGGTAATAGCATTAGGGCACTTATAAAATACTTGGAAGATATATCGGAAGAGGAAATTGTAAATCTCAATATCCCGACCGGAGTACCAATCTTGTACAAGTTTAGCGATAAGTTTGAAGTCTTAGAGCGGAAGTTTCTAGGAGATCAAGAGGAGATCAAGAAGGCTATGGAAAATGTTGCGTCACAAGGTAAAACAAAGTAATAAACAAATCTGTTTAGGAGGGATCAGTTGATGAAGACATTAATAGCTGCTAATTGGAAGATGAACACTAATTTGAGCGAGGCACAGCAACTCACTAGAGATCTACTGTCTTCTATCAATAATGATGCACATGTAGAAACAGTCATATGCCCTCCATTTGTCTACCTTCAAGAAATTAGCAACCTGTTAAAAGGTAAGCCTATTAAGGTAGGTGCACAGAATGTCTACTTCGAAGAAAAAGGTGCCTATACAGGAGAAGTTGCCTCCGGTATGCTGTCAGATTTTTGTGAATATGTAATTATAGGTCATTCGGAGAGGAGACAGTTTTTTGGAGACACAAATGAGATAGTGAACAAGAAACTTCGTTCGGTAATAGAGCATGAATTAACTCCAATTTTGTGCGTGGGTGAGAATTTGGATGAACGTGAAAATGGTGATGCAGAGCATGTGGTGGGTGCACAATTGGAGGAATCCTTAAATGGTATAGAGAAAACCGTGAATTTGGTTGTGGCATATGAACCGGTTTGGGCTATAGGGACTGGCAAGGCAGCCACGTCTGATATAGCTGAAGATATAATGCGATTTATAAGATCAAAACTGGCTGCTATATACGATAATCCCTTTGCTGACAATATAACTTTATTATATGGAGGCAGTGTTACTGCTGATAATGTTAAAGATTATCTTAGTCAGGCAAATATTAACGGCGCGCTCGTAGGCGGGGCAAGCTTAGACGCACAGAAATTTCAAGATATAATAGACAGAGCTGGGGAAGTTGCTCCACTTTAATGTGCACGAATTTAGATGGAAAATTCATCTGATTTTGAAAAAAATACACCAATTGTTCCAATAGTAGTTATTGTTGGGCCAACATCAATTGGTAAGAGCAAAGTAGCAATGGATATAGCCCAGCTGTTCAATGGGGCTATTGTTAACGCAGATAGTAGGCAAGTCTATAAATACATGGATATAGGAACTGCCAAACCCTCGAAAGCAGACATGGAGATAGTGGATCACTATTTATTTGATGTTGTAGACCCCAATGAAGAATACAATGTTGCTAGATTTTTGGCTGATGCACGTCAATCTATCATTACCATAGATGAGTCAGGGCAATTGCCTTTAATAACAGGCGGAACGGGTCAGTACATCTTCGGGTTGATAGATGGTTATCGTACACCTGCAGTACCACCCAATCCTTCTTTCAGAGCAGATATGATTAAGAAAGCCGAAGAAGAAGGGAGTAAGGCGCTATGGGAGGAATTAAACCTAAGAGATCCTGTTTCCGCGAGCAAAATAGATTATAGGAATATTAGGAGAGTTATTAGGGCTTTGGAGGTGAGTAATGAAATCGGCAAGCCATTTTCAGAGACAAGGCAGCGAGAATCAACTTCTTACGACGAGATTGTAATAGGTTTATATATGGATAGAGAGCACCTATATAGTCGGATAGATGCCAGAATTGATGCCATGATAGTGCATGGTTGGCCTGAAGAGGTTAGGAAATTATTGGATATGGGCTTTACAGAGGACCTTTCATCTATGTCTAGTTTAGGATATAGAGAAATTGCCTCTTATATAAAAGGTCAAGATGCATTGGAAAGCGTAGTGTCGAAAATAAAAAGTTTGACTCATAGATTTGCTAGGCAACAATACACTTGGCTAAGGCCAAAATCCAGGAACATAAATTGGGTTGATGTTAGTGATGTACATTTCATGAGCGATATAAAATTTAAAATCGAACGGCACTTGTCTAAATTTGATTTGGCTGTGTAAAATCTATTTGATGGTGTTAAACGTTATTTAGAGGGAGCGATAATGGAATTCACGAAAATGCACGGAGCAGGAAATGACTATGTGGTAATCGATGGTCGTGATGCCGATATGGACTGGTCCGCTTTAGCATTGTCAATATTGGATAGGCACGTAGGTATCGGTGGAGATGGCCTTCTGGTGTTAGTGAATTCAACAATGGCAGACGTTCGAATGAGAATGTTTAATCCTGATGGATCGGAAGCAGAAATGTGTGGTAATGGTATAAGGTGTGTAGCTAAATATTGTTTTGAAAATGGATTCCCAATAGTAGATAAATCTTCATTAAATGTTGAAACAATAGACGGTGTTAAGACTATACAACCCATTTGGAGTTCTGGAGAAGTCGTACAAGCTATAGTGAATATGGGACAGCCTGAATTTATTCCTGAACGTATACCTGTTACGCTTTCAGATGATATGTCTCCTGGACCTGTATTGGATTTCCCTGTAGAAATTGACGGGTATGCATTGGAACTTAGTTTTGTTTCTATGGGGAACCCGCATGCTATAGCGTTTATTGAGATGCCAGTGGAGGAATTTCCACTAGATGTGATAGGGCCTAAAGTAGAGAATCACACATTATTTCCTAATAAAGTAAACTTTTCTATAGTAAATGTTTTAACAAAAGGATCCGTTAAGGCCAGGGTTTGGGAACGAGGGGCGGGAGAAACACTTGCTTGTGGAACTGGTGCCTGCGCCATAGCCGCTGTCAGTTCCCTTCATGACTATATGGATAGTGATATAGATATTGCATTGCCAGGTGGTTCGATTAAAATCAGATGGAATAATGACAATGCAATTTATATGGAAGGCCCAGTTAAAGAGGTTTTTAGAGGGGAGCTGACTCGTTGAAAACTTCTATTAAACACGATCTTGGAAAAGCTGAAGCTTTGCAAAACGTCAAAAATAATATTCCGTTGTTGGAATCTAAAATCAGTGGAATAGCATCGTCTACTAGACAAAGCGTAGACTTGATTCACAATTGGAATGGTGATCAATTTGAGTTTCATCTAGACATTACTGGTGTCATGTCAGGAAAAATCGATGGTAAATTGTTTGTGGGATCTGATGCCATAGAGGTTGATCTTGAATTGCCGTTAGCATTAAGAATGTTTGAGAATACAGTAAAAACCAAATTGGAAGATGTAATTACCGAAATATTAACAAATTAGAGAAATTTCCAAAGGAGGACACAAGAATGAAGTTTTCTAGAAGAATTGCAGAGATACCGCCATATTTATTCGTTGAGATAAGTAGAAAAATCGCGCAAAAAAGAGCTGAAGGCGCAGATGTAGTTACGTTTGCTATAGGTGATCCGGATATACCAACTCCGGCGAATATTCTAAATAGACTTCAAGAAGCGAGTCAGGATCCTCCGAATCATAGATATCCGGAATCTGAAGGTTTACCAGAATTACGGCAATCTATAGCTGATTGGTACCACAAACGGTTTAATGTTGAGTTAGATCCAAGTAAAGAAGTTTTACCTCTTATTGGTGCAAAAGAGGGCATAGGTCACGCCGCATTTTGCTTTATAGATCCAGGTGATGTGGCCCTAGTCCCTGATCCTGGATATCCGGTATATTCCATAGGCACTTTATTCGCAGGTGGAGAATGCCATTGGATGCCACTATTAGAGGAAAATGGTTGGCTGCCTGATTTTAATGCAATACCGGATGCCGTTGCGGACAAAGCTAAGGCTCTATGGCTGAATTATCCTAATAACCCCACAGGTGCCATAGCTGGAGGAGAGTTTTTTGAGGAAGTGGTGGCTTTTGCAAGAAAACATGATGTACCAGTTCTTCACGACGCTCCGTATACAGAAGTTTCCTATGATGGGTATAAACCAATGAGCTTTTTGGAAATACCAGGTGCGAAAGAAGTGGGTGTCGAATTCCACTCTCTATCTAAGAGTTATAACATGACTGGCTGGCGTATAGGAATGGCTGTAGGTAATCCTGACATGATAAATGCCCTAATGGTTATTAAGTCCAATTTGGATTCTGGTATACCACAAGCTATTCAATACGCTGCTATTGAAGCTTTGGAGGGTCCTCAGAACGCTATAGATGAGCACAATGATATATATCAGTCTAGACGAGATAAAGTCATTAAAACTCTCACAAAAATAGGCCTGAAAGTTTCGGTCCCGAAAGCAAGTTTGTATGTTTGGGCCAAACTTCCTGACGGCTGGAAATCTGGACCTTTCTCATCACTTTTAATAGAGGAAAAAGATATAGTTGTAACTCCTGGTGCTGGTTATGGTAAATATGGAGAAGGGTATATACGATTATCTTTGACTATAGATGACAAACAATTGGATAAAGGTTTAGCTAGGCTCGAATCGTGGAAAATCCCGGATCCGTCATAAAACACGCACATGCGTTTAGTTTATAGGAGGTAGAAAGTTATTAGGAATACATCTTTCTACGGTATTAGTCCCGAAAAAGCTCTACTGGTCGGAGTAGAGCTCAAAGGTTCCAGCGAAGTTTGGAACTTGGAGGATTCGTTGGAAGAGTTAGCAGTTTTAACTGAATCTGCTGGCGCAGAGGTCGTTGGATCTATTTCCCAGCGTCTAGACAAACACACTCATTATTATGTAGGTAAAGGTAAATTAGAAGAGATACATAGGTTGTCTCGTGATGTCCGGGCGGATATGGTTATATTCGATGGTGAACTTACTCCCACCCAACAAAGAAACTTGGAACAATCATTAGATATTAAGGTCATAGATCGCACAGCTCTTATTTTGGATGTGTTTGCTTTACGAGCGCAAACACATGAAGGCAGACTACAAGTTGAGTTAGCTCAACACGAATATCTATTGCCTCGTCTGATAGGTCAGTGGTCTCATTTAGAGAGACTGGGTGGAGGAATAGGTACTAGGGGGCCAGGTGAAACTCAGTTAGAAACTGACAGACGTATAATAAGGACCAAAATTCAGAAATTGAAGAATGATTTGGAAAGAGTCAGAAAGCATAGATCACTTTATAAACAGAAGAGACGCAAAGAGGGCATGCCTGTAATATCATTAGTTGGATATACCAATGCAGGAAAGAGCACTTTGTTGAATAGTCTGGCTAAATCCACTGTTTTGGCTGAGGATAAAATGTTTTCTACGCTTGATCCTGTGACTCGGCGTATATCGTTTCCAGGACAAAAGCCATTTTTGTTAACAGACACAGTTGGTTTCATTCAAAAATTACCTACTACTTTGATTGCCGCATTTCGAGCCACATTAGAAGAATTAACGGAATCAGACGTAATATTACATGTGGTAGATATTACTCACAAAAATGCCTCGGAACACGCAAAAGTAGTTAATGATTTATTGGTGGATCTTCAATTGGAGGGCAAGCCAACCTTGTTGGTTCTGAATAAAATAGATTTATTAACTAAGAACATACACGAATATAGTTTTGGAGACAGTGACATATACACAGACAATAATGCCATACCAGTATCAGCATATAAAAGATGGGGGTTTGATAATCTGGTTGGATCTATAATACGCATGACGGGACGGGAAGAGCTATCTTTGGTAGAGGTGTAGATTAAATACCCGACACATAACTTCGCCCTATATATGTTATGTCAAGTAATGTGACTAGAATTGGTATAAGAAAGAGTGGTCAAATTGGAAAGTGGTAGAAATATAATAATGGGTATAGAGAATCTATATACCTCTTTCTATACAAAAGAAGGCGAAGTAAAGGCTGTTAATGGAATAAACCTTAGCTTGTATGAAAAAAGCATATTGGGGGTTGTTGGCGAAAGTGGATCTGGCAAATCAGCAACGGCGCTATCTATTATGAGGCTCTTGCCTGAACCAGGTGTGATTAAAAGCGGATCAGTGCATTTCGAAAAATTAAATGTGCTAGAACTAAATTACGAGGAATTGCGCCAAGTCCGAGGTAAGGATATGGCTATGATATTCCAAGAACCCTTGAGTGCGTTAAACCCTCTGGTGAATATTGAGACTCATATGCAAGAAGTATTACAAGCTCATAGTTCTATGTCTAAAAGAGATGCAAAAGATATATCTTTGCAATTATTGGCTGAATTCGACATCCCGTCTCCATCAGAGACCTTAAAATTGTATCCATTTCAACTGAGTGGAGGACAAATTCAGCGAGTAATGATAGCTATGTCTATGGCTTGGCAGCCAAGAATGCTTATTGCCGACGAAATAACGTCAAACCTTGACGTAACACTGCAGGCTGATGTATTAGATAGGCTAAGACGACTTATTTCCGAAAAACAGTCATCGATTGTGTTGATTACACACGATATGGGCGTAATAGCTCAGTTAGCTGAGTTTGTGGCAGTAATGTATGCTGGTTCAATAGTTGAATACTCGAGTACTATAGATCTTTTCAATAAACCCTATCACCCTTACACTGATGCTCTTTTACAAACCATACCTAGACTAGATCAACCAGATAGAAACTTACAACAAATTCCCGGCAGTCCCCCTGATTTAATAGATCTTCCAGATCAATGTCCATACTTGTCTAGATGTAGTAAAGCTACAAATCAATGTAGATTGGAACCCAGACCTCTACTTAGAGAAATTAGACCAGGGCATTTTGTTGCTTGTTACAACGAGTTGCAGTAACTCTGTTGGTAGACATTAATCCGGGTTATTTTCATAATACTCTTGATTCCGCTAACACGTTTAATTCATCTTTGGATATACCAAGTTCTTCAGCAAGTATCTCTTCGTTATGTTCACCTATAAATGGGGCTCTTCTCGATATAGCCCAAGGAGAACCATTGAATATCGCTGCTGGACCAGGATGAAGCAATTCTAGACTCAGTTCGGGATATGTGACTTTTTCCCAGAAGTCTCTATCTTCTAGGTGCGGGTCTTGCATGACTTCTTCGGGAGATCTTATTGCGCCCATATTGAAATTGCGTTTTTGACCACCGTGATACGCTTCATCTCTGGTAATGTTTTTGAAAAATGTTGTCAGTAGAGTGTTAATATGTTCCCGATTTTCTGTTATGAACGATG
>CAYUCO010000062.1:0-4679 GCA_964443385.1 uncultured Dehalococcoidia bacterium | reverse complement strand
AATTAACCTATAAGAGCCAAATTGCATACCGCGTTATTTGGATTTGATAGGTTAATTGTTTTGTAACTCCATTCAGTTTCAAAGATATTAATAATTATGTTGGAGTAATTACACTTTTATGGGTAAGTCTACCTTATAATTTTGGAGCATTTGTACTAATTTTGCAGCAGTTTCTTTGTCGGGATCGGTTAAAGGTAGCCTAGTTCCACCAACTCGAAATCCAGAGTGGTTTAAGGCGAACTTTACAGGTATAGGGTTTGCAATCAAGAACAGATCCTTGAAGATATTGAATAATCTAAGATGTTCAGCTGCTGCTTCTTCGGTTTTGTTGTCCAGTATAAGGTTCATCATGTTTTTTATTTGTAAACCTACTATATGGGAGGCTACACTTATTATCCCGTATCCACCCATAGTCATTATTCCCAAGGTGTCGTTATCATTACCACTCCAAACCCGAAAGTTGCTGTTTGATTGGGCTATAATGCGTGTTATTTGGTCGAAGTCACCACTTGCTTCTTTTACACCAACTATGTTTTCGACTTCAGACAGACGTACTGTTGTTTCGGAAGACATATTGCATCCAGTTCGTCCTGGAACATTGTAGACTATACAGGGTAGGTTGGTGTTGTCGGCTATTGCTTTAAAGTGTTGATAAAGGCCCTCTTGAGTGGGTTTGTTGTAATATGGAACTACCAGCAGTGCAGCATCCACTCCACATTTTTCTGCATCTCTAGTCATTTCTATACTTTCTGCAGTGCTATAGTTTCCAGTGCCTGCTATGACAGACCCAGTATTACCAATTTCAGATTTTATTTCCTTGAAAAGCTTCAACTTTTCTTCCTTGGTCAGTGTAGGCGATTCACCGGTAGTTCCAGATATAACTAATCCATCGCTACCGGACTCCAAAAGAGAACTGGCTAGGCTACGGGCTTGCGGGTAATCTAGTTCTCCATAACTATCAAACGGTGTTACCATAGCCGTGATCAACCTTCCTATGTTTGCCATCACTTTCCTCCTAGTTAACTACAAATTAATGACCGAGCATCTTTTCAGCTATCTGTATCGTATTTAGTGCAGCACCTTTTCTTATGTTATCTGCTACTACCCACATTACTAAACCGTTTGGATGGGACTCATCTTTTCTAATTCTACCAACAAATACATCGTCTTGTCCTTCGGCCTCAATCGGCAAAGGATATATATCCTTACTTGGGTTGTCTAATAGACTCACGCCAGGAGCGTTTGATAGTATTCGTTTTGCGTCCTCTGGGTTCATGGGGCTCTCGAGTTCTATGTTTACAGACTCACCATGTCCGAAATAGACTGGAACTCTAACGCACGTTGCGCAAATTGCCATTGAGTCTTGGTGCATTATTTTCCTTGTTTCTTCAACCATTTTCCATTCTTCGGTTGTGTAGTCATTATCCAAAAAACCTTCGACAAACGGGAGAGCGTTGAAAGCTATTTGATGAGGGTATACGGCGGGGTTGATTTCCTTTTCGCCAGATATTAAGTCGGACGTTTGGTTCCTAAGTTCTTCTACTGCATTTGACCCAGTGCCTGATACCGCTTGGTATGTTGAGACTACGATACGTTGCACGGGTGATATTTTGTGTATTGGGTTTAGAGCCACTACCATTTGTATTGTAGAACAATTTGGATTTGCTATTATTCCTTTATTAAGTCGTATATCTTCTGGGTTTACTTCTGGTACAACTAGGGGTACTTCATTATCCATTCTAAATGCAGAACTATTGTCTATTACTACAGCGCCGGCTTTAGCCGCTATTGGTGAGAAATATTTACTAACGTCCGATCCTGCAGAGAAGAGGGCGATATCAATATTATTAAAGGAACTATCCACAGTTTCGATAACTTCTATGGAATCACCTTTGAACGACAATTTTTTACCAGCGGATCTGTCTGATGCATATAGCATTAATTCATCCACTGGAAAATTTCTTTGTTCTAGTATTTTTAAGAATTCTCCGCCTACTAAACCCGTCGCTCCTACTACCGCAACTTTGAATCCCATGTTATTACTCCAAATTTACAAGCCAAGTAATTTTTCTAAGCCTATCATAACACCCTTATTCTTCACTACCTCTCTTATTGCAAGTATTACACCTGGCATATAGCATTCACGATTGATTGTATCGTGACTAAGCGTAAGTGTTTGCCCTTGAGTCCCCAATACAACTTGATGATGGGCCATTCTTCCTGGCATCCTTATACTGTGAATGGTTACTCCACCTGTTTCACCGCCTCTTGTGCCTTCAATTGTCTCTTTTTCAGTGTTGGTTCTTGTGAAACTAGTGTCCCTGTCTTCCAAGAGTTTGTTGGCAATTGACAGAGCAGTTCCTGAAGGTGAGTCGATTTTTGCTTCATGATGCATTTCGACTATGTCAGCGTAGTCGAAAAATTTGCCAACTAACTTGGACATTTGCATGATCAAAATTGCTCCGATAGCAAAATTAGATGCCATGAAGACTGATGTACCATTGGTCTCGGACAGGTTTTCTATTTCTAGCAGATTTTCTTTTGTAAATCCCGTACTACCAATCACGATGTCCACACCCATAGAACTAGCCGTACGATATGCATTCATAGAGGCTTCTGAGTTAGTGAAATCAACGATTACATCTGGTTTGTGATCCTTAATCATTTTCTCTAGATTGTTCGATAAAGGTATTGGATCAATTCCTTGGATCTCTATGTGTGTGGGTGCGTTTGTACTAGATACAGCAGCTACGATTGTCATATCAGCTTGTTTGGTGACGGCTGATAGTACTTCCGTGCCCATTTTCCCTGTCGCTCCGTGCACCAATACTTTTAATAACGTTCCCATGTCTAATCCTAAAAAGTTACTTTATGGTAGTGATTTATTTATCTGTTGGATCTACTAGGCCGATTGTCCCTTCTTTTGTCTCGACCACCCTCGTTGGATCCACCTGAGGAGTTCTCGTTTTGTTCTCCTGTAGAGTCGTTTTCAGATGAACCAAGTAAAGCACGTCTGGAAAGATTTATTCTCCCTTGAGAATCTATCTCTGTTACTAATACTGTAATTTCGTCACCGACATTTACTACGTCTTCTACAGATGCTACTCGTTCATTTGAAAGCTCACTTATATGTACCAGCCCATCTTTGCCTGGTAGTATCTCGACAAATGCTCCAAAGCTCATTAATCTGGCTACTTTGCCAGTGTATATAGCTCCAACTTCTGCTTCTTTAGTCAACATTTCTATTTTGTTTATTGCCACCTGAGCAGAATCTTGACTACTGGAACCAATTGTTACTGTTCCATCGTCATCTACATTTATGGTTGCTCCACTCTCTTCTATTATGGATCGTATTGTTTTACCGCCTGGTCCGATCAGGGCACCAATTTTTTCAATAGGTATACGTATTCTGTGCATTCTAGGTGCAAAAGGACTTAGTTCTGCCCTAGGTTCTGATAAGGTGTTGGTGATTTGCTCTAATATAAATAACCTAGCTTCTTTGGCTTGGCTTAGTGCTTGTTCCATTATTTCGTATGTTATTCCTTTAACTTTTATGTCCATTAGGAGAGCTGTAATGCCGTCCTTAGAACCAGCCACTTTAAAGTCCATATCTCCTAAGTGGTCTTCTACTCCTTGTATGTCTGTGAGAATAACGTATTTTTCGTCCTCAGTCATGACCAACCCCATGGCTATACCTGCTATAGGGGCTTTCAAAGGGACTCCTGCGTCCATCAACGCCAAAGTACTACCACAAACACTTCCCATAGAAGTGCTACCGTTTGAACTTACGGATTCTGAAACCACCCTAATTGTGTAAGGAAAGTCAGATTCATTTGGTATTACCGGCAATAAGGCTCGTTCAGCCAAGGCTCCATGTCCAATTTCTCTGCGACCAGGACCACCCATTCTTCTCACCTCTCCGACGGAATAAGGGGGGAAATTGTAGTGATGCAAGTATCTTTTGCTATGGTCTGGACTTATGGTGTCTAGTTTTTGCACCTCTGCCATTGAGCCCAATGTGGCAATGGATAGAACCTGCGTTTGTCCTCTGGTGAATAGCCCGGAACCATGTGTTCTGGGGAGTAATGAAGTTTCACATTCTATGGGCCTGATTTGAGTAGGGTTCCTGCCATCAGGTCTTCTGCCTTCGTATACAATGCCAGACCTTACTTCGTTGGTCATCAATGATTCGAACGCTTCTGCTACTTCTTGTTCTGAATATTCCTCGCTCAGAGAGGCCGTGACTTGAGAGTTAAGATCTCCGATAGCGCTATCTTTCTCCCCTTTTTCAGCAGATGTAAATATAGTCTTTTTTAAATTGTCTCCAACCAAATCCGTTAATTTTGCGATCAACTGGGGGTCCATGGGAGATTCAACTGGAAGGTCCATTTTTTTCTTGGCTGCGACCTTAATTATCTCTTCTTGGAGCTGGATAATTTCCTCGTTTGTTTCTTGCGCTTTTTTGACTGCTTGTATAATGATTTCTTCTGAGACTTCGCTAGCCCCAGCTTCGACCATTGCTATTGCATTTTTTGTTCCCGCTACAACCAGATCCAAATCACTTTGTTCGATTTGAGAAAAGGTTGGGTTTATTACCAAATCTCCATCTACATATCCAACCCTGGTTGCTCCAACGGGACCTTCGAAAGGAACTTCAGATATAGAGAGCGCGCATGATG
>CAYUCO010000061.1:0-2749 GCA_964443385.1 uncultured Dehalococcoidia bacterium | reverse complement strand
CTGGGCAAACATCATGACATATGTCACACCCAAATACACAAACACCCATTAATCCGCGAAGTTCTTTTGGTATGGACCCTTTGGATTCTATTGTGAGAAACGAAATGCATCGTTTGTTGTCCAATACATACGGAGCGATTATTGCTTGTGTTGGACATTCCACTATGCAGATTTGGCAACTCCCGCAGTTTTTTTTCAAAGGTTGATCTTCTGACAATTCAAGGTCAGTAATTATTTGACCCAAAAACACCCAAGAACCATATTCTGCAGTTATTATGTTGGTGTGTTTACCATACCAACCAAGCCCTGACCTCTCGGCTACTGACCTGTCTAACATAGGACCAGTATCCACATAAGATTTGGATGCAAAATTGCGCCCAAGTAGTGAGGTTAGTTCCTTTATGAAAAGTTTCAATTTTTTGCCCATGACTTTGTGGTAATCATGTCCCCAGGCGTATTTTGCTATTTTGCCCGTAGGAACATGATCATTTTTATTCTGAGGTGTTTCGACAAAATAATTTAGTGAAAGGCTTATTATTGATCTTGCCCCAGGTAGTATAGATTCTGGATTGGTGCCACGGTTGACCCTATCTCGATTGTACCAATCAAGTCCTTCCATAAGACCTGCATCAATTCTTTTCAGCGTTACCTCTCGATGATAATCGAAAGGTAACGCACTAGTTATGCGTACATCGTCAAACCCTAATTTGTATGCCAGTGATTTAACTGTATTAGTTAGTTTTGGTAGTTCTGATTTTATATTTGGTGTTGTTGACATGGTAACCTAGTAATTTATGGCCTGTGTGTTTTTTAATTATTGGTTTCTGTTTATGAATGGGGGCCGTCTCCTTCACCTATTTTGTCTGGGCTCATAATGCCTCCTGATAGAACCAGACGCATAGCGTTTGATACTGATAAATCTGTGTAGTAAACCTCTCCAGACGGTATTAAGGCTACCCACCCACTGTTAGGAGTTGGAGCTGTGGGTATGTAAATTATTGATAGTGCAGCACCATTAGCATCCACAGTAGTACCAGTGAGGAATCCTATCGTCCAAGCGCCTTTTCTGGGATATTCCATTAGTACTACGTGTTTGAAACTGGAATTTTCACCCCCTGAGAAAGATTCTATGAGTTGTTTTGCTGAGGAATAAATGGTTCCAATGACTGGTGTTTTCAGTATTGCACTTCGCATAAGATTGATTATACGTTGACCAAGAAAATTTTCTCCCAACATACCAGTCATATAGATAATAACTAGCAAAGCCAAAAACCCTAAACCGGGTATATCTCTTCCAATGGATCTACTTACTATTGGTTGTAGTAAACCGTCTACTTTATAAAAGAACCAACTTAGTACCACATACGTTATGATGACAGGTACCAATATAAATAAGCCTGATATTAACTTTTTCTTTATGTGATTCATTGAGTCCCTTTACTTTTTTGTTTCAGAGTTTAATGGGATCTATAAATCAGTATTGTTGGAATAGTTTGCCCCATCCGGTTTCCATGGCTTTTCTAACTCGTCGTTTACCAATCAATGG
Organism: uncultured Dehalococcoidia bacterium; assembly: GCA_964443385.1. Lineage (GTDB taxonomy): Bacteria > Chloroflexota > Dehalococcoidia > Lucifugimonadales > UBA2985 > VFHP01. The sequence goes on along the minus strand of CAYUCO010000061.1, from coordinate 1,203 downwards.
TAGCCAATATCCATTGTGGTATAGATTTGAAGCTAGGAAAGACCAAGGTGCTATGCGGCTTCGAAGTAGTATTTTTTCCAGTGGTTTTAATGGTCCCCAATAAATTAACTTCTGGCCTCTACTTGCTAGTGTGTTTTTCCCTGATTCAAAATGCCAATTTACATTTGATATATCTTCACCGACGATTTCAATATCTCTAGTGTTTCCGCAACCGAGACCTTCTTCGTGGGCTAGTCTTATAAATTTTATGGACATTGGATCGAAACCCATTAATTTGGCAGCAACTGCATCTATAGCTACTTGATCCGAACTCGCCAAGAATACATTTTTCTCGTGCCACCTCATTGCTCTGGGACCTGGGCCGTCCCCAGCTAATGTCCCGTCCATGACTGCAAATATTCCCTGATGTATTTCCTTTTGAATTTTTAGGAGATCAACCAGAGTTTCGTGTATTACCGAATGTGTCCAGTGTCTTTTTCGGTTTAGCAATCCACCGAAAGCATTTTTCATAGCACCTGTCATGGTAGTAAAAACGTGAGTCTTAACCGTAGGTAAGTGGACTATGTTCGTGCCCGGGAATATTTTTGGTATAGCAAGCCCTTCTGGGAATATCTCATCTAATACCATCATTTTGCTTTTAGGTTTGAATGGCATCCAGTTATTAGGATCTACATCCAAATGGACACTAGGTATTTCATATTTATCTTGTACGGGTTTTTGTTTGTTGTTAATTTCTCCTTCGAAGGAATCTACTACGACTGTGCCATTGTGAGCAGCTATCAAATCTTTGTAGCCATTATTGGTAAGTGCTTTTATTACTCCTTCTAATTGCCAGGGGGATGTTGAGCAAGCTGGATAATAATGTTGCCAGGAAACGTTTACCTTTAATAAAGTCGAAGTTGTTTTCTGAAGTTCATTTGTATAACCAGCCAGATCCATGGCTTTCTCTATATCGTCCATTACCGTTTCTGGTTTAGTGTACACAACGGCAACTTTGGATTTCTGATTAACTTTATTGTTTGACTGTAAAGTCATACATATATCTATCAATAGGTTTTCGGGTGAACACTCTCTTAGTCAGTGAGTCGCGGGAAGCTTAGTAGTTGAATATCTGTTTTAGAGACTTCTTATTTGCGCTCTATGGCTGATTTGACTGCTTTAACTATACTGTCAGGGGTCAATCCGTATTTTTCCAGAAGCAAC
>CAYUCO010000060.1:0-4483 GCA_964443385.1 uncultured Dehalococcoidia bacterium | reverse complement strand
AGAAAAGCTGTGGGCGATAAATTGGAAGTCGGAATAGGAACTCACGGACAATTAACAACATACAGTGCAATAAGAGTGGCTCACGCTATGGAACAATATAGTCCATTCTGGTTCGAAGAACCTGTCCCTCCTGAAAATGTGGACGAAATGGCAAGAGTGGCCGCTCACACCAGTATTCCTATCGCTACCGGCGAAAGATTGGTCTCTAAATATGAGTTTTCAGAAGTTTTGGAAAAGCAGGCAGCTCAGATAATACAACTCGATGTGGGACAATGTGGAGGCATCATGGAAGCTAAGAAGATTGCAGGCATTGCTGAAGCACATTACGCAATGATAGCTCCGCATATGGCCTGTGGCCCTATAGCTGCATTAGCAGCCATACAGCTCGACACGTGCTCACCTAACTTCCTTATACAAGAAGCTAATCAAGGTACCCTTCACCAAAGAATTTTCAAGGAACCCATTGTATTTGAAAACGGATACCTCATACCGCCTACAGGCCCTGGCCTAGGAGTTGAGTTGAATGCGGATGCTATGAAAGAGATAATTATAGATCAGGAAAGTTACAAATAAATTAGGGGGTGTTATTTTGGCTAAACAGTCACCTGTTCCAGACGAATTGAGTAAACCTTTCTGGGATGCTGCAAACAAAGAAAAGCTTGTGATACAAAATTGCAAGTCGTGTGAAAGGTTGCATCATCCCCCAAAAACTGAATGTGACTTATGTGGTTCGGGAAGACATATGGAATGGAAGGAAATGAGTGGCAGGGGCACAATTTACAACTACGGTGTAGTATTTGACTGCCCTATAAGAACACTTCAGGAAGATCAGCCATTCAACGTAGCCGTTGTGATGCTTGAAGAAGACCCAGGCATTCAAATGTATTCCCATATGCCTGGAATAGAGGTAGACAAAGTTCCGGTGGGTGCAGCTGTGGAAATAATATTCGAAACAACAGGATCTGGACAGAAGGTACCAGAGTGGAAAATATCTGAAAATGAGACCCGGGCCTGAATAGTTAATCCAGGAAGAAAGGTAACGGAAAATGACTACTGAAAATGCTCCAAGTTCAATGTACAGGGATAGAGAAGGATTAGGGATATGGGAACACAGAGGTAAGGTGGCAGCGGTAGGTATCGGACATTCCCCTACAGCCAGAAGATGGGACGGACGCCCGGAGTCAACAGTTGGAGCTCTAGCGCTAGATGCCCTTAGAAAGGCCATAGCCGACTCTGGAGTAGATCCTGCAGATATTGATGGGCTGGTAATGGACGGAACAACTACCACTGGCGCACATTGGACAGCCGGAGATCCTATCCCGCAAGATTTTATAGAATATTTTAACCCTTCATCTGATCCACTTGATGGACTTGCCAAATTAAGCGCTGAATGGATTTTGAAGAACATGCCTGAGCTTAAGAATGTCACGTTCACCATGTACGGTCCAGGCTGCATGTCTAATTCCATAGTTGTAGCAGCCCAAGCGATTGGAGACGGTCTTACCAAAACTTGCTTGGTCTTAAAGGGATGGCATAATTTTGCAGGCAGATATTACCAAGGTGGTGAAAATGCATTGGATACTGTTCCTGGTACAAAAGGGATTAGCTCCATTTGGGGAACGCCTGCTTCTTACGGTACTGCATTGCAGTTCGCTGAGTACTGTAGAAAATACAATAAAACCCACGACATGATGGCTCCCGCTATTGTTCAATGGAAAAAGAATGGGCTTGTATTTCCTGAAGGATTCTGGGCGCAGCATCGACCTGAAGAGATAACTGCAGAAGACTACATAAGTGCTAGATGGATTGCAAAACCTGCGAATTTATTCGATAACGACATCCCGATAATGGTAACTGGAGCGTACCTATTTACTACGGCTGAAAGAGCACAAGATATGAAACAAAAACCGGTTTATATACTTAATCACGTATCCAGTAGAGGTAAGGCCAGAAGTCTTACGCCAACCTTGGAAGAAGTGGAAGCCGAGACTGCCAGCACTGGTAGAAAAATATTTGAAGGAGCTGGCATTACAGCCAATGATCTCTCTTTTGAAAATATGTACGACGGTTTTGCCCTGTTTCATCAGTTTCATCTGGAGGGACTGGGATTTAGAGGGATAAAATTTGGTGAAGCATTGGACTTTTACCAAACAGACATAAGTCCACAGGGCCCAAACCCCATTTCTCCTAGTGGAGGGAACGTGGGCAGTGGTAGAACCCGATTCTGGATGCATACCGACTGTATACAACAGATACAAGGCAGAGCTGGGGAGAGAGCTTTAACAAAAGTTAAACCAGAAATTGGTGTTTCTGGAGGCCCCATGCCAACTGGAGGAAATTTCACTGTTTGGAGTTCAACTCCCGGTTAAGCTATTAAAAATAAGAAGGCTGCAGCACTCCATCGTTGATTTTCATGCTGTAGCCTTCTAACCTTTTACAATTTTGCGATTCTTGAACAATGCGGGTTCAACATAGCCACTGGCAGACGTCAGAGAATCATCTATAACCCCAAGAACAGATGCTATGGCTGGGTTAGACAAGAAATGTTCTCTATCTAAAGATTCACCTGTTAATGGGAGATAACCCTCAACCCCTTCGTTCTGTTTATCTACAAGTTGAGCTACGTTAAACATGGCATCTTCGATTTCATCCTGAGTTATTACATTATGTAGCTTCCAATTGGCCAGTATTGCGCCATCAATTCGTTCGGTAGCCCTGTCCTTCATTTCTTCCACAGCATCAAAATTAGCAACACCACTACAACCTATCCCCCGGTTAACCCACGGCTCTGAATATGCAAGCATGCTATGAATGTAACGCTGTATAAGATTCTGTTTCTTTTGATCATCTGCTACTTTTGACGGATCCAATACCGGGAAGTTAAGAATAGCTTGCCTGGTTACCGTCTCAGATGGAGAATCTTCCATACCCTGCTGAATCTCATCTACGTTAATCATATGATAATGCATTGAATGCAAATCACTTGGATATGGCGCTGGAACCCAAGCAGTATTACCACCTGTTCGGGGATGATTAATTTTAGTGCTCATCATCTCAGCCATTGATCGGTTTTTTACCTGCATACCTTTTCCAATCTTTCCATTAACGTGAACTCCTTTTTGTATACCGATCTGAACATTATGCAATTCATAACTTGTATTATACTTAGCTTGTGTTAGGTCATCCCTCAAGTCTACTGGACCTGCGTGCATTTGTGCCCGAATTTGCGACCCTGTACGATCAAGGAAACCAGTGTTGATAAAAAATGTTCGGCCTTGTGAGGCATTAAGTGACTCTGACAATTGCAAAGTCATGCCTAATTCCTCATTCATTATTCCTATAAGAATACTCCCAGATTTAATACCCAAACTATCCTCGATGAACGAAAATATATTCATTTGCTCTGAGACTTCGTCCGATGTATTAAGCTTAGGAGTAACTTGATATATATATCCTTTAGCACTATTGGGACCTCTGACAGGCATAACACCGTCTGACCCATCACGTTCACCGTCTGAACCTTTGTCATGCTTTGAAGCTATAAAAGACGTTATCAACAAACCCAGCATGCGTTCAGGTATTTCTTCTCCATTTAGTTTAACTATATCTGTATACATATGAAGAGAAACATTACGAACAGAGAGTAAACACGTTCCCTTCAATTTCTGCTCTGTCCCATAAATATCTAGATATGTTTTATCTGAATTTATAGCTTTCAGATTACCTCTGGAGCCGTAGGCTTTGAGATCGCCTCTTAACAGCTGTAAATAATTGCGTAATGCACCAACCATGTCTTCAACATCTACTATAGAGACCGCATCCTCAAAATCAATTATATTGGTCACCGCAGATTCAACAATCAAATCCTTGAATTGACCATTATTTGGATCCACAGTGCCGCCTTCATACAAGTGGCACTGTATGCAAAGACCATTATCCTCTAAAAGAAAGTCTGATATATCGCCTTTTTCGTCAAGATTATAGCCCTTGAATTTAACTGCCTCAGTTAGTGATACAGGATCTCCATTTCTAGGATGACCCAACAAATTCTTTATCCCCTCAGTACTTGTAGATATAGAATAGCAACACATGTCCCCAAATTTCATGCCACCCTGCCACTGCACAACCCATTCGTCTAAAAAGTCATTAGTCGCATCCACCACCATTCTTAATCGTTCCGATCTCTGGGAATCTTTATCTATTTCGGGATGTATATCACTAAGAAAATAGGCATCGTACAAGCTTCCCCACCTTGCATTCGCCCCACCTACAACCATACTTGCATTAGACACAGTTGTTACCAGGTCAGGTCCATTTTGATTCATCTCCGCATCCAATCTGGGAGTATTCATCCGGAACGTAGTGTTGTTGCTGGATGACAAATATCCAATCTCTATTAAAAACTCCTCCAATTCGCCTGCGTCCTGCTCTGATTTATCTACAGTTGGCTTCCATCCTGTCTTTCTTTTTTCAACATAGTAAT
>CAYUCO010000059.1:0-3488 GCA_964443385.1 uncultured Dehalococcoidia bacterium | reverse complement strand
GTCTTGGGAGCTGGCAGTATAATGCAGGACGCTTCTATCGTAGTAGATAGTTCTACTGGTTTTGATAGTCTGTTGAAAAAATTAGATGAAACAGAAGAGGATCACGTGTTTGTAACCAGTTCTGATAACAGGTTGATTGGTATGGTTTCAGAGAAGGATTTATCTAGTGATTCATTAGACAAAAACTCTTCTTTGAAAGAGTTGATTACGAATGACCCTCCTATCTTGAACAGAGTTTATCAGGACACTCCTATTGATGAACTGGTGCCTTTATCTGCCATGAGCGATTGTCCTGTTGCTGTTGTAGATGAAGAAGATACTCTACTTGGGATTGTTACTAGGGGCTCTTTACTTTTGAGCCTTGCAGAAAGTCAGCAGGCTCAGATAAATGATTCAAGTTCATAATCGTGATTATTGATTAATATTGTATGAATGAGGGATTTCACACTCATCATTAAGAATTATTAGAGGTTATTTTTATGCAGAATATAAAAGATTTTTACTCATCAGAAGGTACTTTAGTTGACAGAATAAAGCCTTATGCTATGACGTTGTTTTTTGTGGTGATTTTGGTAGATTTGATTCTTCAAATTCCTAAGGGTCCTGCGATGTTTAATTTTTTTCCAAAACTGTATTTCTGGATATTTGTGTCTTTGTCCGGATTCCTGATGATATCCATATTGGGTTCCATGAAAGAGCAGTTGCATAAATACATTACAGGAACTATTTTTGTGATCTTTAGTTTATTAGCGCTGTTGGGAGTTCCTGATTCATTTCCATTTTATGCTCCTGGTCAGGCACAGCATGAGATAGAGGGACAGAGGATACAGAAAGTTGACAAAATTGTAGTCGATGTTGGAGACACGAAAATCAAACCAACTGATGTTTATGGATGGATAGACAGTACGGTTCTTTCATTAAAAGTTAAGTTTAAGACCCATTTCCGTAGTCTTGTTAATAACCTACTCAAGGCTATGGTGCCTCTGCAAAAAGAATTGCAAGATATGCCATGGTACCTGTTTGCCGGATTGCTATATCTAATAGCGTGGAAAGTGAATGGTCATAAAATCGCTGTACTTAGCGTTGTAGGACTTTTCATACTTAATATATTTAACTTGTGGGATGGAGCCATGGTAACTATGGCAGTAGTAGGAACTGCTACGTTCTTGTCCATAGTTATAGCTGTGCCTGTGGGAATATTGGCAGCAAAAAGTGACAGAGTAGAAAAAATGGTTAAGCCAATGTTGGATATGGCACAAACCATGCCTAGCTTCGTGTATCTGATCCCTGCCATATTCTTCTTGGGCATAGGTATGGTTCCAGCTGTTTTCGCAACTATAGTTTATGCGGTGCCTCCTGGAATAAGGCTGACCAATTTAGGTATACGTCTTGTTTCTCCTGAACTTAAAGAGACAGCTAGGGCATTTGGTACTACTCCATGGCAGCTTCTTGTTAAAGTGGAATTACCACTTGCAAGGCCTACTATTATGGCCGGTATAAACCAGACTGTCATGATGGCTCTAGCAATGGTAGTAATCGCTGCATTAGTTGGTGCTGGTGGATTAGGAGCGGACGTTTATGCTGGAGTACAGCAGTTGGAATTCGGTCGAGGTTTGATGGGTGGATTGGGTATAGTGATTTTGGCAGTAATAATTGACCGTATATCACAGGGTTTTGTTAAAGATCCTTCCTCTGCATAAATTAATCAGTTAAAGAGATTGTTGAGAGGAGCTACTTACTAACATAGTGGTGGCTCCTCTTGTTATTCATGGGATATTACTTCAGTTTTAGCGAGCGTAATAATTGCCATAGCAAGTATTGGCAATATGCACATTAGTAATATGCCACTGGTGAAATTGCCTGTAGCATTTCCGATGACAGCTAATGGCAAAGGTCCGATAGCTGAAGCAGTCATCATAACCATTGTTGCTGAACCTTGTATTCGCCCTAACTTATATCTTCCGTATATGTCTGCCCAAATTACACTGGTTACAATCCTTCCCGCACCGTTGCTAGCTCCTAATATGATTGAATATATAAGGGGCATCAGAGAAGATTCTAATGTATTAATAGTAATCATTGCGAGCAACAGCATTGACATAGATATGTAAAAAAGTTTCTTAGGGCCTATTTGGTCTGAGATTGCACCAGCAATCATAGACGATCCGAGTGACGATATTGACAAGGGTATGAATATGCCAGCGGCTATGCCTGAGGAAAAACCTTTTTCACTGAATATTGCAACTTGGTGAAACATTAGAGCAGTTGATACGAATGGTGAAGTGCAAAGAGGTATAGCTAGACCCCAGAATATCACGGATGTTAAAACCCTTCGTCTATCTTGTTCGTCGGTTTTCTGTGAATAGATTTCAGACTCGGGCGGTTTATCATCTCCGTCCGGATAGAGTCCCATTTCTTCAGGTGTATCACGTAGTAATAATGTTACTGATGGTACTACCAATATCCAGACTAATATGCCTAATACTGCATATGTTTCTCGCCAACCAAATCTGTCTATTAGGTTTTGAGATAAGATGGGCATGAAAGCCATGGAGGCGGCGAAACCCAAGCCCATTAATGCCATTGCCTTACCTCTGTTTGCTACGAACCATTGTGCGGTTACTAGGGTGGCATTTATAGCGAGCGATCCTTGTCCAAGGGCTCTAAGTGCAGCGAATGTCATAAAAAAGGAAATGCTTCCCACTGCAACCGACATTCCAAAGCAAGTTAATGTGAGGCAGGTTATCGCTATAATTATTACAATCTTGGTTCCATATCGATCGGCCAAGCGGCTTGTTACAAATACAGTGGCTGCGCTTAATCCGGTACCAACGGCATAAAGTGTAGACAAGTTTGTCCTAGATAAACCTGTATCATTTATCATAGGATCTATAAAAATTGCGAATGTATAAGATTGTCCAGGGCCGGAACTAAAAGCAACTAAAGATCCAACTGCTACTATAATCCAGCCATAGAACGGTTTGTGAAATTTTGGGAACACAGGAAAGAAGTATAAGTTGTCTATATTTGTATAGCAATACTTAAAAGTAAGGGGAGGCGGTAAATTAATCACCGCCTCCCCTTTGCTAACTATCCTTTTATTGGCCGAAGATTAATCTTCGAGTGACAATTGAGATTTAACGTTAGCTATTATCTCAAGTCGGTTATCATCTGTTATCCAAGTGGACCAGACGTCTTCGTTCTCTTTCAGGTACTTGATAGCAACGTCTACCCATTCTACATCGGCTTCAGCCGTATACGCTTCTGCCTCAGCCAGAGGCTTAGCATCTACGTAGTAGTTGGTTAGGAACTGTATAACTCTTGGGTTGCGCGTTGCATATTCTCCATTCACTACTGTATGAGTGTCTGATATTGGGAAATGACATCCAAGTGTAGATTCATACGGTTCCGATTCTACGGCTAGGTCAGTAGCGTCCTGACATTCCTGATTCCATGCTGGTTCTTCTAGCATGATCATGTCACGCAGG
>CAYUCO010000058.1:0-7814 GCA_964443385.1 uncultured Dehalococcoidia bacterium | reverse complement strand
TTTACCGGGAACCCGTCTGGTGTAGACATCCCGCCCATAGCTCCTCTGGTACTGGGATTTATTGGCCATTCGACTTTTATCACTTCTGCGCCAAGTGCTCCCAGCCACCTAGTACACCATGGTCCTGCTCTTACCCATGTGAAATCGAGAACTCTTATTCCGTCCAGTGGTCTTGTCCCTTGTGCCGCTTTTTTCTGGGTATTAACCATGATGAACCTCCAATATATTTCCAAGAGGTAAATACGTAAATGATTTGTATGCACTCGACCATTTACATACGTCGCAAAAGTTTAAACTCTCAACAGAAAGCTAGTACCATGATCAACCGTCAAGCAAAAAAATTATAACACAGCATTTCCGAGTAGCCAACACGATTCTGATGGTAATATAATGGTGTTTTGGTGTTGTGTATAGCTTCTTGGTGTTGCCCTATATTCCCCATGCTCCACTTAATTGGATATTAGATCCATTTATGTATTTTGCGTTGTCAGATAATAGGTAATTTACCAAGGACACAGCATCGGAATTCTGGCCTACGTATCCCGCTGGTATGCGACGTTTGATGTGTTCCAATTCTTCCTTGGGTGAACTACCCGAGTCTATAAAACCTGGAGAAATCGTGTTTACCGTGATACCGTGTTGAGCCAATATTTTAGCTAATGATCTGACCAAAATTATTATGCCGGATTTAGCAATGTAATGGGCTGTAATATTCGGCTGAGCAGAGAGCTTGTCTGCGTTGGCCATGCTAAATGCTATTATACGCCCGTATCCACGTTCTATCATGCCAGTTGAAACAGCTCTACAGAGATAAAATAGAGAATGGAGATTGTTATCAAACATTTCGTTCCATCCATCCACAGTTTCTTCGAGTAAAGCTACTCGGTGATATGGTCCTGCACAGTTGATGAGAGCGTCTACCCTGCCCCACCTATTTTCCACGAGTTCAACGAAATCCTGTACCGCAGTGGGGTTTGAAACATCGCAATTCAATGCTATTGCTTGAGCGCCTTTAGATTCAATGTCACGGCAGGTGGATTCTGCTTCTTTTTCACTAGTCCTATAGCATAACGCAATAGACCAGCCTGCCTCAGCCAAAGATAGTGCTATATCTCTGCCTATACCTTTCACTCCGCCAGGTATGATTGCTACTCTGTTTTGCATATCACTCCACTAGCTATATTAATATTGTGGTATATTTGCGGTGGTATACGTTAGTCACGATTATTGAAGTTATTATACACCCCAAAACGCGTATTGAATTTGATCCAAATTTGTTGGCGATGTTGACTTGAAACAACTTTTAGAATCGTTCTCTCAAGTCTCACTTTGTACAAAATTCATTATGTAATAAGCAGTTATGGCACCACAGATCTGGAAAAGCATAAAGTATCCTATAAAAGCCGGATCAATACCTGTAAAAGTATCACTGAAAACTCTCCCAATGGTAACCGCTGGGTTAGCAAAAGCGGTAGAGGAAGTGAACCAAATAGCTGCTGTGATATATAGACCTACTGCAGGCGCAATGATGAGAGTGTTTAACTTCTTGGCACCTAGTATAGTTATTAATAACCCGAATGTTGCGACAAGTTCCCCAATATAAATGTTTAATCCGCCTCTGTCAGTATCAGAAATACTGACTATGTCTAGGCCGAACATAGAGTTTGCTAGCAGAGCCCCTAGAATCCCTCCAATTAATTGAGAAACTATGTAACAAATAGAGTCTTTAGCGCTGATTTCTCGTTTCAGATACATGACGATTGTAACTGCAGGGTTGAATTGGGCACCGGAAACCGATATGAAAATCCAAATCAAAGCGGTTAGGCCTGCACCAGTAGCTACTGAATGTGCCAACAGAATACTCAATTCATCTGAGGAGAGATTACTGGCCATAATGCCAGAGCCAATTATTACGGTAACCAGAAACAAGGTGCCTATCAATTCGGCTAAATTTCTTCTAATTAGTGATTTATCCATTAAAGTTTTCCATTCCTATATCGGTTGCCTTTCATTTAGTTTGCTTGCTATTCAAGAAAATGTTTCACGATGCCACTTGGAGTCAGACTTTTTAGTATATTTTTCAATTATTGATTGATTACTGTGGAATATGTATTTTATACACTGCACAGAACCTATGTAAAGATTCTAGTTGCAATCCTATATTAACACTCCGAGGATCTTTGACATTAACCAACCAAAAATAGCGCAGAACGGATACGTTACAAGCCATGCCCACAAGATACCTTTAGTGACTCCCCACCTTACCGCAGATAGACGTTTGGTAGCACCGACTCCCATGATAGCGCTACTAGAAGTATGTGTGGTGCTTACAGGAAGCCCAATGTTGGAGGCAGCCTCGATAACGATTGCCGCACATGTATTTGCTGAAAAACCGTGAACCGGTTGGAGTTTAGTAACTTTTGTACCTAGAGTTCTTATAACCTTCCAGCCTCCTAAGGCTGTTCCTAGTCCAATCATTAGGGCACTCGCTAGTTTCATCCACAGCGTTACCTCGACATCCTGACCGGCAGAATAGTAAACTGCCCACGCTAAAGCCATTATGCCCATAGCATTTTGGGCATCGTTTTTGCCGTGACTATAAGACAAGAATGCTGCAGCTATGAATTGTAATTTTGAAAAAATAGCAGTTACCTGTCCGGGAGATGCTCTTCTGAAAGTCCAATATATCACAATCATGAAAAGGAATCCGAAAACGAAACCAAATATTGGTGACAAGGCTAAAGCAAGTAATACTTTTATCACTGTAGCTGTCTTAACAGCACCAAATCCAGCCACAGCCACCCCAGCACCCAAGACGCCTGCTACAAGTGAGTGGCTTACGCTCACTGGAAATCCAAAACGAGTTGCAACGAAAACCCATGTAACCGCTGATATTATAGCTGCCATTACGGCTGCTTGAGACATCATCTCGGGATCAACTATGCCTTTACCGATTGTTTTGGCGACAGCTGTACCAGTCAGGGCTCCAACAAGGTTCATGAAACCACCAAGCAGAACCCCAGTTAAAGGACTGACCACTCTAGTTGAAATAGCAGTGGCTATTGCGTTTGCAGCATCATTCAGTCCATTTCCATAAGCATAAAGGAGAGCAAGTATTATTGTTATTGTTAGTATGATTTCGTCATGCATGTTTTAGAACTATTCCCTCCAGCATGTTTGCAGCGTCTTCACAGAAGTCAGTGGCACCTTCGAGTAGAGTGTAAACTTCTTTCCATTTCAGGACATATATAGCAGAAACCTCTTCGTTGAATAGTTCGGCCATTGCTGCACTCGAAACTTGATCAGCCTGGTTTTCGAACGTGTTGATTTCAGCAGTTAACGGTAGAATGTCTTGCAGTTTTGATCCCCTAGAGTGTAACAATCCAACTGCCTTCTCTAAGGTATTTGCGCATTTTACGATGATTCTGGATAATTCTTTAGATTTTTCAGTAGGTTCTTCTATCTTGTATTCCACCATTATCCGTGCTGCCTCTTCTATGCTATCCACAATGTCGTCCATTCTCTCACCTAGCGCGGCTATGTCTTCTCTGTCTAAGGGCGTGATAAAAGTCTTATGTAGACTCGTCATTATTGTGTGAATAATATTATCCCCTATTTCTTCCAAGTCCTTTATCTCATCAACTTTTGCTGGCACATTCTCGTAGTTTTCCATCAACTCGTTCAATGCAACTGATGTTTTCTTTAAATTAGATGCACTTTGCTCTAGTAAAAAGAAGAATTTGTCTTCTCTCGGTAGAATCGAAAACGGAAATCTCATAAATACCTCCTATAAAAATATATTAACCAAAAAAAACACCCTCAAAAGAGAGGGTGTTTTTTAGATTTGAAATTGTTACCGTACTTTCGGTATCCGACTGCCCAAGCATATTCTATTTTTGTTATTCCTACCGGATACACTATCAACAACCTTGTCTGATTGTTTAGGTGCTTGTCTGGCACCCAATCTTATCAAATCTTTTATTTGTGAAAATTGTAATTTACTATTATGGTGTTGTCAATAATGTTTCGGGCTTTATCAAGTAAATAATATTGTTATATATAAATCACGTTAAGTTCTTAAATAGGAAAGATGTAGTTCTCGCCCAGCTATCGTAGGCAGCATCTAAATTATACCCATTGATATTGGTATCATTGAAAAACCCATGAGAAGCGCCTTGATATATGTGTATTTCAGTATTTTCGTTACTACTTCCGGCAATTTCCTGTATTGTAATTGCTCTATCTTTTTCGTCTTCTCCATACAATGCTAATAGAGGAGATTGTATATTTGCTATATCTTCTGGTGGATTTGGTAATCCACCATAATAGACTACTGCAGCAGCAACGCCTGAATTCCTTATAGCGGTAGTCATAACAAGGCCACCACCCATGCAATAGCCTACACAACCGAAATTAGGGCCTTTGGTATATGGTTGGCTGAGTAACCAATTCGCTGCACCGTCTATCTCTTTTGCAGCCGACTGATAATCTAGAGACATTGCTAGTTTTCTGGCTTCATCTGGTTCAGATGTTACAACTCCGTTGTATAAATCCGGTGCTATGGCAGAAAATCCAATTCTCGCGAATCTTTCTGCTATGTTCTTTATATGATCGTCCAGACCCCACCATTCTTGTATTACTACTACAGCTGGATACTTACCCGGACTACTGGGATGGGAAACATATCCGCTACCATTTTTGCCATTCACTGCGAATTCTATTTCTTTACTGGTAATATCTTGTGGCACTTTCATACCCCTTTTACAAAAAATTATTTCAAGGCAAAGAATACCATATGTTGGACTTTATTTTTTTTGTACTAGTGATATAATTGGCGCTTAGTTAAGAATGGACATGTGTTGAACGTAAATTACATTAAGATTCGTGGTGAAGATTGAATACACCTGAAACTGAGAGTGGTTCTTATGCGATCAGTGAATTGCCAAGATCCGCTATCCTAAAGACCCTTATATTAGTTTTTAAGAATTTCTTCAACTTCAATGGCCGTGCTAGACGTTCGGAATACTGGTGCATTATATTTTTCATACCTGTATTCGCTGCTTTGTTTTTCATTCCTTATATAGGACAGATATTCCCATTACTGTTCTTTATATTGTCACTTTCAGTTACGATTAGAAGATTACATGATATAGGCAAATCTGGATGGTGGGTTCTCCTTTTTACTTTAGTTCCATTTATTGCACTGAGTGTATTCTTTTTATCTATTGGTATTAGCTCATCCATAATACCAACCGAAGGGATAAGTGAAACTGAAGAACAGCACAAATTACTGGGGGATTCCTTTTTTGTAATAGGATTACTTGCTCTTTCGATTTTGCCAGTGGTAGTAATAATAGGGTTAGTGTGGTTTTCCAATAAAGGTGACGAGGGCGACAACTTATATGGTCCTGATCCCAGGCAACCAATAATTTAACAACAGATCTCACAGATGAGATGGGCGGAATATTAATTAGGAGATATTCATAGGATGGAAAAACTCATAATAATATCCCTATCTACCTCATTTATTTTGGTGCTATGCCTATGTATATCTTTGTATTCCAAACTAATCAAAGAACGTTTTCGAAATAGAAGTTTGAGTACCCGGTATGGAAAACTTACGGAGCAATTTCTCCCCTTGGTAGAATCTTATCCCTGGAATCCTTCTTATTTTAGGTTTTTGGGATCACCCATTGATGGGGTACAGTTTGAGGATGATAAGGTAATACTCGTGGAATTCAAATCTGGTAAGAGTAAATTGTCCAAAAATCAAAGATTGATTAGGGACTTGGTTGATGCAGGGCATGTCGAATTCAAGGTAGTTAGATTGGATTGATTTATAGTTATGACGCATAGGAGTTAAATATGGAGAAGAATACGCCTTCCCCGCGGTCTGGAGTTTTATCAGAAATATTTAGTTTTCCGCATCCAGTAAATGAATACGCAGCTCGAGCGGTAGCATTTATGGTAATGATATTAACTGTTGCAATAATTATATTAGATATCCAATGGTTGCTGTATTTCTTGGCATATGGATTTCTGGCAAGGGTTTTAACAGGACCTTCGTTAAGTCCATTTGGGCTTATAGCAACCAGGATTGTTATTCCACTATTAGGTGTTAACAAACCCGTTTCTGGTCCGCCGAAACGATTTGCTCAAGCGGTTGGTCTTGTTTTCGCATTATCAGCGATAGCTCTACATTATATCCTCGGAATGACTGCTGAAGCCGAAATTGTTTTGGCCGTGCTGGTATTTTTCGCCGGCTTAGAATCAATAGTTGGATTTTGTACTGGATGTTTTGTATTTGGTTATCTTATGAAATTTGGATTAATACCAGCGGATGTTTGCGAAAAATGTAATAACTTAAACTTTTCACAGGGATAAGTTGTTTTGAGTTGAATCAGGCTTATGGGAAGGTTTCTTAACGTACATAATCAATATCGCTCCTAAGAAACATAGAATTCCTAGGGATATAAACGGGATCATATAACTACCAGTTGTGTCATAAACGTATCCAGTAGCAACTGGGGCAACCATCATTGCTATGTTCATGGGTAACTGTCCTACTCCAACTATGGTTGCGAAATTTTTTCTTCCGAAATATTCTCCGCGTATTGATAATAGCACTGGTATTCTACCACCGAATCCGATTCCAAAAATAACAGCAAAAGCAAATACTCCTGTAGTCGTTGGGACAATAGCCAGTATTATCATTGCGACGGCTTGAATGGCAGTGAAGAACGCTATTAACGGTGGTTTAGGTAATTTGTCTCCAAGGTATCCACTTATCAACTGAAAGGCGAAACCGGCTGATGTGTATATTGCTACTACTGTACCAGCCATTTGAAGTGACATGCCTATATCGGTGAGAGCAGGGATTAGATGGACTGATATTGTTATGATAGCCATAGAGGATGCCGAGTGGGCAATTGTTATAACCCAAAAAGCACTAGTTTGAAGAGCCTCTTTAAGTGTGAAGTCTGTATCTTCAAAAGATGTGTGTTCAAGTGAGTCAATAGAATGTTCAGGGTCCGACTCATCAACTCCTCCGTCAGGTTCCATTCCCAAATCTTCGGGTTTGTTTCTTATTACAATAGCTAAGGGTATAATTAGGAGTAACACTAATGATCCCAGTGAAAATGCAGCAGTTCTCCATCCGACTGTTACTATCACCCATGCAAGTACAGGCACTAATAAACCTCCAAGGTTTACTCCTGCCATGCCAACTGCCATTGCAAGGGTACGTCGTTTGATAAACCAGTTATTTATTGCTGCCATAATTGGCATAAAGCCGCCGATGCCAGCCCCAAAAAACACTATTAGAAAATAGATGTAGAAGTCTACTATGCCTTTTGTAAGGCTCAATCCCATAAAAGCTAATCCCAAGATTATCAAGCCTACGATTATACATTTGCGACTTCCAAATTTGTCTATCAATATTCCTTCTAAGGGGCCGAGTATGGCTCCTTCAGCCCGACTCAAAGAAAATGCTCCAGATAATACGGTACGGCTCCATCCGAAATGCCGTTCGAAGCTGACGAAGAAAGTACCCAATCCTTGAAAAATTGGGCTTATAACCATGGCCATGGCCATGGCACTTACTAATACTATCCACCAACCATAGAAAATGCCTTTCTTTTTATGGCCGGGTGAATCGTTAATATTGTTATTTATTTCCATAAGTTATTTGGATAAGTAGCTGGCAGGCATTCTAACATATCTACAATATGTAATCATGTGTTTCCAATATTGTAATAAAATTCGTGCCTGAGGTAAGCTTTGCGAAACGCAAATTACCTAGTTCTTAGCGCTTC
>CAYUCO010000057.1:0-4248 GCA_964443385.1 uncultured Dehalococcoidia bacterium | reverse complement strand
TCTTTCTCCAGAAGTCGCATGCATTGCAACGACCGAAGGTGTGACGCGAACACCTTCGCTATTTTCTAATACCTGTGATTCCCCTATTTCCATTACCGCCATGCATGAGTTGGTTGTACCTAAATCTATCCCTAATACCTTTGGCATTTTTATGTCTCCTTGATCAGATGTTTGTTTCTGAATTTCTTAATAGTTTTCCGTCTCCGTTTTAGCTTTGGACACTATGACCTGAGATGGCCTAAGAGTTTTATTGTTGAAACTGTACCCTTCACGTACAACTTCAATGACAGTTTCTGTGTCAAAATTTTCAACTTCTTGAAATAATACTGCCTCGTGGTCCATAGGATTGAATTCTTGTTTGTTAGCGTCGATTCTCTCTAATCCTATAGCGGTCAATACAGTCTTAAGGTTTTTTTGAAGAAGCTCTATTCCTTCTATCCATGAGAGCACTTTCGTGCCTTTATATTCTGGCTTATGTTCTGTGGCTCTTTCGAAATCGTCCAATATTGGTAACAATTTCAACAATAAATTCCTAGTAGACTGTTCTCTAAGCAGTTGCCTTTCTTCTTCCATGCGTTTTCTGTAATTTACTGAATCTGCTTGAACTCTCTGTAAAAGATCTGTTAAACGAGCAATTTCTGCCTTGGCATCAATTGATTCATCTTCATGGATTTCCTCACCATTGTTTTGATGTATTATTTCGTCGTCGTCGTTGGTCACTTACCATTTCTCCTTAAGATTATAGGTTTGTCGGTAAAATCTTATCCATTTCTGCTATTATGACGTCTAATTTCTTTGATAGCAGGGGGTTTGTATTTTGATCTCTAGATATATCATTAAGCCGTTCTTTGAGGTTAATTACTCTGTTTAATAGTGCAAGTGCAAATTCGACTCCTGCCAAGTTCAATCCTAGTGTGTCCACCATATGTTTTATAAGTTTTACCCTTAGAACATCCTCTGCAGAATACAGTCTGAGCATTCCTATGCTTCTGCTAGGCGATACGAGTCCTAGCCGTTCATACTTCCTTAAAGTTTGTGGATGGGTGTCTAGGATCCTTGCAGCTACGCTTATAACATAGACTCCTTCAACAATAGGTTGTTCTCCAAAGCCATGATTGATATCCGATGTCTCTTTTATGCGCCTATAAAATACCAAAGGACTTGGACTCCTGTTGAATTTGCTTGTCCTGTTAACTTGAAACATTGTAAAGGTTGATACGGGCTGTGTCAACTATAGTTATACTATAGCAAGCATATAACTGGATACGGGTAAACGAACATTTTTCGCGGAGAAAGAGTATAAAGACCTATGATATCTAATAGTTAAGCTTGGAGTCTTCTATATAGTCGTTTAAGCCACCACTTTTGAAGCCGGACAAATCTAAAGTAACATGAGCGTATCCAGCATCTTTGATTCCATTCACCATTTTTGTCCTGTTATTGTCTTCAAGTATAAGGTGCATTTCTTCGGGATGTATCTCGATTCTAGCAATATTCTTATGATGTCTAACACGAAACGTTTTCAATCCGAGTTGCTTTAATACATCTTCTGCCTTGTCTATCTGCTGTAAAGTTTGGACGGATACTGGTATTCCATAAGGTATCCTTGTTGAGAGGCAGGGCTGGGCTGGGTTGTCCCAAGTTGGCAGGCCCATTTGTTTAGATAATATTCTTATCTCACTTTTGGTTAATTCTGATTCAACAAGAGGATTCCTTATATTATGTTTTTTCCCGGCATCGATTCCAGGCCTGTAATCTCCAAGGTCATCTATATTAGTGCCACTGGCTATCCATTTAATGCCCTCTAGCTCGGCCAGTGGTATAAGTTGACTATACAATTCTTGTTTGCAGAAATAGCACCGATTTGGTCCATTTTCTAAATATTCCGGGTTTGAAAGTTCATTTGTCTTGATGATTTTGTGATTAAGATTCAATATGGTTGCCAAATGTATTGCGTCCTTCATTTCAGACTGAGCAACACTAGCCGATTGAGCCGTGACTGAAAGGCATTTATCTCCCAATGTTTCGGTGGCTATATGTGCTAGAAATGTGCTATCTACTCCTCCTGAATATGCTACCAATACAGACTTCATGTTTTGGAGAATCTGTTTTAACATTGCTACCTTTTTTTGTATGGGTTTTTCTGTAGAAGACATTGTATTATTCCTAGAAATTAAAGATATCTAAATAAATTCCTTTCGATACTTACCATTGAAAAATGAATATATTAAACAGGTTCAAGTAGATAAGGCGTCTACTACATCCCCTATGTTAAGGCATTGGTGTATGGTGATGTTAGCAGATTTATCTATTGTTTCATTTTTTATATATGGTGATATAAGTTTATCAAATCCCATATTGTCGAGTTCGTTGATTCGTCGCTGTAAACTTGAAACACTTCTGAGTTCTCCTCCTAAACCTATCTCTCCTATTGCTGCAGTGCCATTACTTACCGGGATGTTATTTAAACTAGACATTAATGCTACTGCCATCGGTACATCAGCAGCCGGTTCTACAGCCTTAAATCCTCCGGCTACATTAAGTATTATATCTTGATCAGAAAAATTGAAACTGTACCTTTTGGATAAAACGGCAATAACCATCAATAATCTCCCCATGTCTACTCCGTTAGCTACACGCCTAGGAGAAGGGAGATATGATCTTGTTACTAAAGCTTGTATTTCTACCAGCAATGGTCTGGTGCCTTCAATTATGGGTACCACTATTGAACCAGTTAAATTTTCTCCCCGGGAAGAAAGGGCAACCTCGGATGGGTTCAAAACCTCTGATAACCCTGTATCCATCATTTCAAAAACAGCGATTTCATTTGTAGACCCGAATCGATTCTTTTCTCCACGTAGGACTCGATATGATCCTAGGTTTTCACCTTCTATATACAAAACTACATCTACCATGTGTTCCAATGACTTGGGTCCAGCTATGTTTCCTTCCTTAGTAACATGTCCAGTTAGGAACACAGCCACTTGTTTTTCTTTAGACCATCGTAACAGAGATAACGTACATTCCCTTACTTGGCTAATGGTACCTGGCCCAGCGTCCACGGTGTTTACTGACACTGATTGAATTGAATCTATTATGACTAGGGCAGGGGACATGTTTTCCATATGATCAATTATAGACTCCAGATCCGTTTCTGCCACAACTGATATATTAGATCCATTTATTCCAAGTCTGTCTGCTCTGATCTTTATTTGCTGAACTGATTCCTCTCCTGACACATATAGAACCTGATTACCCAGTTGTGATAACTTGTCGCTTAATTGCAACAATAGAGTCGATTTCCCTATGCCCGGATCTCCTCCTAATAGGACAAGAGAACCTTTGACCAAACCTCCTCCTAAGACTCTATTGGCCTCTTCAATGCCCAGGTTGATCCTGGATTCGGCAACGTTTTCTATTTGAGATAATTCCTGTGGGCTTGAAGTCGGGTTTGCTAACCAACTCTTTGATCCACGAGATCTGGTTGAATTCCTTTTGACTTCAACCAATGTATTCCATTCGTTACAGTGAGGGCAACGACCTTCCCATTTGAGAGTGTCGTTTCCACAATTCTCGCATAGATAGGTACTACGTGTTTTTTCTCTATTCATATGTTAAGAATCTGAATCTAGGCTTACGAAGCATCGTTATACAACATAAAAACGGGTGTTGAATTAACAACGACCCGTTTGTAAAAAGTTTCATGCATTGTATTAGGGTAGTGCAGGTACTTCTGTTGTGTTGATAACGAATTTGTCATCTTTAACGTCTATAACCACAGTGTCTCCAGCCTGCATTTTCCCTTCCAATAACTCTTCAGACAACATATCCTCGACTTCGTCTTGGATTACTCTTCTCAAAGGTCTTGCCCCAAAATTCGGGTCATAACCTTTAGTTGCTAGCAGTTCTTTGGCGGATTGGGTGACTTCCATGGTGATATTCTTTTCTTGCATCTGATTCTGTACGATGTTCAACATAAGTTCTACTATTTCAATAATGTGGTCTTTACTAAGAGGATGAAAAACCACACTCGCATCAATTCTGTTAAGGAATTCCGGCCTAAAGAACCGTTTGAATTCGTCCATTACCTTGTCTTTCATTCTCCCGTAGACATGTTCTTCGTCTCCGGCATCTTCTGCCTTTAGAGCAAAACCTATCGCAGAATCTCTCTTTATCAAATCCGAACCTATATTACTTGTCATTACAATAATTGAGTTTCTGAAATCAACCTTTCTACCCTTGGCATCC
>CAYUCO010000056.1:0-3036 GCA_964443385.1 uncultured Dehalococcoidia bacterium | reverse complement strand
CTGGCGAATGCTACAACAACTCATCCATATTATCTTGTCGGATTGACAGTTCCGTTATCGGCTACGATTGGTATAGCTTTTAACATATTATTCCATAAGTATACACAGCTTAGTTCCTCGTCCTGGATATTGTTAATTGTTTTAATCTTGATCGCCGTATATCAGATATATGGTTCTAGGTCTTTCATTCAGGACTTTGTTTTGGCTTCACTAATTGTCCTAATGCTGTTTACTGCGACTATATCAGTAGTAGGACTATGGAAAGGTTTCAGTGATCAACCCTTGGCTATTTTTAGTATATGTTTGATGGGAGCGTCTCTGTTACTTGTTCCATTGTTTTCGTCCCTTGCGGCTGAAGATAGAGTAGGAACGCTAGCTTCAGTGGGTTTCACTCGCCCCAATTCTTCAACTGATCAACCGTCTTTCTACAATAGACCGATGCCTATAGATCAAGAAAACATCAGAATGAAAAACTTCCTATCAGAGAAATCCATCGAAGGAAAAATAACTTTAGCCGGGTTAAACGCCAGGGAAGTTGCACCTTATATCATTGAAGGTATTTCGGCTGTATCCATTGGAGGATTTTCCGGTAATGACCCTATTTTTGATATGAAAGAATTCCAGTCTATGTCAAGGGATAAAGGACCTTTGTATTTCTTGTCTTCTGGTTCCGACCGTATAAACTTTAGACGTTCTCCAAATCAGGATCAAATTATCGAACATGTAAAATCATCATGGAAAGATATATCCGGTAGTCTGGAGTTGCGTTCTGGTACTTTGTATGCCAATCCGGATTTGACATTTCATCCTCCAAGAAATGGGCGGAATTGAAATCTGTAAATGGTGGCTTAGTGTTGTCACAACTTCTTAATGTTTGTTTTGTACATTGATGAAAATGCTTTCAATATCACATACTAAAATCCATTACTTATGTATTTCTTCAATAGCTATTTTTATAGTTTTATTCCCGTTAGCCTGTAATTCTCAAAAGAGTATTGAAACGGATGGAGAATTTGTCACACAAGAAGATAGTAATGCTTCAAATATGGATATATCACCGGAGGTAGAGAAAATTGATCAAAACATTGTGGAGTTGGAGACGATTCCTACTCCTATTATCTCAATACAGCCCACTGATGTTCCAGTTCCATCATCAACTGTGACTGTATTTCCAACCCGGATGCCAACGCCGACTGTAGACGTTAAATCACCAGATCAAGTTATTGAATCCAGTGGCAATGATAAGATAGACGTTCCTGAATATATGAAGAATGTTTGGTTATGTACAGGTCCTGACAATGAAGAAGTAGATGATTTAACAACTCCTAATGTGGAGCACTATAAATGTTCTGTAAATGTTGAATACACCCAAGAGTTTGCGATAGTTAGGAGCAATGGTATTCCAAATCATGATTATGAGTCTGGTCTCGGTTGTTGTGCCGCTGAAACTTCATATGAATGGAAGATACCATTAAATCCAATAGTTGCATCTTCCGTTACCTATGCACCTGACCGGGGGGCAATAGCGATTTCGGTCAATGGCGTTCCATTTTTTGGCCCTGAAGAGGGTCCAGGTGGAGACGCTGTAGCACTTCATTTTGATTACTTTGTAGAAGATAGACAGCCCATAGTCCTCGGCTTATGTGGTGCCCATTCAGCGGGTGCGACATTTCACTACCATTTTGACGGTAATTGCGTTCACTGGCATCCTGGATCTGAAGGTTTGGGATGGAAAGATTGGGATGTTAGTTTTTTGAAAGAGAACCAGGGATCTCCTGTTATTGGGTTTGCCTTTGATGGGTATCCAATATATGGTCCATATGGCAACGACTCAAATAATCAACTCAAAGAGATGACATCAAGTTATCGATTGAAACAAGATAGGAATGGATATGGCGGCATAGATGACTGGGAATACGTAGAAGGACTTGGAGACTTGGATGAGTGTAATGGAATAACTTCTAAAGTTCCCGGTATGGACAAAGAAATATATCATTATCACGCCTCTAGTATAAGCGGTTCTGGAGAGATTGGATTTCCGTATTTTATTCTTTGTTATAGAGGCATACCGGAAATGAACAATATGAATCAGGGTGGTGCGCAGGAGGGTCCAGTCAGGGGTCAAGAAAGACCAGAACAAGGTGGAAAACCTGATTGTTTGCCTCCGAATCCCCCTCCAGGCAAGGATAGTTATCCACGACATTGGCTGGACTTAGAACCCTGCTAATGGCAATTATCTTACTGATTTGGGTCTAGCAGTTAACAACCCATTCTCTTTAACTACTGTTATAGCAAACGAGATCGTGTCGATTGCCAGGGCATGTTCTTTATCTCTTATGTCAAAGTGAGGTCGTAATGGATCTCCGAATTTTTGAGATTCTGCCCCAATATCCACTAGACTTTGGACAGCCTTTTTATTAGGTGTTCGCCCTTCCAGGAGATTTTTTAAGTAGAGTGCACACTGTTCATCTTCATCGGTTTTAAATTTACCCTCAGAACCCATGGCTACTATTGTTACTAATTCTGGAGAATCTTCAATAAGAGCTTTTGCAGTGGATTCTGCTATAACCAATGAACATGCATATATTTTTTCAGCCTTTAACGCCGCGTTTACTCCAACTGTCCCAGCGCGGGTGCTTTGGATTATAGTTTTACCAACAACATCGGCATTTGATAATTCAAAGGGAGAATTGCCGAAGTCGAATCCTTCGGGTCGCATGCCCCCAACTTCCCCCATGCATATACTGCCTATGCCATTGCGTTTGAGTTCTAGTGCTTCTTCTATCTCTGAAACAAGAATTATCTTTTCTGCACCTTTGCTAAAAGCTATCGCTGCAGTAGTGAATGCTCTATATACGTCTATTATCACCACTGTTCCTTGGGCTTCTTTCGCACCGTTTAGCAGGCTGCTAAGAACAATTTCCAATATTTACTCCTGTCCCTTATCATATTTTATTTAAGTTCAACAATCAGGTCTATTTCTACAGGAACTCCAGCTGGCAGGCTTCCCATGCCGGCAGCTACTCTGGCGTGTTT
>CAYUCO010000055.1:0-12559 GCA_964443385.1 uncultured Dehalococcoidia bacterium | reverse complement strand
GATCGGAAATAGTCCGATGTTGCTAAGGCTGGGGCTATACCAGTAGAGGTTAATCCAAGTGTTTTTCCCGTTTTCGCATCGTAAAACATGGCGAAAACTTCTCCGCCAAACCCACACATCCCGGGTACCGTAATCGCTTCCATGGCCGCGGTGGCAATGGCTGCGTCAAAGGCGTTGCCTCCTTCGCTGAGAATCTTTATACCAATGGACGCAGCAAGCGGCGAATGGGAACATACCATACCATTTGATGCATAAACCGTAGGCCTCGACATGTAAGGAACATTCATCTTAAATCCTCATCCCCAATCCTATATTAGCAATCCGCAATTGCCAATACCTTGTTTTTAGTGGATACTGACTTGGGTGCCTATGAACTTGGTCACAGGCAAAATATAAACTGTAAAAGAGTAAACGGGAAAATGTCTGTATTGGTTAACAAGTCAATTAATATTTTAATTAGTGTAGCTGCAGTATTTGGTTTGTTTTTTTTCGGAGTTCATTCGGTATATGCAGACCATTTTACTGAAGATTATATTGAATCCGAAAGGGATAAGCTTAAATCCCAATTTGAAGCAGGCTTATTCGATAGAGAAGAAGACTATGAGATTAAACTAGAATTCCTACTTGAAGAGTTATATAAGAGCCACGAATCGGTTGAATACAAATCTCCTTTTCAAGAGAAAAAAGAAGAACGATCCGGGACAGGTTTGTTCGGTGCTGTGGTGCCTGTAATAATTATTGGATATTTTTTGCTAAGAATGAGAAACAGGCGGTCACAAAACACTGTTGTAGAAAGCGAACCCTATCGAAGCCGGAGTTCATCATATTTGGAAAATGAATCAGCTTCGAGAGACATTATCGGAGAAACAGAAGAACAAAACAGAGTCGTTGAGAGTGACCCTTATGAAAACCCCGATGTACCAGACATAGAAAATGAAAGCTCAGGAAATTCCTGGAGAGAGAAGCTTAGGGATAAATCCAGAGATGATATGGTTCAACGTTTGAACGCGACTGGAGTGAAAGCAACTATGTCTGAACGTGGCAGGCCAGAAGAGGGTATAAGATCTGGTCGATTTCATCGGAGTTTAGGATTGATAGATATAGAGGAAGATGTTATCAGTTGGATAAATGTTGTCAGAATAAAATCCAGGGATAAGAATGGTCCCTCAAGGTATAGAACTGTATTCGCTATTCCAGATGCTACAGTACCAATGGATCATGAGGCTTTAAAAGTAGCTACAGTAAGGAAGAAATCATTCCCAATATTCGGTAAAGTAGTAGGCATACATTGGCAATCTGAGGAGAAACTTAATCCTCTAGTAGAGTTGTTTACTAAGGATGAGGAAGTTGAATCCCTAGTCACAGAAGTAGGTGACGTTCAAATACATACTCATCCAGGAATTTTTCAGGGTTGGACTATAGAAATCCTAACTGTAGGTTCCGTGTTTGAACCACATAAGATTCATTGGAACGTAATACATAAGATAGCGGATTATCTGACTTCATCCCCTCGCTGATGAATGGTAGTTACTGTAGTTGCCCGGTTACTATAGTGGGTCTGGAATTTCTCCAGCCAACGCTAGTCTTCGCTTGGTCTCGTTGTAAACATCTGCATTCAAAGGACCCCTTAAGGTAGCATCTATATTTTCTTGTAGATGTTCTGTTTTAGTAGTTCCAACAATGATGGTATCTGCATTTGGATGACTCAATGTGTACCTCAAAACAAATGATGAAGGAGTTTCATTATTTTCCATTAGATCTTTCAGTGATGCTTTGTCAAATATTTCCCAAGTGTCTGAGGCTCCTCTGCCTACTCCAGTTTCTCCTTGAGCTACACCACCTCTGATTATTATACCCACCCCTTCCTTAGCAGCTTTTTCAATCCAAAGTTCGTGCTGTCTTTGAAGAGCGGAGTAAGGTATCTGCATTACATCAAACACACCCCAGCTTAGGAAAGTAGGAAGATCTGGATTTGTCGTTGATGATCCAATCCATTTCACCATCCCTTGATCTCTTATGTCGGACAATGCTCTCACCAAGTCTCCTTTTTCGCATTCTTCTACGGTGGCGTTGTGTAGTTGAATTATATCTATACTGTCTCTATTGAGGCGGCGCAGGGAGATTTCAATGTTGCGAAATAAATTATCTCTGGTCCAGGAATGGTTGGAGTCGTTACTGGTTGGCCTAGTGTCTGTACAGCCACATTTGCTGGCTAAATAGAATTCGTCGTATCGGGATCTCAATGCCCAGCCTATCCACTCTTCGCTGTTCACATAATCGTAAGCAGTATCGAAAAAATTTATTCCCGCGTCTAACGCCATATTCCAGACCTTGGTTGCCTGTTCCGGAGTCCAATGCGTTATGTTATCTCGATAATTGGCACACCCAAAACCCAGTCGGGTTACTTCTAGCCCTGTACGACCTAGAATAGCTTTCGGTAACATTTCCATTATATGTAAACCCCTCTTTTTGAAACAATTATAGCATTATTAAAGGTTATACCCAGCATTTCATAAATATTCTTCCTACTTTAGAATATGTCTTGATTGACTACCTGAATACATTATTCTAGTATCCAAGAAATCGCAAAATATAATGGGGGGATAACAATATGAATGTGAACAGGAAGCCGTTTCTGACCCCTGGTGAAGCATTGGAATTCCATAAGGATGTTTTGGTTGTTGATACTAAAATGCCTGCTAATCACGGTCTTTTCTATAATGACAACATGCGAGAAGCGATGAAAAATTGGGTAGAAGACGGACGTCTATCTAGATCAGAAATACAAGCTAACCTTTACGAAATGACAGTCAAGGAACTTAAGGTATCTGAAAAATCAAGGAAAGAATACTTGGGCATATGGGAAGAAGCAGGAGTTAATGTTGCAAGTGTTACCTATGCAGGTCCTCATTCCCCAGATGGCGCATTCGAGACTGCTACAAGATCTCTTATGCAAGGGCGAGGCACAATAGACGCTTTAGGTGAGGACTTAAGGTTAGTGCTCAATGCCGATGACTTGGAAAGAGTTTATAAGGACAATGTCAAAGGTGTCATTTTCGATTTTCAGGACACCACTAGCATAGGTGGTGATTTAAACAGATTGGATATGTTTCACAACATGGGCTTACGAATAGTACAACTTACATATAATCTTCGTAATTTAGTAGGAGATGGTTGTACGGAAAGATACAAGACGGGATTAACATATTTTGGAATAGAAGTTGTTGAGAGATTAAACGAATTAAATATGGTTGTAGATGTCAGTCATTGTAGCCAGCAGGTTGGATGGGATGCCATTAAATTTTCTAAATCCCCCATAATGGTGACTCATTCCACTAGTAATGCTGTTTGCTATCACGATAGAGGTAAAGATGATGATTTGGCCAAAGCAGTGGCAGATAATGGTGGATTTTTTGGGGTAGCTGCCATTGCCGGATTTGTAAAAAATGACATAAATGCCACGTTGGATGATTATGTCGATCATGTGGAGCATTTGATTGATGTTATGGGTATTGATAACGTGGGTATAGCGAGTGACAAGTGTGGACCTGGGCCTGGCACAGAGACTATGTATGAATTTCCAGAGGCATTAGGACCATTTGACACTTCATTCTTATTCAAGGATTCCCCTGACCCTAGAAGCAAACCGCTGGGATTTAATTGGGCTGGATTTAGGCCTGAGCATAGATTAAGTGATCAACATAGGATGGTAGATTTTGATAAACCCACAGATTGGCCTAACATAACGTTGAAATTAGTCGAAAGGGGTTTTAATGAGGAAGAGTTGCGGAAACTGTTAGGTCTGAATTTTCTCAGAGTGTTTCGTGATATAGTGGGTTGATGTCTGCGGAGTAAGGTGACTCACATGAAATTAAATGAGATTAAAACCCCATCTCTAATAATTGATAAGCAAATACTGGTCAAAAACTGTAATTATATGTCGAATCGGATGAGAAAATTCGGTGTCGATTTACGTCCTCATCTTAAAACTGCAAAATCTTTTGAGATAGCTAAGATTGCTACGAACGGCCATTTTGGGGGTATAACAGTTTCAACTTTGGCAGAAGCCAGTTATTTTTTAGAAAATGGCATTAAAGACATTACTTATGCGGTTGGTATATCTCCAGACAAATTGGAGGAAGTTAACGATTTACTAAATAAAGGTGCCAGAGTAAGGGTCATAACAGATAATTTGGCTGTTGTTCCTGTTTTACAGGAAAAATGTGCGTCCTTAAAAGCTAATTTGAACGTATTGATCGAGATAGATACCGGCGGACTGAGGGGAGGCATAAATCCTGAATCTGAAGAATTGATCCATTTGGCCAAAGCTATTGAAGAGTCTAATAATTTGAATCTGGACGGGGTATTAACACATGCCGGACATTCTTACCAATGCGACAATATCGATTCAATCAGGCTTGTAGCAGATAATGAAAGATCAGGTGTAGTTAGGGCAGCCGAAATATTACGAAAGCAGGGAATATCCTGTGACATGGTAAGTGCAGGATCTACTCCAACTGCGGTTTTTGCAGAAAATCTTGATGGTATAACCGAAATGCGCCCTGGTGCTTATATGTTTTTTGATTTAGATCAAGTTGGTATGGGGGTTTGCACGATAGATGATATAGCTGTAACCGTATTGGCTACCGTAATAGGGCATAAGAAGGATCCAGAAAGATTGTTAATAGACGCCGGTTCACTGGCTCTCTCCAAAGATTTGAGTGCTAACCAGTTCATGGACAATGTTGGTTATGGAATAGTTTGTATGGCAGACAATTGTTCCGTGATTCCAGGACTCTATGTAGAACGTACATATCAGGAGCATGGCCTTATAGCTTCTATAAACGGACCTATAGAATTCGATTCATTTCCTATAGGAACTAAAGTAAGAATACTTCCTAATCACACTTGTATTACCTCTGCAGCACATGACAAATATTATGTGCTTGATAACAATAGGGTGATAGAAACTTGGGACCGGGTTAATGGTTGGTAACTTATACCAGAGCCCGAGTGTCTATATCAATGAATTCAAATGGGTTTTGCAATGGGTAAATTGTAGGTGATTAATCTTCTATCCTCTCCATCTTTCACATTCAGAGACTTTAGATTTCTTTGGTTATCAAGTGCGTTTAACTCGGTAGGATTCATAGGTGAACAGGTAATTGTGGGGTGGGTTATCTTAGAAATCACCGATTCATCTTTCATGGTTGGTGTGTCTCTGGCCCTCCGGATGGTACCTTTTCTGTTTCTGGGTATTATTGCAGGATCTTTAGCAGATAGGGTCAATAGACGTAACCTTCTTATGTTAGTAAGTGTGGGTATGGGATTTTTAAGTTTATCGTTGGCTTTCATAATTTACCTTGGATTTATTGAAGTATGGATAATCTTATTACTGACATTCTTGGCCGGTTGCGTCCGGGCAATTGGACAACCGGCCAGGCAAAGTTTTGCTTACGATATAGTTGGAACTGCGAATCTAGTGAATGCCATATCTAATTTGTCTTTGGGAATGAGAGTGGGAGGTATAGGGGGTTCTTTATTAGCGGGTCTTTTAGTTGGTAAATTTGGTGCTGACGCAGGATACTTGGTTTTATCAGTAAGTTATTTTGCTTCAGTATTCATAATACTGTTTATAAGATCACCGGAAAGTCCGGATTTATCTGAACAAGAATCGTTTTGGCAGAATATTGCTGGGGTTGGTAAAGAGATAAAGCGCAACAATTCATTATTGGTAATTTTGTTGTTGTCGGGAATGGTGGAAATACTGGGATTTTCCCATCAAGCTTTATTACCAGTTATATCTAGGGATGTATTGGGTTTGGGAGCGGAAGGATTAGGTGTAATGAATGCTATGCGCTCAGCTGGAGGGATATTAGCAGTTATAATTTTATCGTCTATGGGCGACATTAAACGTAAAGGTCTTCTTTATTTGTTCGTATTATATGCCTTCGGCGTTTCCCTGTTTTTGTTAGCTTATGCTCAATCCTTCTTATTGGCTGTTTTCGCTATTGTCGTGATTAGTGGGTTAGGTGCGATATCTGACATATTGTCCCAAAGTTTAATACAACTTGTGGTGCCGAATGAATTGAGAGGAAGAGCAATGGGCACTTGGATCTTTGCAGTTGGATTAGGACCTATAGGGCACATGGAAATAGGTGCGGTCGCTGCACTTACAGGTGTGGGGTTGGCCTTGACGGTACATGGCGGATTGCTCTTATTTCTAGCAGCTTCAACTATGATATTTTTCCCTCGAATACGTTCCTTATAATATAGGATGTATTTAGAAATATTGTGCTAGTATTATTCGGTAATTGTCCGAATTTCAATAGGAGATGAGCCATGTCTATACTAGACGATATGATAACTCAAGTTGACGCGTGTACTACTGAGATAATCGAATTAGAACAGAATCTGGTCAGAATCCCTTCAGTGAATACGGGGGTCATGCCCACAGGGGATGAAACAGATGTATGTAGGTATGTAAAAGAATTTTTGTCCAAATACGGAATAGATGCGGAGATTTTAGAATCAGCACCTAACAGAGGAAATCTCGTTGCAAGAATGGACGGATCATCGGGTAATGCTGGCTTATTGTTTATGTCTCATACAGATGTTGTGCCAGTCGAGGAAGAGAATAAATGGACATATCCACCGTTTGAGGGTCGGTTAGTTGGAGACCGAATATACGGTAGGGGTGCATCAGATTGTAAGGGATTGTTGACTGCCCAGGTTATGGCAATGACCATATTGAAGCGTAACGGTATTCAGTTGAGGGATGACCTTATTTTGGCTTCAGGAGCTGATGAAGAGCATGGGGGTCGCTATGGATTTGGATGGCTAGCTGAAAACCACCCGGATAAAATCATGGCACCATATGCAGTTAATGAAGGTGGTGGCGGTACTATGGATGCTGCAGCAGGTTTTACATATACCCTTGGTACAGGAGAGAAGGGTAGACTTCAGATAGAAATCGATATAAGAGGGGAGAGCGCTCATGCTTCAACACCCTGGCGGGGTGTTAATTCACTTTTTGGGCTAGGCAAAGTTATAGAAGGAATAGAAAAATATGAACCAGCCCGGGATACTTCAGTAGAATTTTTTAGATATCTTTCCACTTTTGCACTGGAATATGTAGCTACTTCCCAAAACATAGACGGGATTATAGAAGAGGTAGAACCAAAAAACAAAAGACTGGCATCTGTTATGAAGGCATTGTCCAGAATGACTGTGACTCCAACTATGGTTAAAGGAGGCATAAAGTCTAATAGTGTTCCTGAGCACATCCGATTAACTTGTGATGTTCGTACTCTACCGCATCAGGATGAGAATTATCTTAGGCAAGAACTTGATACAATTTTGAAAGATATACCAGGAGTAGAATATCAAGTTGATTATATGTCAGTACCCAATTCTTCACCATTTGACACTGAATTATCCAGAGCGATAAAAAGGTCGACAGCTAGAGCGCTTGAAATGGATGATATACAAATCATTCCATCGATTAGCACAGGGTTTACAGATTCCAGATTCACTAGAAACCTTGGGATAGTCACTTATGGTTTTAGTGGAGCCCACCCCGATGATAAGGTTGATGCCAATGTACACGGTACAAACGAATCTCAGAGCGTGAAAAGTCTGATAAACAGTACCAAGGTAATGTTGATTCTTGCATACGACATGTTGGTGGAGACACAGTGACTGTTATTTGTCACGCTTAATCAGGTTATCTACTATCATAAGTATCGGGATCAGTTTTATAGATACAACTATTCCTACTACAATGCCGAACAGGCCACCGATTATGAATCCCAGTGTACAGAACACTGCAAAAATTAACGATCCAAGTATTGATATGGAAGCGAATGTCATTGTTGTAGTATAATACAAGTGACCTTAATTGTTTCCCATTGACCTGTTTATATTTGCCTTGAATCGGAGGTTTTAATATGTCCAGTATAGAAGATAACGAAGTTGAGGTATTAATAATTGGTGCTGGAGCTTCCGGGGCAGCTGTGGCGTGGAGTTTGGCAAGTTCAGGGATAGAAGTCCTTTGTCTAGAGCAAGGCGGATGGACTGATCCTAAAGATTACGCTTCTGCTCATGACGACTGGGAATTGCGAGCAGCTAACATATCCAATCCGCAGCCTAATGTACGTAATCTTCCATCGGATTACCCTGTGAATGATAAGGACAGTCCGATAGCCCCTCTCATGTATAACGCAGTTGGTGGCAGCACTATATTTTGGAGTGCCCACTTTCCGAGATTCCATCCATCCGACTTCAAAGTTAAATCATTAGATGGAGTGGCTGATGACTGGCCTATATCGTACCGTCAACTGGAACCATATTTTGATAAGAATGATGAGATTATGGGTGTTTCGGGATTAGACGGTGATCCTGCTTATCCCCCCAAATCACCAAGGCAAATGCCTCCGTTCCCATTGGGAAAGGGCGGAGAGAAACTAGTAGACGGTTTTAACAAGCTTGGCTGGCACTGGTGGCCTTCTGATGCTGCAATAAATAATTCCAAATATGACGGCAGAGCTGCTTGCAATTACTGCGGCCCTTGTAACACTGGGTGTTACTTGGGGGCGAAAGCCAGTACTGACATTACGTATTGGCCTAAAGCCATAAGCTTAGGTGCGAAAATTGTTACAAATGCCAGGGTCCGTGAATTAATTGTCGGCAAAGACGGGCTTGTTAAAGGAGCGTTATATTATGATGAGAACGGTAATCTGCAACAACAAAATGCTAAGCTTGTAGTAGTAGCTTGCAATGGAGTGGGAACTCCAAGATTATTGCTCAATTCGTCATCTTCAATGTTTCCAGATGGATTGGCCAATAGTAGTGGCTTGGTGGGCAAGAACTTAATGTTTCACCCTTACGCTGCCGTCACAGGATTTTTTGATGAATTTGTTGACGGATATATGGGACCACAAGGCATATCAATTATAAGCCAGGAGTTCTATGAGACGGATTTGTCCAGAGGGTTCGTGCGCGGATATAGCTTTCAGGCTACAGCCAAGGGTCCAGGGCCCCGCGGAGCTGCGAATTCGGGTGGAATGGCAACAGGGCAAGCGTCGTATATTGCTTGGGGTGAAGGACATCATGATGTGTTTGAAAGTAAGTATGGAAGAACAGCAACCATTGTAGTTATAGGGGAGGATCTACCAGAAGAAATAAATACTGTTACATTGGACCCAGAATTAACCGATGGAGACGGAATTCCTGCCCCTAAGATCACTTATCGTATGAGCGAGAACAGCCTTAATATGATGGATCACGGTGTTAAAAAGGCTGAAGAGCTTTTGAATGCATCTGGGGCGATACGCATTACTAACAATCCTCTCCTTAGAGTTGCCGGATGGCACCTTATGGGTACTGCCAGAATGGGTTTAGATCCATCGAAGTCCGTTGTAAATGAAAAGGGTCAGGCACACGACGTAAAAAATCTTTTTATTGTAGATGGTAGTGTTTTTGTAACTGGTGCCGCAGTTAATCCTACATCAACTATTCAAGCTGTAGCATTGTATATAGCGGATCAAATAAAAAAGGAAGTCACACATTTATAAAAATGAATGTGTGAAGGTTTAGATGTGTATGAACATAGATAGAGGTGGACTTAGGTTTTTTAGTGAAACTCAATCTGTTCTTATGGAGTCCGTTTTAAATCAGATAATACCATCCGATGACAAATATCCCGGAGCAGGAGATTTGGGCTTGGTTGTCTACATAGATAAGGTTATGTTCGACCCCATATACCTTGCACGGCATGATAAAAACCTCAGACGTATCTTTATTGAGGGTATGAATCAAATAGAGATTTGTGCTGCTAGCAAATTTCAAGGTGAATTTGTATCTCTTGTTTCAGATCAGCAAATAGTAGTGCTGAAAACTATTGAAGAAGAATTGCCAGAGTTTTTTAACGCTCTGATTACATATACCTATAATGGTTATTATACTGATTATAGAATATTGAAAATTTGTGGTGCACCTACAAGGCCACCCCAGCCCTTGGGCCATAAGTTGCCTGACTCAGATCTTTCTTCAACAGAATTGGTTAAATCCCGCGGTGCCATATATAAGGAAGTAGATTAACCTTTCCTATATAATGTTAACCATCTCGGGTCAACTTGAATCTATATTTCTTTATTGGAGGCACAATTCATATGTACGGTAGTATATTCAACTTAAAGGTTAAACCAGGTCATGAGGCAGATTTATTGAAGACTCTGAATGAAACTACTTCAGATACTCCAGAAGGCGGCTTTGCTTTTTTCGTGATGCAACCTGATCAAGGTGGAGACTGGACTGCAGTGGCTGTTTTCAAGGATAAAGACTCCTATGTTGCCAATGCTAACAGACCTGAGCAGCACGAAATGTTCCTCAGTATGATGGAGCACCTGGAATCAGAACCCAGCTGGAATGATGGCACCTATGTTATAGGCGAGGTTTTATAGCATTTAGCTACAATTACCACTCCAGTGCAGGATCGTACACCAGTACCGAATCAATTGCTGTTCTTACGCTGAGACCACCATATTTATCGAGATTTATATCATGTCCGCCTATGATTAATGTTCTACCGTCACTTAGTAATACCGATGTATGAACTCCACCTCTGGGGTCTGAAAAGCCTCCAATAGCAGTCCAATTGTCTGATGATGTGTTATATATTGACAGTTTTTCATTTCCTACAAATAGGACGTTTCCGTCGTTCAATACCGTTGCGGTATGCCTCCAGCTTCTGGTTGTCATAGGCTCTACAAATGACCAAGTTCCATTGTTTGGGTCGTATATTTCCATTGTGGCTGTAGTTTCCGGTGTGAGTCTTCTACCTTTCGTACCTCCTCCGGAAACGAGCACTTTCCCATCCTTCAATAGAACTGCGGTAAATTTTTCTGCATGTTCGTCCAACAATTGTCCTGTTTTCGTCCATGTGTCGTTGTCGGGATCATATAGTTCGGCAGTAGTTACACCTCGGACATATTGTTCTTCGTTATCAGATCCGATAACCAGTACCTTTCCGTTGTTAAGCAGTACTGCCTGATGCTTTTCTCTGGGCATAGTCATGTCTGATACTAATCGCCAGGAACCATCTTTAGGATTGTATATTTCTACCTTAGAAATAATTTTCTTATTTCCTTCAACTTCGGCTAAGCCACCCGTAACTAGTACCTCTCCATTGGCCATTAAAGTAGCAGCGTGGCCTAGCCTTCGGGCGTAACTCATTTTACTTGTTTCTGTCCAGGTGTCATTGGCGGCATTATAGATTTCTGGAGGGAGATCCTTAACGCCGTTTGGTGATCCTCCTACAGCAAGTAGAGTACCGTCGTTTAATACAGTTTGTGTATGACCGTATCTCGGATGATTCAGAGGGCTGGCCGAAGTCCATAAGTTTGTAGTTGGATCCAGTATTTCTGAACTTCCTATTGCTGGGGATCTTTGTCCAGCACCCCAATCTCCTATTCCTCCAGACACTAATATTTTTCCATTGCTCAATATTGATGCAGCATGATCACCTCTAGCTACAGTCATTTTACCGATGCCTGAATCTCCGCAGGCAGTAAGTGTGAGAATCGAAAAACCCGGGATTAGGATAAACCTTAACAAGAATGACCTAATGCTAACCATAATGTCCCCCTGAATGATTATTTGGTGGCAACGGCGGGATTCGAACCTGCGACCTAGGCCTTATGAAGACCCCGCTCTGCCGCTGAGCTACGTTGCCGTGTAATCTTTTTATATTCCAGAGTCCGGTTTAATAATTCTATCAGTAGATTAAACAAAACAGAAGTCGTTAGTTGCGTTAGCTTCTGAGAGTAGCACCTACTTGATGTTT
The DNA here is from genome assembly GCA_964443385.1 of uncultured Dehalococcoidia bacterium. GTDB lineage: Bacteria > Chloroflexota > Dehalococcoidia > Lucifugimonadales > UBA2985 > VFHP01. The sequence continues at coordinate 714 of CAYUCO010000055.1, read as the reverse complement.
TAGAGTTCCCAATATTTCATTCAAAGCTTTGTTGATTTCCTCACCTGTCAAAGTACCTTTTTCAGATTGGAAAAGGATTCTGTAGGCAAGAGATCGAGTGCCGTCATCTAATTCGTCTCCTTCGTATAGGTCAAATAGAGTGGCAGCGTGGACTAGTTTGTGTCGCTCTATTAATCTTTTTACTGTGGAAGATGGTGTGGAGTTGTCCAATGTCAAAGCAAGATCTTTGTAAGAGCCGGGATATCTGGATATCGGTTCGTATTTATGCATTGATTTGTTGGAAAGTTTACATATCTTATCAAGGTCAAGCTCAAAGACTGATACTGGTTTTATATCTATGTCGAACGCACTTAATATGTCGTCATTTAGAGACCCCACCAAGCCTATATATTGGCCTTGGTAGTGTATATCTGCTGCGTTACCGGCAGCAAACAATGGATTGTTGGATGGTTCAAATATTGGTTCGACGCGCAGCTCTCGAAACAAACCTTCTATAATACCTTTGGCATCGAAAATGTCCATATTGGTCGAATCGTTAAGCCAATCATCTGACCAACGTTGTCCGGTTAATGCTCCCACCAAAACTTCACGCTCTGTAGGTAGTTGGCCTTTTCTTTGTAAGTAAGTGCGGCCAATTTCAAAGATCTTCATACCTTTTCTTATTTGGTTGAGATTGTATGAAAGTGTATTTAGGATACTGCTGAGCATGTTTGT
>CAYUCO010000054.1:0-5800 GCA_964443385.1 uncultured Dehalococcoidia bacterium | reverse complement strand
AAAGTTAATTCCCTGGTCGACAGCAAATTTAGCTACTCTAAGTGAGCTCTCTTCATCCATCCGAAAACCAAAATTGTTCGTCCCCAAACCTACTGTAGAAACACGTAAACCTGTGGATCCTAGTTGTCTGTATTGCAAATTAATTCTCCTCTGGTTTAAATAAGTTAGTTTTAGAGAAAAACTTGGACGTTTTATCCGCTGTCTTTATCTTTGTCTTACCCACTCTATCAGCCTTTATAGCCGGTTTCGATTCAGTTTCTTTAGATTTTCTTATTTCATCAAATTTTGCTTTTTTTGATCCAAAAAAGTTAGCGTCTAAATTATCTACTATAGAAACTCTTTTATCTTCTTTAAGTTCCTTTATTTGTCTGCCTTCCATACCCCCCATCATAGAAGATAGATGTTTTTTACCTAACTCTTTTACATCTTTATCTTCTATTTTATCTACCATTACGAAAAGCTTCTCTCTTCCAACTTCAGCGATTTGCCTGGATTCAATACCTTTGGCTAATCCGATTATCTGATCACTTTCCAAAGTTGTAAGGTCTCTTTTTTCCATAGCCTTGGCCATACCTTTCGCTTGCTCGTGTCCTACACCAGCCAATTCCGCTCCTCCCATCTCCTTGGCCATAGCTGCGACCTTAACACCACCAACTTCTTTAAAGTTTTCGGCTTTCATATTTCTTGTCATAGCGGCAAGCTTCTTACTACCCAATTCTTTGAACTCAGCCTTCTCCATGTTTTTGGTCATAGCTGCTATTTTCTTGGCTCCAAGTTCCTTTAATTCAGCCTCTTCCATGTTGCGGGTCATATCGGCTATCTTCTTGGCTCCAAGTTCCTTTAATTCAGACTCTTCCATTTCTTTGGTCATAGCCGCTATATCTTTACCAGGAAGTTTTTTAATTTCAGTTCTTTCCATGGCTTTAAGTTTTTTCTTATCTAAACTAGCTTTTTTTGACGATACAGTTTTGTCTACTGGAACTGATTTCTTAGCAGAATCAGATGTTCCATCAGCAGTAGGTTTTTTAGCAGGTACTGCGGTCTTAGCAGCCTTGTCTCCTGCCGGGGCTTTACCAGTAGGAGAAGGTGTTTTCTTGGCAGGAACTGCAGTCCTGGAGGACGTAGATTTCTTAGGAGGTGGGGATTTCTCTTCTTCTTTCGATTTTTCTTTCTTTTCCTGAACGGCATAACCTGCATCGGTGCTCGAAAACACTGGAACTGGTACAACCAGAATAAGCACCAACAGAAACATCAGTGAAATACCAAAGTTTTTCATTTCACCCTCCTATTTTGTGCAGTCACAAAATTAATTACCACAAGTAAATCCATCCGCAATTCTTCTAAATCTTATCTGGACTACCGCTGCATCAGAACCAGTTACAGTTAGAGAAAATACCACACCAGAACCACAACTCCATGATCCCACGATACCTCCGGATTCGCTTTCTGGAACACCTGAATCCGTGACAAAAGCTATATATTTACCCGTAACCGAATCTACTGATAAATCCCCTTCATTCATAAGAGAGAATCCCAAATCCGGTTGCGCCGATTCTAGAGCAACATAACTGTCCGACAAAACAGCATCAACCTCAGATTCCGAACCTTCCAACCAAAGCAGTATCGCACTTACCCCACCATATTCAAAGAACATGATGCCTTCCTTAGTATCTGCTTGATCTTTAATCAGTCCAGACTGCTCTACTACTACCTCACCATCTAAACTCAACTGAAATCCCAAGTCTCCTACATTAGTGGTTGGAACAACGACTGTAGGAGTCGGCACTAAAGTTGGAGTAGGATCTGTGGTGGGAGCGTCTTTGACACTTACTGCGCCTGTGTTTGAATCTGCAACATCAGCACTGGAATTGCTGGGAGTTGATTGATCTGCCTGAGTAGTATCTGATACTTGGGAGGAAGGAGGATTCACAGTAGGCTCTACGGATGTTGAATCAGAACCACCGCAAGCACCTGTCACAAACATGCAGACCAAAAGAACCAGCATAAAATGCATTAGTTTAGTCATGCCAGCATTCTACTTTATATGGGTGAAAATGTCGATTAATTAACATTTTGTCATATGGAACAGTTGATGTTTTTTGTATAGAATTAATGCATGGCTAATAATTATTGGTTGTTCAAATCGGAGCCCACAGCATACTCTTATCAAGATCTAGTATCTGACGAAGTAGCAGAGTGGGATGGTGTTAGAAACTTTCAGGCTAGAAACTTCCTCAGAGATCAGATCAAATCAGGAGACTACGTGCTGTTTTATCATTCGAACACCAAACCGCCTTCTGTGATAGGAACGGCAACAGTTGTTAAAGATGGATATCCAGATCACACGGCCTGGAATCCTGATTCAGAACACCCGGACCCCAAAAGTAGCCCTGAAAATCCTATCTGGTATATGGTAGACATAGCTCCATTACAACAATTTCGAAATCCAGTAGCATTAGACGACATCAAATCTAATCCAGATCTGTCAGATATGCTTTTGATACGCAGAGGGATGAGATTGTCAGTTCAGCCTATCACAGAGGTACAATATCAAATAATTTGTGATATGAGTGAAAACACCAAGAATTCGTAAAGGATTTGTATCTGAGTAATATGTACTGCCAACAATGTGGAAATAAACTAGCTCCAAACGCTGCATTCTGCGGTCAATGCGGCTCATCTGTACGAACAACTCCAATTAATACCGATATCAGGCCCGATTACAGAGCAGACGATACTTATAGTGAATTACCAACTCTTGATTTTATAACCGGTATAAAGTTGTGCTTCAATAACTACTTTAACTTTAACGGGCGCTCTAGAAGGTCAGAATTCTGGTGGTTTCAATTGTTAGGTGTCTTGATAGCGTTTATCGGGGTCATACCATTACTCGGGTCACTCATATCGTTGATAGGTGGACTAGTATTGTTCATACCGTCCCTAGCTGTTTCTGCACGCAGGTTGCACGATATTGATAAAACAGGATGGTGGCAAGCCCTACTGTATCCGGTATTCCTTATTGGACCGATTATGTTAGTAGGATTTATATTTGCCGGACTTTTTGCGGTCGCAATACTGTTTTTTATCATATATATAATATCGATAATAGTATTCATCTACTGGTTTACAAAACCAGGAGATAAAGGTCCAAACAGATTCGGGGAAGATCCAAGACAAGTATACGAGCCGATACATCAACCTGCCAAACGATAGCCGAACAATTATCTTTGAGAAATACTCAAACGTTCCATTTCAGTTGCAAACCAGATTGCCATACTACCAGATCTATCGTCTAACCCATGAATTGCTGGCCTATCCAGGTACTCTCTTGTGGTGGTTTGGACGCCAGTTCCGGTACACCCATCAACTATGGTTCCATCATCTTCAATACGTTTTAGAGAAGCCTTCCAACATTTTTGCAAGATTGTAGTAAAAGATCGATCTAACCAACCCAACCGAATACCTCTTGCAATAGAATAACCAATCATACAAGTCGCAGTTAATTCCTCATATGATCCAGGGAAGTCCAGAACTTGGCTAAACATACCTGATGGGCGCTGTACTGTATCAAGAGCTTTCAAATGTTTTAAGTGCATTTGAAGAAGATGATCAAAACCCGGATTATTATTAGGGATATATGTCAAAGCTTCAGCAAATCCCATAGTAGCAAATCCGTTTCCTCTACCCCAATAATATGGAGTAGTTCTGGAATGCCAAAACAATCCACTATTTTGTTGAACGTCAGATTGTAGTAAAAACTCAATTAACATTTCCATGTAATATGAATTGCCACTTATATAATATGCCCTGCCCAACATCGCAGCGTTCATAAACATATCTTCCGTTCTATAATCTGCGTCAGAAGGTTTGGGTGGAATGCCGGAACCTTGGTATTCATACAGATTAGCCACATTAATAATCAAATCTGAATAACGTTTGTTACCGGTTATATCACTTAATTCATCACCCCAGAGCAAGCCTGCCAGATTGGGAGTACCTACACCTTCATCAAATATTTTTCTGACGTCCTGTAATGCATCAACTAAATTCACAATTTCATCAAGCTCTGTATGGTCATCTGTTAAATTCATTAGTCGTAGACGACCGCTGATTGCAACTCCCTGTGTATAGACAACCGGATCCAGAGAATGGCCGTATCTGGATGCCAGTAATTTTGCAACTTCAATTGGGGATCTGGAGCTTCTTGCATCTAAAACTCTTTGGGAAACTGATGAAGAAATCCGTTCTGTATTGGATAAAATGTCATGTAATTTTGCTAACTGTTCATTTATCTGTTCCGACGGCAACGTAATTTTTATACCGGGTATAGGACCCAGTCCGTTTGGTTTACCTGATCCAATCTCTTTTATAAATGAGCCATTTTTATCAAGGAAAGAGGCATCGAAATAATCAGAAAGATGGCTTGCAGCTTCGTTGACTTCATACCTCAGAGATGGACCCTCTACCAACTCTATTACTAGATCGGGACTCATAAAAGACGTCCATCTCCATAAATATCTCGATTCTGGATCAGTCTGATGATCATAGTATTTACCTATTGGTGGGTATGTGTCAGTTTCACCATTGAATTCATCACCTGCCAATAATTGATCCATTTTCAAACATGGAACAGCGCTCATAAGAAGATTGCTTTGCAGATATTCTTTGACGTACAAGTCCAATAAATTAAGAGTAAGCTCCACATCTGCCACCCTACCGGTAAAACCAGATATCAATAAAACCCTAACGTTGTGAAATTGGGAATAAGCATCTTTATGAAGCAAAACAGGTACAGGTGATTCGGATGGAGTAACTCCACAAGAATCTATAGACCATATACCAAGAGCTTTTTCTGTTAATTGCTCAAGTGCCTCATTTATAGAAAACCCAGAAGGCATAATAACCCCGTTAAAAAAGAATACCTAACCGTATAGGAGTATAACAACTAAAAAAACTTTGGCATAACAAATTTACCAAATCACAAGTTCAGTCTATAATATAACCACATAAGGGGGACAACATGAAAATAACAGATGTAAGAACTATGGTAGTCGAAAATGAGCCGATGCAAGGGTTTGCCCCGACCTCAAGTGAAAGATCTCCAGGACAACCTAGATATGTAGGAGGAAAACACCTACTTTTCTTGGAACTCGTTACAGACGAAGGAATAATAGGTCTTGGAGAAAGAGTAACTGGCAACGGTATTGGTAATTCTGTGGAAGATATGAAGTCTCAAATAGCTCTTATACATGAAATAGGCCGTCAATATCTAATCGGTGAAAACCCCTTTAACGTGGAATTAATATGGCAAAAAGTCTTCGGTGACAGACACGACTTCCGTCATCCAAGTCTCCATGCAACTCCAGCTTTAAGTGCTGTAGAAATGGCATGCTGGGACATAATAGGTAAAGCAACAAACCAGCCTATATATAACTTACTGGGCGGTATGTATCACGAAAAACTCAAGGCCTACGCTTACATGCCAGCTCCCGAAGGCGGATACCGAAATAACCCCGAGCTAGCTGGAGAAACTGCTATTAGACTTGTGGAGGAAGGAAATTCAGCATGCAAACTGGATCCATTTCCACCGAGCTTCCCTCTACCAAGAGATATACCATTGGCAGATATCAATATCGCATGTCGTATATTCGAAAGTATAAGAAAAGCTGTGGGCGATAAATTGGAAGTCGGAATAGGAACTCACGGACAATTAACAACATACAGTGCAATAAGAGTGGCTCACGCTATGGAACAATATAGTCCATTCTGGTTCGAAGAACCTGTCCCTCCTGAAAATGTG
>CAYUCO010000053.1:0-29451 GCA_964443385.1 uncultured Dehalococcoidia bacterium | reverse complement strand
AGGGATAATAGGATTCCACCGAATACTGACACCAAAGTTCTAACTGCTTGGAACGGTTTGATGATCAAGAGTTTATCTAAGGCATCTGTTTTGTTTGATAGGCCTGATTATTTGAATGCCGCCATAAAGAATGCTCATTTTATCTTGGATAACATGAACCAAGGGAATAGATTGCTCAGAACCTATAAAGATGGCAATGCTAAACTACTCGGATATTTGGAGGATTACGGTTGTTTCATCAATGGATTAATGTGTTTGTATGAAGCTACATTAGATATTTACTGGCTTAATATGTCTCAGAAATTGAGTGACAAAATGATAGATCTGTTTTGGGACGACGCAGAAAATATGTTCTACGACATAGGACACGATCATGAAGATTTGTTAGTTAGACCTCGAGATGTTGGTGATGGGGCTATGCCTTGCGGGGGATCTATGGCTTCTTATGTATTGTTGAGGCTGAGTGTTTTCACGGGTGACGATAAATATTGGCATAAATCTATGATGAATATAGAATCCGTTGGCAATTACATATTCAGAGCACCTCACGGAGCTGGTAATTGGTTGGCCTCCGTGGATTTCATTTTGGGAGATAGAGTAGAAGTCGCCTTAATCGGACAATTAGATTCTCAAGAGACACATAGATTGCTAGCAACTGTCAATTCATTCTATCTGCCAAATATGATTCTGGTTGCTCAGAATCCGGACTCTATGATTACCTCAATACATATCCCTGCCTTGGAGCATAAACTTACGGTGGATGGGAAAAGTACTGTTTTCTTATGTAGGGGGTACGTTTGCCAGCAACCAGTTACTGACGTGGAAGAGCTTATCTCTCAATTGGAAAATAGAACCTGGGTGATATGAATACTAGGTAAATAATCTAAATTGATTAGCTTATTTGTTTGTTGTTGCTGCTACTTGTTCTATCTCTTCCATCAAGGCGGATAGCATTTCCGATTCCTCTACTATGCGCGATTTTTGACCTTTGCGGAATATTATAGCTCTTCCGACCCCAGCTGCTATGCCGATGTCGGCATCCTTTGCCTCTCCAGGACCATTTACCTCGCAACCCATTACTGCGACCTTGATATTGTAGTCTTTTTCTTGGAGTAGATTATCCACCGTATTAGCTAGTTTTATAACGTCCACGTCTGCTCTTCCACATGATGGACAGGCAACTAATGTGGTGCCTTTTTGCCTCAAGTTTAGGGATTTCAATATTTCATATCCGGCAACAATTTCCTCTTTTGGATCTGCGCTCAAGGAGACTCTTATCGTGTCTCCTATACCTACGAATAAGAGGTATCCCAATCCAATAGAACTTCTTATTGAGCCGGCCCTAGCGGTTCCAGACTCTGTTATTCCAAGATGTAACGGATACGGGACCATATAAGCCAACCGCCGATACGCTTCTATGGTAGTCGGAACATCGAAAGCTTTCATGGATATTTTGATCAGGTCAAAATCTAAATTCTCAAGTATACTAATCTCCCAAAGAGCTGTCGCTACCATGTGGTCTACTACTGAAATCTTGCCTGTCTGATCCTCGCCTTCTTTAGCCAGTTTGTTGACTCCGTCTGTATGTCTTTGTAAACCACCGAACTTGCCTATCATTCCGACAGGAGGTAGGCTGCCAAAGTTCACCCCTATTCTAATTGGTATTTGCCTTTCTTTCGCTGCCCGTACAACTTGTTCTACTTTCTCCTTGTCCCTGATATTACCTGGATTCAGTCTTAGCCCATCTACACCAGACTTTATTGATTCTAAAGCCAGTTGATAGTGAAAATGTATGTCTGCTATAACGGGTATATTAACTTGCTTAACGATATCTTTGAGGGCTAAAGCAGCTTCCATATCAGGCACAGCTGGCCTTATAATGTCGCATCCAGCCTCTTCTAATTCATGTATTTGTCTGACAGTTGCCTTGACATCTCTGGTATCAGTTTTTGTCATTGATTGGACTGTTATAGGAGACGAGCCGCCGACTTTTACATCCCCCACCTGTATTGTTTTAGATATTCTTCTGGGCTGCATTTTGTTTTACTTTCAGGTCTATTATTGGGGTAAGTCTATTCCAAAGCAGATAAAGGGTCAATGATCAAAGTTAGGTTAAATCTATAGGATTTACTATGTCGTAGTATATTCCAACTATATTTATTAATACTACTAAGGAAAAAAACAAGAAACCTATGGGCATTAATTTTCGTATGTCCAATTTTTTACTGGTTATTTTTTCATATAAGGCCACAGCAAAATGTCCGCCATCGAAAGGGTATAGAGGTATAGCATTAACAATACCTATGAAGATACTTATATATGCTATGAGGTTGAAAGTGAAGAATATACCAGATTGTTGACTAGCTACGGCAAATTGTGTTATTCCAATTACGCTGACTGGCCTGATTTCGTTCAATTCGGGGTCGTTGTTTATTACAGCGTCTACGAAGCGATTGAAATTAGTGGCAAATTCCCATATCCCTAATGCACTTAATTTAGTGAGAGTCACTGTGTTTTTGAAGGAACTGATTATAGCTAAAACTGGATTTTCTCTTGTTTTATGAAATTTTGGCCTTATACCTAAAAAACCTACATCTTCGCCTGATGCGTCGTCTTTTTTTGTACCCAACACAGCATCTAAGTTAACTATTTCATCATTTCTAGAGAGCGTGATTGATATTGATTGGCCGGGATTTTGTAGTAGTGTGTTTGCTAATTCTGACCATTGGGATATAGAGGAGCCATTCACGGCTAGTATGGTGTCACCAGGCATCATATGGACGGATTTAGCTGCAGTAGGATATCCTTCATCATCTAGGGGTATTATTCTCGCGATTTCTAGTGATGGTTTATTTGTGTCTGGTACTCCTATTATCACGCTGGCCGACCAAAGTATAATGAATGCAAGTACAAAATGAGTACCTATCCCGGACATTACGACGAGCGATTTCTGCCAGAATGGTCTTGATCTATATGTAGCATGTTCATCGATCGTGTCAACGTTCTCTAAATCATTCATGCCTATGATGCGGACGTATCCTCCGGCGGGTATTGCTTTTACACCATATTCAGTACCATTTTTTGTGAATGACCATATAGTAGGACCGAAACCTAGGAAATATTGAGTTGCTTTGATACCTAAGAGTTTAGCGGATACCAAATGACCTCCTTCGTGGACCATTAGTATCACTATGAACCCCAGTATGACTAGAAACCCACCCAGCACCTAAACTTTCCATTCACTAGCAAGATTACGAGCCCATTCATCAGCCATCATTATTTCTTCAATACTCGGATTAGAAGAGGGGTTGTGTTTAGATATCACGGATTCCACCAGTATCGGAATGTCAGTAAACTTTATTTTGTTTTTGAGGAAAAGATCCACTGCTACTTCGTCCGCAGCGTTCAAAACTGACGGATATGTGTGTCCTTTGGTACCACATTCTATAGCAATGTCAAAACAGGGGTATCTCCCGTGGTCCAGTTCTTCAAAAGTTAGTGATTTTGTTACACTCGGATTGAATTTTTCTATGGCAGAGTTTTCTACTCTTTTCGGATAGAATAAGGCATAATGAATTGGAAGACGCATATCCGGAGGGCTAATTTGAGCCTTAACCGATCCATCTATGAATTCCACCATGGAATGTATTATGCTTTGGTGGTGAACTACAACTTCTATCTTGTCCCAAGGTACATTAAACAACCATTTTGACTCTATTACCTCGAACCCTTTATTCATTAGAGTAGCGGAATCTATAGTTATTTTTTTCCCCATGGTCCATGTAGGATGTTTTAATGCTTCTTCAGGAGTAACTTTATGGAGATCGTCCAAAGATTTATTTCGAAGCGCTCCTCCTGAGGCGGTTATTATTAGCTTGGATATTTCTTTGTCTTCTCCACGAAGACATTGCCATATTGCACTTGGTTCGCTGTCTACAGGTAGTATGGAAACATTATGCTTTTCTGCAAGTGAAGTTACCAAAGCACCGGCCATGACTATAGATTCTTTATTGGATAAAATTATGTCCTTTCCGGATTCTATTGCCTTGATTATAGGATTTAATGCTGCTGTGCCCACGGTTGCGGCTACTACACAGTTCACTTCATCTAGTCGAACCATTTCTTCTGGAGATAGAATCTGGCAATTATCAATCAATGCTTCCTTAGGAAGCATTGAGGGGTTTTTGCATCCAATGAATTTGGGTTGAAATTCTTGCATCTGGTCTAAAAGCAATTTTGTATTGTCACCAGCCGTTAATCCCACTACTTGAAATTCGTCAGGAAATAACCTTATTACGGACAATGTTTGCTGTCCGACTGATCCAGTAGATCCAAGTATTACTATTTTTTTCATTCTACTCCCCACTTAATTAGAGGATATAAAACTACGATAGTCAATATTATACTGTCCATTCTGTCCAGTACTCCGCCATGACCGGGTATTAGAGTTCCTGTATCTTTAACTTTAGCCATTCTTTTAATTTTAGATTCAAGTAAGTCACCAATTTGTGCTGATATTGCCAAAACAAACCCAAAAAGCATAGTAAGCTGAATATTGTTAAACACTGCGAAAATATGTGTCGCATAAATAGTAAAAATGGAGCCAAACAAGAATCCTCCTACTGCCCCTTCCCAAGTTTTGCTTGGACTAATAGCCGGGGCCAGTTTGCGGGTTCCAATAAGTTTACCTGTAAAAAATGAAAATGTATCTGTAACAAATACTCCAAATATTATTATTGCCAATAATTCAAACCCGTTGGCTTCATTTCGGATGCTTAGGGATAAAGAAACAGGGATACCAATATATATGATTCCTATTAAAGTATGGAGGGAATATGAGAATAGTTTATTTAATTGAAAAGGTTGATTAAATTTGTTTTTACAGAAAACTATGATTTGTAAAAGAAAGTTTATGGTCGGTATCCCAACCAATCCCAACATTAGAATATCAACTATTGCAAGATGTAAAATATAAGCATTGGATAAAAGCATGTTGAGCCAACAAACACCAATGATTTTTACTGTAATTGGGAAATTACTAGGATTTAAGTTATAAAACTCTAAGATTGCAATAGTAGATACGATACTGAATGCTATCCAGATCCATGGGTGTCCAGCCCAAAGTATTAAAAAGACAACTGGTATGCCAAGAATGGCAGTTATTATTCTGGGTTTCATCCGTTCTCTACAACTGGATTAACCAGTAGTTATTTCTCCAAAACGCCTAGTTCTTTGTTTATATGTGTCTAATGCTTTACGTAGATCCCTTTTATTAAAATCTGGCCAAAACTTGGTTGTACTATAATATTCGCTGTAAGCTGACTGCCAGATTAAGAAATTGCTCATCCTCATTTCTCCTCCTGTTCTAATTATTAGATCCGGATCAGGTATTCCTGAAGTGTCCAAGTAACTGGAAAAGGTTTTTTCATCAAGGTCGTGAACAGATATATCGTCCGTTAATATCTTTTTTGTGGCTTCTAATATTTCTGCTCTTCCACCGTAATTAAATGCTATGTTTAGGCAGATTGCTTTATTATTGCGAGTTAAATTTGTAGCGTATGATATGGCTTCCTTTAATTCTTGTGACAGACCTTGCAGCGAACCAATATGCGATATTTTTACACCTTTTTGATGCAGGGAAGATGTTTCACTGTTAATGACATTATTGAGGATATTCATTATTCCTTCAACTTCACCTGATGGGCGTCGCCAATTTTCAGTTGAGAATGCGAACAGAGTTAGGTGTTGGATACCATGTTTTGCAGATTCTTCAATTATGCTGCGTATATTTTCTGTCCCGGCTCGATGGCCGGCTATCCTCGGCAGGCTCTTGTTCTCTGCCCAACGACCATTTCCGTCCATAATTATAGCCAGATGAGTAAGGACTCCATTGTGGCTAACATTCTTATTGAGTGAATCTTTGTTCGTGCGTCTCATTGCTAAAGGTCTAGACCCTATGTCCATTTTATCCCTGTAATGGGTTAAACTTCCATTACTTCCTTCTCTTTTTCTATCCCCAAAAGGTCTATTTCATTTATGTATGAGTCAGTTATTTTCTGTATTTGCTCTTGTGCTCTTCTGCTTTCGTCTTGAGATATATCCTTATTTTTTTCCAGGGATCTTATTTGTTCTATAGAATCCCTTCTGTTGTTCCTAACGGATATTCTGCTTTCTTCTATCTTTTGCCTAACTTGTTTTACCATATCTTTCCGTCGGTCTTCAGTCAAAGCAGGGATTGGGAGTCTTAGTATATTACCGTCAATAGCGGGATTCATGCCAGTTCCTAGTTGTTGGATTGCCTTTTCTATTGACGGTATACTCTGAGGGTCCCACGGCTGTACAACTAGAAGCCTAGCTTCTGGGGCAGATATGGACGCTATTTGGTTTAACGGCGTAGACGATCCGTAGTAGTCTACCATTACTCCGTCCAGTATTGCAGGATTAGCTCTTCCGGTTCGGACGCTACTCAGTTCTCTTTTCAGGGCTTCTGTAGAGTTAGTGTTTTTTTTCTCACTTTGATCTATGGTTTCCTGGATAGTACCCATACTCAACTCCAATATTAATATTATGCAGTTATAGGTTCGTGACGTTCACAACGTATACTGAGGAGATGCGAGAGTTTGGCACAACGTTGTGTGTGGATGTCCATTAGTTTGATCTGAGCACATGATTCTTTTAGTTGGGTTCCGTTATTCTCCAAGTGAGAATCTTTGAAACCTTCTAACTCTAATGTTTTCACCAACTCTACCGACTGTTTCGTTTACTAGATCTCTGATGGTGGTTGATGGGTCTCTTATAAAAGATTGTTCCATCAGACAAGATTCTTCAGGGTTTATATTTTCAGATTCAGGCACCGATCCACTGTCGAGATAAGTTGGATCCATGGCAGCAACTTGCATCGCTAAATTATGTGCCAAATCCTTGAATTCCGTGGTTCTGGCAACGAAATCTGTCTCGCAATTTAATTCCACCACTGCAGCCACTCTGCCTCCAGTGTGAATGTAGCAGTCAATTATACCTTCTGACGTTTCCCGAGAGGACTTCTTACTAGCGGTTAAGAGTCCTTTTGCCCTGAGTATTTCGGCGGCCTTTTTCAGGTCTCCATTGGACTCTGCTAAAGCGTTTTTACAGTCCATTATCCCTGCACTAGTTTCTTCTCTTAAGGCTTTTATTGATTCTACAGAGATATCGGCCATATCTTAATTGCTTTCTGTGCTGTTACTGTCAATGTTGTTGTCAACATTTTCTGCTGACGGAGGCTCATCCACTTCTATTGTTTTTGTTATATCTTCGCTGTCGTTCATTGTTGGTTCGGCATCCAATGTGGCTGTAGGTTCATCATTGTCCATATTGCTGGACTCACCTTCAGTAGCATCTGTTGTTGGTTGGTGGGATTCTAATTGTTGCTCCCTCCTTGCCATGCCTTCTATAACAGCATCGGCCATACAATTCACCGTGAGACTGATAGACCTAATTGCATCGTCGTTCGCGGCTATAGGATAGTCTACGAGATCGGGGTCGCAATCTGTGTCTACCATTGCGACTATTGGTATATTCATTTTTCTTGCTTCTTCTACTGCTATGTTTTCCAGCCCTATATCTACAACGAACAGAGCTCCCGGCAAGTTTTTCATATTCTTAACGCCGCCGAAATTTCTGTTCAATCTATCTAATTCCTCTTGCTTCTTGAGTCCTTCTTTTTTAGTTAGAACGCTGAACAACCCTTTGTCTTTTTCAGCCTCAAGATTGATCAGGTAATCTATTCTTTTTTGTATTGTACTGAAATTAGTGAGCATTCCGCCTAGCCATCTGTTTTTGATGTAGAACATTTCACAGCGAGTAGCAGCTTGTTCTATAGAATCTTGGGCCTGCCTTTTTGTGCCTACGAACATTATCGTTTGCCCGCTAGCAACAAGGTCGGAGACGAAAGCAGATGCCCTCTCTAGTAGAGACATTGATTGCTGGAGGTCTATTATGTGAATTCCATTACGCTGAGCGAATATATATTGCTTCATTCGTGGGTGCCATCTTTGTGTTTGATGGCCGAAATGAAGCCCTGCTTCGAGCAAGGATTTCATTGTTAACGTGTCTTGAGTTGTTTCTTTTTCTGCTGGTGATACCATAAACTTTACATCCAATCTATCTAGAAAAAAAGAGACCCTATTCGGATCTACGTCGCAGAGTATCTCACAAATACAAAGGCGATGCAAGGTGACGCGTCTTTTACGGGTAATTCGTTATAAGGAGTTCCGATATTATTCTGCCCTGAAATCTAGGCTAATGTCTAGGGATTTGGCGGAATGCGTTATTGATCCTACTGATATCAAGTCTACTCCTGACTCTGCAACTAGGCGTACGGTGTTGATGTTTATCCCGCCGGATGCTTCTAATGGGCATCGCCCATCAACTAATTCTACCACTTTTTTCATCTCTTCTGGTGTCATATTGTCTAGTAGTATGACATCTGCTTTGCCTTCAAATGCTTCTTTAGCGTCATCGTAATTTTCTACTTCTATTTCTATAGTCAGTGTATGCGGAGTATTCTGTCTGGCTTTTGATATTATATCTTGAAGTGTTAGGTCCGCCCGCAAGCTGGATATATGGTTATCTTTAATCAATACACCATCGGATAAGTTAAATCTGTGGCTATGGCCCCCTCCAACTGTAACGGCATATTTTTCTATTTCTCTCAGCCCTGGGGTTGTTTTCCTAGTATCAATTATACGAGCGTTTGTTCCTTCTATCTTTTTTACATATTCTCCAGTTTCTGTGGCGATACCGCTGGCTCTCTGTAAAAAATTCAGTGCCAATCTTTCAGCTTTAAGTAGGGATTTTGTTTTGCCTTTTAACTCTGCTACTATATCTCCGTTTTTTACTCTATCCCCGTCGTTTACAAAGATGTTGCAGATAACTTCAGGATCTATCTGAAAGAAAACCTCTGTAGCTATGTGTATTCCGGCTAATATTCCTGATTCTTTGGCGACTATCACGGCAAGACCATTACTTTCAGGCGATATCAATGAATCGGTTGTTACATCACCATGGCTGATATCTTCCTGTATAGATCTGCTTATGAGCTGCTTAATTGAGATGCTTAATTCGGACATATAATCAACTTCGATGTACCTGACTTATAATATAGTTTATTCCTTATTTGTGTGGAGGGGAACACTTTTACATAATTGGCGTTTGATTCTCACTAGAATCAAATTTCATTTAACATACGGTCAAGTGCCAGTTTGGCATACTTCCCTGTCTCTTCATCAACGGTAATTTGGTTGATTACCTCACCCTCTAACAGTTTTTCTAAAGACCAAAGGAGGTATGCAGGATGAGTACGGTACATTGTCGAGCAAGGGCACACTATAGAGTCCAAGCAGAATATCAGTTTGTCAGGGTTTTCTTGTGACAGACGATTAACTAAGCTTATCTCGGTTCCAACAGCCCATTTACTTCCGGGCGGTGCGTTATTTATTTTATCTATTATGAATTCGGTTGATCCATCAAGATCAGATGCTTCTACTACATCCATGGTGCATTCTGGGTGGACTATAATGTTTATACCTGGATGTTCGTTGCGAGCCTTTTCGATTTGCCTTACATTAAATCTGGTATGGACAGAGCAATGACCTTGCCAGAGAATAACTCTAGCGTTTCTGATCTTTTCATCGTCGTGCCCGCCCATTGGTTTGAAAGGGCTCCACACTAACATCTGGTCTGCAGGTATGTTGAGCTTTAACCCTGTGTTACGTCCCAAGTGTTGGTCAGGGAAAAATATAACTTTATTGCCTCTTTCAAATGCCCATTCGAATACAGCCTTTGCATTAGACGAAGTGCATACTATGCCATTGTTCTTTCCACAAAGACTTTTTATTGCTGCTGTTGAATTCATGTAGGTTATAGGGATAATTTTTTCATCGCCTATAATTTGTTGGATATCATCCCAGCAATCCAAGACATCATCTGTACGCGCCATGTCCGCCATTGAGCAACCTGCTGTGATATTTGGCAAGATAACTTTTTGATGTGGTGCACTCAATATATCTGCAGTTTCGGCCATAAAGTGAACTCCGCAAAACACAATAAATTCTGCTTTTTCTTGTCCTGCTGCCTGTTGAGATAGTTTGAGTGAATCGCCTCGGAAATCAGCGAATTGAACTATCTCATCCCTTTGGTAGTGATGTCCCAGTATCACTAATTTTTCTCCTAATTCCTGTCTAGCTAGGGAGATACGGTTGGATAGTTCTTCTCCAGGCATGTGGTGGTATTTTTCCGGTATGTCTTGCCAGCTTACAACAGCAGAGAATTCCTCGGCCAGCGGTTTAACTAGCAGATTCTCGTCTGTTCTACAAAAAGCAGACTGCTGCGACTCTGTTAACGGTATAAATGGCAATTTTTGTTTAGTAGCCATGTTGTTCACCTCTGATTGCGTAGAGTTCAGAACCCTGCACGTGTCCATTTAGAGACCAAGGACTGGATTCATATATGTGTGCTTTCACAACATTACCAGACATATCATCTTCACTGTCGAAATAGACAAGTTTATTAGTTCTTGTTCTGCCAAACCACCTGTTTCTATGTTTTCCTTCGACCAGTATATCAAAACATTGACCTATTAGAGAAGCATTTATCTCCTTAGATATTTTTTCTTGTAATTGTTCTACTGATTTTAGCCTCTTTCTCTTTTCCGTCAGGTCCACATCGTCATCCATTGTACGGTGTGCTATTGTCCCTGGCCTCGCAGAATAGGCCGCCATATGTACTTTATCGAACTTTATTTGTTCGAGGATATCCAAGGTGGATTCGAAATCTGCTTGTGTTTCACCTGGAAAGCCAACTATTACATCTGTACTCATAGAAACATTAGGTACCTGTGATCTGATTTTCTTGACCAAATTTATATATTCTTGTTTGGTATAACCTCTTCTCATGTTTTTTAGAACTGAGTCGGCTCCGGCTTGAAATGGTAAGAGTATGTGTTCGCAAACTTTACTAAGGTTTGCTATAGAATCGATTATCTTGTTGCTCATATATATGGGGTGAGATGTGAGGAATCTAATTCTTTCTAATTTGTCTATTCGATTTACTGACTGAAGAAGCTCTGATAAATCCGTTCGTGATGCTAGGTCATGGCCATAAGCGTCTACTGTTTGTCCTAATAAAGTGACTTCTTTTACTCCTCTTTTGGTCAGGAGTGTTATCTCGTTTACAATATCATTGATTTCTCTACTAACTTGTCTGCCTCTCCTGTACGGAATTATACAGAAAGAACAAAACTCGTCGCATCCGTGGATTATGGGGACGTTAGTGGATATATGTGGCTTTACAGGTTGTAAGTTACTTAGGCAACCGGTTGTATCCATGCCCATTTGTGACTCAATAAGATTAATCAACGGTTCATATTCTTGGGGTTTCATAAATACGTCGACATAGGGAAACTTTGTTTTTAAGGCTTTGGTTTTAGGCCCAACCATGCACCCCATGAGTGCCACTATAGTATCTTCGGATCTTTGTTTCAGGGATTTCAAAGAAGTTAGCATGCCGGTAACTTTGTCTTCGGCGCTTTGTCGAACTACACAACTATTGAGGACTACAATGTTGGCATCGTCGGCGTTTTTACATTCACTAAATCCAAGACCGTTGAGTATGCTTGACAATCTCTCGGAGTCAGCAGTGTTCATTTGACAACCTATTGTCCAAATATAATAATTATTTTCATTGGAGTTAGTCATTAAAATGCCTTATAGAGATGGTACTTAAGGGTACTTCATTTGGCTATATGAATCGCATTTGAGTTTTGGCGGAGGGAATGGGATTCGAACCCATGAGAGAACTTTCGCCCCCTAACCGCTTAGCAGGCGGCCGCACTAGGCCTCTATGCGATCCCTCCTGCGTGCGAGATACTATATCAGAAAAGCATTGATATAGACAAGCATTTTTAATGATTTACTACTGACATGAGCTGTGTTCCTCAAGGGAAATGTCACAAATCTTTCTTTCTACTATCAATTAGTATTGTCACGGGTCCATCGTTATGAATCTCTAAAGACATGTTTTGTCCAAAGTAGCCAGTAACGATTTTTAGTTTTGTTTCTGTAAACTTCTCCACAATAGTAGTAAAAACCGGATCAGCTAATGTTGAAGTAGCCGCTCTACCGAAAGAAGGCCTCCTGCCTTTTCTAGTTTCTGCCATCAACGTAAAATTGCTTACAATTAAAATATCCAAGCCCAATTGTTTCGCAGAATAATGGAATTTTTGTTCTGTATCGTCGAATATCCTTAAATTTGTTACTTTGTCAGCTATGTAAGTTGCATCATCCTCTGTATCTCCAACCTCTACGCCGATCAGTACAACAAGGCCTCTTCCTATGGATCTCTTTTCCCGATAAGCTCTGCTTCTAGGTTTAAGTAAGAAGTTCGAAGTAGAGTGGTAAGGAGCCGTAACGTAAGCCTTAGATACTCTTTGAACTATAGCTCTCAAATGACAAAACCTTTGAACTATTCTTTGGTATTTGTTTCAGTCTTACTTTCAGTTTTCTGGCTAGAGGTTTCTGTTTTTGGAGTTGTAGTGCTAGAGGTGTTGGCAGGCGGAGTATTCTTTCGTGCATAGTCTGTGGTATAGAAGCCACTGCCTTTGTATATAACTGTAGGCACGTTGAAATTTCTTTGTGACGATGATTTACAGTCAGGGCAAGGTTGCACAGTGTCTGCATCAAAACCTTGTTTTAGTTCAAAGTTGCTGTTACAACTAGAACAATGATACTCGTAGATTGGCACTTATCCTCCAATATTGCAAAACCACATTTGCATATAGCATAGTTATTGTTTTAAAAATGGATAAAGGTAATTTAAAGTTTTGGATAATACATGTCAACATGTCTTATTGATTAAATGATGTTTTATAACAAAATTGGTCTACTATCAGAGCGAATTTTCTAAGTCTGCAGGGATTGACTGGTCTGGTTTGACAGCATAAAATTTATGTACAATACCTTTGACGGAGGCTTTTTATTAAAGCGGCCTTTTCCCCGTTTCCATCCACAGAAGAAAACGATGATATACCCCAAGAAAGTTGTGGGGTCGTCGGAGTGTATGCGCCTAATGAAGATGTTGCCAGATTGACATTCTTTGCTTTATTTGCCTTGCAGCATAGGGGTCAAGAGAGTGCAGGGATAAGCGTGTTTGATGGCAATGCTATTCGTTCCGTCACCTCTATGGGGTTGGTAGCTCAAGCGTTTAAAGAAGAAGATCTTGCGAAGTTATCTGGTAGCGTAGCTATTGGTCATACCAGATATTCAACCGCGGGTTCAAGTTTGTTATGTAATGCACAGCCAATTGTAATAAATGGTCCCAACGTTGATTTGGCGTTGGCACATAATGGTAATGTAGTTAATGCTGTTGAATTGAAGAAGGAATTAGAGTTACTTGGCTGTCATTTCTCGTCTACCACAGACACAGAGATAATAGCTCATTTACTTACTAATGCGCCAGTATCTGACTGGCAACAGAGGATACAATATATTATGCGGCGAGTACATGGTGCCTATTCTTTAACCATATTAACGGAAGATTCCTTAATAGCAGTCAGAGATCCTCTTGGAGTTAGACCACTATGTGTCGGCACTATCAATGGCGGTTGGATAGTGGCGTCCGAGAGTTGTGCCTTAGATAATCTCGGTGCTGATTTAGTTAGGGATATAGAACCTGGAGAGGCGATTATAATAAACAAAGATGGACTGAGAACTTTACACAAGAGTAAAGAGCGTAGAGTAGCATCTTGTATCTTTGAGCAAATATATTTTGCAAGACCAGACAGTCTTATAGACGGCAAGCTGACCTATTCAGTAAGGAAATCAATGGGAGCTCAATTGGCCAGGGAACATCCTATAGACGCGGATGTGGTAATAGGCATACCAGATTCAGCTACTGCCGCTGCTGTGGGCTATGCTCAGGAGTCTGGTATCCCATACAGTGAAGGGCTCCTGAAAAACAGATATGTAGGTAGAACTTTTATAGAACCGGATCAAAGAGTCAGAGGTTTGGGGGTTAGGTTGAAGTTCAACACACTTCCGGAAGTGGTTGAAGGTAAGAAGCTCGTGGTAGTAGATGATAGCATTGTTAGAGGGACGACTACACCGCATGTGGTAAATCTGCTTCGGAAGGCTGGAGCGACAGAAATTCATCTAAGGGTTTGTGCTCCCCCTATACAACATCCGTGTCAATTGGGGGTGGATATGGCTTCTTATGATGAATTGATAGCAGCGAACAAAACTATACAGGAGATAAAGAATTTTGTTGGGGCAGATTCCTTAGGATACCTCAGTGTTGAGGGTCTCGTAGAATCTGTAGGCGGAAATGGCACTAACCATTGTCTCGGGTGTTTTACTGGTAACCACCCTGTTCCAGTTCAATTATCTATGCATAAATTGGCACTGGAAACCACAACACAGTTATAATTGTGATGCTTTATGAATCGTGATACTTATCTTTCGGCAGGGGTAGATAGAGATGCCGCCCAAGCTGCAAAGGAATCTATAATTGACATAGCCTCAAAGACATTGCAGAAAGAGGTTGTGGGTGGGGTTGGTTTCTTTGGAGGAATGTATGAACTTCAGGGATATAATAAACCTGTATTGGTATCAAGCACTGACTCACCTGGAACTAAATTAAGAATTGCTAACTTGACTGGCAGATTTGACACAGTTGGCGTGGATTTAGTGAATCATTGTGTTAATGACGTTTTTGTTTCAGGTGCGAAACCAATATTTTTTCTTGACTATATCGGTGTGGGCAGTCTCGACACAAAAAAAGTCGAAGATCTGGTAGCCGGAGCAGCAAAAGCTTGTCAGGAAGTGGGATGTTCTTTAATCGGAGGTGAGACAGCAGAATTACCTGGCATTTATACCGGTAATGAGTTCGACATGGCTGGTTTTGCGGTTGGAGTGGTTGAAAAAGATAAAATAATCAATGGATCTGCTATTTTGCCCGGTGATGTATTGTTGGGATTATTATCTTCAGGGCTTCATACGAATGGATATTCACTGGCGCGAAAAGTGTTTAATTTGGAAGCCAATCCATCTATTTTAAATACTAGGATTGGGGATCTAGATAGAAGTTTGGGTGAGAGTTTAATGGAGCCACATAGATGTTATTACCCTTTACTCGAACCAGTTTTACCTCTCATAAAAGGTATGTCCCACATTACAGGAGGCGGCATACCTGAAAATATGCCCAGAATACTACCTTCCGGTCTTGGGGCAAGATTCGATAAATCTACTTGGACTGTTCCTCCTATATTCAGATTGATTCAAGAAACCGGCAATGTTGAAGAAACCGAGATGTTTAGAGTTTTCAACATGGGTATCGGTATGGTGTTGGCCTGTGACCCTAGTAAAGTGCGAGACATTTGTAGTCTTGTACCTGAATGTATGATTATTGGGGAAGTTATTGCAGAACAAGAAATCATTATATAGAGGTTTTTAATGAGAG
This sequence comes from uncultured Dehalococcoidia bacterium, assembly GCA_964443385.1. Taxonomy (GTDB): domain Bacteria; phylum Chloroflexota; class Dehalococcoidia; order Lucifugimonadales; family UBA2985; genus VFHP01. The sequence goes on along the minus strand of CAYUCO010000053.1, from coordinate 13,962 downwards.
CTTTGCTCAGTGTTTATGATAAGACTAATGTAACCGAACTTGCTAGTAATTTGTGTGAAGCCGGGTTTGAGTTAATTAGTACTGGTGGGACTTATGAATCCATAAAAACTGCAGGATACCCTGTGAAACAGGTTGCCGACGTCACTGGATCTCCTGAAATCCTTGGTGGTCGCGTGAAAACTTTGCATCCTGCGATTTACGGGGGGATTCTCGCCAGAAGAAATAAAACAGAACACCTGGAAGAACTGAACTCTCACAAAATAGATACTATAGATGTAGTGGTGGTAAATTTATATCCTTTTGTGGAAACTATATCCAAGCCAGATGTTACTCTGGATGATGCCTTAGAGAACATAGACATTGGTGGTCCGACAATGATTCGCGCAGCGGCAAAGAACTTTCCTTCCGTTGTCGTAATAGTTGATCCATCTGACTATGGTTGGGTTTCCGAGAAGATATTATCCGGGACTGTTTCAACTCAGGACAGGAAGCATTTGGCTTTTAAAGCATTTCAGCACGTAGCGGTATATGATACAGCTATATCTCGTTATCTAATGGATGGGGATTTTCCTGAAGAAACAACCTTTGCCTACCAGAAACTTTATGACTTAAGGTATGGGGAAAACCCACACCAAAAGGCTGCATTCTATGCAGACTCTTCAAGTTCTGGTATTGCATCAGCTAGTCAATTGCATGGCAAAGAGTTGTCATATAATAATATATTGGACGCGGATTCGGCTTGGCGGGCAGTAACAGATTTGAAAAGAAACGCGGTAGCGATTATCAAGCACACGAATACTTGTGGGTTAGCATCCCACGATAGTCAACTAGATGCTTACAACAGGGCTTTCCAAGGAGATCCGGTTTCAGCATTTGGTGGGATTGTAGCGTTTAATCGCCAAGTAACACTTGAAGTTGCTCAAGCCATGAGTAAGGTGTTCTATGAAATAGTGATAGCCCCAGATTTTCAAATGGAAGCTCTGGAGTTGTTAAAGAAAAAACGTGATTTAAGAATTTTGGCAGTTGCAGATAATATTAATTATGGTGGCTATAATAACATATTAGAAACCAGACAAGTTTCAGGTGGCATGCTTATACAAACTCAAGACGTATTGGAAGAAGATCCGACTTCTTGGCAGGTGGTAACAAAAAGAAAACCTAATAATAAAGAATTGGAGGACATGGCTTTTGCTTGGAAGGCAGTCAAGCATGTAAAATCAAATGCGATAGTATTAGCCAAAGACGAAATGTTGTTAGGAATGGGTGCAGGTCAACCAAATCGTATTAATAGCGTACACCTTGCTATTAAAGCTGCAGGGAACTCCTCAAAAGACTCGATATTAGCTTCTGATGCATTCTTTCCGTTTGCGGATGGGGTGGAGGCAGGTGCAGAAGGAGGTATTGCAGGAGTCGTGCAGCCCGGAGGATCTATTAGAGATGATGAGGTAATAGAGGCCGCTGATAGGCTTGGATTGTTTATGGTATTTACAGGAGTTCGTCATTTTCGCCACTGACCTTTTACAGATTAAGCTAATAGACTAAGTTATTATGTCGTTAGTGGATATAGTTATACCAGTACTAAATGAAGAGAAAGCTCTTCCAGTATGTATAGATACTCTAAAGAAGTTCTTATCTACAGATTGTCCATATACTTGTCGTATTGTGATAGCAGATAATGGTTCAACTGATAGAACATCAGAAATAGCCTCAGACTTGTCTGAGGCGAACGAGGAAGTTTCTTGGATGAGAATAGAGGCCAGAGGTAGAGGTAGAGCTTTGAAACAGGCGTGGCTAGCAAGTACAGCTGACATAGTCGCCTATATGGATGTGGATCTGTCAACCGATCTTAGTTCATTTACAGATTTAGTAAGGGCCCTGGACGAGGAGAGTTTTGACCTTGCAATTGGGTCACGTTTGATGAAGGGGTCTATAGTCAGCAGGCGTACAATTAAGAGAGAAATTACTTCCAGATGCTACAACATGATAATTAAATCTATGTTTCTAAACAAATTCTCAGATGCCCAGTGCGGGTTTAAAGCTATGACGACTCAATCCGCAAAAATACTGCTACCTAAAATACATGACAATGGTTGGTTTTTTGACTCGGAGCTTTTGATTGTGGCAGAAAAATGCGGTTTTAGCATAAAAGACATTCCGGTTAGGTGGGTGGACGATCCGGACAGTAGAGTTAATGTAATTAAGACTGCTAAAGATGACCTAAGAGGCCTATTTAGGTTAAGGTTCGGAGGTTTGTCTAGGGTGATTAGGGAAATCAATGGCTAGATAAGGTTTTGGGTAACTGACGAGTTAGGTTGAACTCAGCACTAAATTCACTAGTCGACCAGGGACATAAATTATGTGTTTAATGGTTTTCCCTGCTATGTGACTCACTATTTTTGGGCTGGCAATCGCCAGTTGTTTGGCCTCAGATTCTTCTATAGTGCTAGGAACTTCGATACGGTCTCTCAATTTCCCATCTACTTGGATGATTAAGGTTATATCTTGATCCATTGCAATATCGTCGTCCCAGACAGGAAAAAGTTCATTGTGGATACTATATGAATGCTGGGTGATATCCCATAGTTCCTCAGCGAAATGTGGAGCTATAGGAGCCAACATTAACAGCAGTTTTTCTATTGCATCGTTCCAGATGTGCACGTTGAGGTCTTGATGGTCGCGTATTCTGCCCATAAAATTTGTTAATTCCATCATTGCAGCTATGGCGGTGTTGAATTTGAATCTATCTAGGTCACCATGAACCCTGCGAATGGTTTTATGAGTATTTTGTAGTAGGGCATGATCGTTTTCAGATAATTCATCTTCATTATTATTGTTTTCGATTGAGTGTGTAGCTAATTCCCACACCCTGTTTAGCCATCTAGCCATTCCATTAATACCAGTATCAGACCATTCACCACCCTGATCCCACGGGCCTAGGAACATCAAATAAGTCCTAACTACATCTGCCCCGAATTCTTTTACATAAGGATCTGGAGCTATGACATTACCCCTCGACTTACTCATTTTGGCTTTCTGGGCTATTATTGTGCCTTGATTGAATAATCTAAGATATGGTTCGTCATAGTTGACTAAACCTATATCTCGCATTGCTTTATTAAAAAATCTTGCATATAGTAAGTGCATCACAGCATGCTCAGCCCCTCCGGTGTATTGATCTACAGGTAGCCATTTTCTTTCTAATTCTTTATCAATCGGACCATGGCTGTAATTAGGATCAATATATCTAAGATGGTACCAAGAGGAATCCACAAATGTATCCATAGTATCTGTCTCTCGTTGGGCGTCCTGATTACATTTTGGACACTTTGTTAGTAAGAAACCGGCATGGTACTTCAATGGAGATTCCCCAGTGGGCCTGAATTGGGCATCTTCTGGTAGTAGGATTGGTAGATCTTCTTCAGGAACTGGGACGATGCCACAATCGGCACAGTATACTACTGGAATTGGCGTGCCCCAATATCTTTGTCTGGAAATCAACCAGTCACGGATTCGGTAGGATTGAGTTCTCTTGCCAAAGCCCTGAGATTCTATGTACTTAGAGATATTAATCTTCGCTTCTTTGGATGAGGTTCCATCAAACTGTCCGGAATTCACCATAATACCTTCATCGGAATAAGCTTCTAGAAGTTCTTGTTCATGGTTTCCGTCTGGGCTCACAACTAATTTGATAGGGAGGTTATATTTTTTAGCAAAAGCGAAATCTCGTTGATCATGAGCTGGCACTCCCATTACTATACCAGTGCCATAACTAAGCAAAGCATAGTCTGCTATGAAAATAGGTACTCGCTCACTGTTTAGGTTGTTTGTGGCATATGCTCCGATGAATACACCTGTTTTCTCATGCTCTGTTGATAGTCTTTCTACCTCTGTTTGTCTTCTGGCCTGGTCTACGTAATCTTCAACGTCTCTTCGATGTTCTTCGGTAACTAGGTCTGTGACCAAAGGGTGTTCGGGCGCCATAACTATAAATGTTACTCCGAATATAGTATCTATTCTGGTAGTAAATGTCTTAATTTTGTTTTCCTCTGATCCAGATCCAGATATGTCAAATTCTATCTCTACACCTTCACTACGTCCTATCCAATTAGTTTGCATAGTTTTGATTTTTTCGGGCCAATCAATTAGACCAGAAAAGTCCATCAGCTCATCTGCGTATTTGGTTATTTGAAAGAACCACTGTTCCAAGTCCTTTCTTATTACAGCAGTATCACATCGTTCGCACCTGCCTTCTTTTACTTGTTCATTAGCCAAGACGGTTTGACACGATGGGCACCAGTTTGCTGGCGCACTACCTCTATATGCTAATCCTGCGTGATAGAGTTTTAGGAATAACCACTGACTCCATTTATAATATTCCGGTAATGCACATATGATTTCTCTTTGCCAATCATATATGGTTCCCATTGATTTCAATTGGCCTCGCATATTTTCTATGTTGTCCATAGTCCATGTGTAAGGGTGTATTCCCCTTTTGATAGCGGCATTTTCAGCGGGGAGGCCAAAGGCATCAAATCCCATTGGGTGAAGCACGTTGTATCCTTGCATTCTCCTGAAGCGAGCGTGGGCGTCTGCAGGAGCCATAGCATACCAGTGTCCAATGTGTAGATCTCCAGAAGGATAAGGATACATAGTGAGTTCGTACCACTTTGGTTTGGCACTTTGTTCGCTTACAAGATATATTTTATCTTCAGACCAGCGATTCTGCCACTTGATGTCTGTATCTTGAGAATAATATCTATTTAAACTTTGATTTACCATTGATGTATTCCTCGAAACTGGCATTCATTATAGTTTTAATTACACGTATACCACAAGGCAAATGCGTGAAAAGTTTTTTGCGCGGGTTTTAATATTAATTTAAAAACTTAATTGGATATGGTATAATTTAAGTCAATTTTTCGTTGAGCAGTTAGTGAATTTATTATGCCTCGTATATATATAACTTCGAACAAACCTAGATCTGGCAAGACTTCAGTCGCTATGAGTCTTGCAACTAGACTACTAGCCTCAGATAAAAAAGCCGTACTTATCAAACCAATCTCAATAAGAGACGGCTCTGTTAAGAGTGATAATGATGGGGATATCCTACGAAACGCGAATAGTGGTGAAGCAGTTAATTCTGGTGATTGGCCTATAATGATCTCATCCAATATTGATGATCATACAGACCAATTGGATTCTGGAATAAATATTGTGAATGAAATCGATTCATCGGTGTTTTCCGTAGTAGAGGGGCTGAGTGGCCTTACGGGTGATGTGGGTAAAACCTCGAAAAATATTGCTGATCGCTTAGATGCTAGAGTTGTGGTTGTTCTAGGATACGAAGAATCCGGACTCATTGGAGCCGCTATTGATGCAAAATCCCTGTTCGGAGACAAGTTGTGCGGAGTCATTATTAACGGGGTTACTAGGTATAAAATAAGAGAAGCGAAGCGAGTTATGCTTCCAAAGATAGAGTCAGAAGGTATAACTGTGTTAGCAGTGATACCTGAAGATAGGAAATTATTAGGTACTACTGTTAATGAATTAGCCCAACACCTGAACGGCGAAATAATTAGTTGGAAGGAAAAAGGGGATAATTTTGTAGACAATTACCTTATAGGAGGTATGGTTTTGGATTGGGGGGTTCTATACTTTGAACGACACCTAAACAAAGCTGTTATTGTAAGAGGTGATAGGCCAGACATACAAATGGCTGCATTACAAACAGAAACGAGTTGTCTGGTTTTAACTGGCGGGCACGATCCTATACAGTATGTGGAATATGAGGCTCAAGAAGAAGAAGTCCCTATTATTAAGGTGGATTCTGATACCCTTAACACTACCATAGCGCTTGAATCATTACAGAAAAAATCCGTATTTGGGCATCCGGTCAAGAGGAAACAATTTGACGAGCTTATAGACCAAAATGGGTATGGTAACTTGGTTGAAAGTTTGATTTCTATCTAATCGGCCAGAGTCTTCAAGAATTCTTTTCTCTTATCCTCATCACCTAGCCACTCTTCCCCACCTTCGAACACTTCTTTTTTCCATATAGGTACTATTTGCTTTATCCGGTCTATGGCATATTCTGAGGCTTCTAAGGCCTCTTTTCTATGTGGTGAACCGATTGCTACAATAAGACTAATATCTCCAACATCTAAGTGTCCTATACGGTGTGCTATAGCCATATCTTCTATATCCCACTTGGCATTAACCTCTGACTTTATCTGTAATAACATATTTTGCGCCATTGGTTGATATGCTTCATATTCCAGATATAAAACGTTTCTTCCTTCGGAAAAATTCCTAGTGGTTCCCAAAAAGGTTACAACTGCCCCGTTACTGTTCTTTTTAACAGTATCGGTTATATGCTCAGGATTTAAAGGTTCACTGGTTATGTGTATCATGTTATCCTCCACTGACAGGTGGTATTATTGCCACTTCATCTCCGTCTTTAATAACCGCGTTTTCACTAACGTACTCCGAGTTTACTGCAACAATGGCATAGTCGGTAGATAACTTTTTGTTTTTCTGCTTAAGTATAGTTAACAAAGAGCGGGTATTCGACCCTTGTGGTATATCCAACTCTAGCACAGATGTGCCGATTATTTCACGATATGTAGCAAACAATTTAACTGTGATTCTCAATGTAGTCGCCTAAATATTTTTATACAGTATATACGTTTAAGTTTGTGCTAATCAAATTCTAGAGAATACACGGAATCTGAACTCAATATATTGTCTATAGCTCCAGATTGATCCTTGAATAGATTCATAAGATTAGAGTGCATTTGTATACTAACTTCCGTAGCAGTTTTTCCCTTAATGGTTGCTATTTTTTCTACTATGTCTACTAGATGTCTTGGTTCCGTCCACGCTTTTCTATTTTTCTTGAATGGTTGTGGAAAAGAATCTGTTTCTATTAATATATTCTCAAGAGGTATTTTATTTACAACTTCTTGCAATTCTGGGATACGCAACACTGGTTTTGCTATAGAAATAAAAAATCCTAGCTCAATGCAACGGTACGCTGTTGATACATCTCCCTGAAAGTAATGAGCTGCTCCACCTACTTTGTAAGCTTCTTCCTCCTCTAATACATCCAATATATATGGGTAGGATTCCCGGGAGTGATAGATTATAGGCAGATTTGTGGTTTTGGCTATTTGTATATGTGCTCTAAAAATATCCTCTTGTTTTTTAAAGTCAGGGGCTCCAACCATTCTATCGAGTCCTATTTCACTTATAGCCACCACATTGGACATGAGGGCAAGTTTTTCTATGGCTTGAATATGGCTTTCCAGGTTTGTTAAAGGAATTTCCATTGGATGGATTCCGACACTTGCAAATAAACGATCATCTGCATCAGCCAATGCCACACATTTATTGCTGGATTCAACTGTGGTTCCGGCCAGTATAGCTCCAGCTACTCCAACCCGATTTGCCCTATCAAGTATTTGTTTGATTTCAGTTTCGGGGTATTTGTCTATATGGGTATGTAAATCTAGCAGTTTCAATTACAGTGCCTCTAATATCTGTGGTGGGCGGTAGTGGACTCGAACCACTGACCTCTGCCATGTCAAGGCAACACTCTAACCAACTGAGCTAACCGCCCCAGATATTAGCAATTGGTAGCCTTGAGTCTATGAAAGCTCTTCTATTTTATCGTCTATATGGTCATTAATGACATGGTGTATGGCTTCAGATTCTAGAGTGAGCTGTGTTCCGTCCTCATCAAACGGTTGATCAGATATCCCCAACCTTGCCCTTCCTTCTTCAGATGTATGTAGGTTGGCTGGTATAAGACGGCCTATTATGACATTTTCCTTTAGTCCTCTAAGTTGATCCACAGACCCGCTCAAACTATTTTCTGTAAGGACTCTAGCAGTTTCTTGGAAACTCGCAGCTGCCAGGAAACTGTCTGTGTTAAGTGAAGCTCGTGTAACCCCCAGAAGTGCCGAAGCAGCAGTAGCTGGCTGCCCATTCTGAGACATTATATCTTGATTTTTTTCGTCGTAAACAGCTCTGTCTACTAGTTCGCCCGGTAGTAATTCTGTGTCTCCCGGCTCTTCAACTCTAACTTTTTTGAGCATTTGTCTTACTATGACTTCTATGTGTTTGTCGTTAATTTCTACACCTTGGGATCTGTATACGTTTTGGACTTCGTCTATTAAATATTGTTGTACAGCTTCCCTCCCTCTGATTCGCAGTATATCTTGTGGATTCAATGGCCCTGCGGTTAGGGGGTCACCTGCCGATACTTCCGAGCCATCATGAACCAGCATATATGCTGCTGGAGGTATGATATAGAGCCTTTCTTCATTTTCCTCACCAGAGAGAGTTATTGTTTTACTTGTAGCGTTGATCAGTCCTGCATTGTTAGCAGTTATAATTGGTTCACTTAAGTCTAAACTGTCTTTACTGGAACCATCTTTAGGTTCAATTAAAGGTGTTCCGAGTGCTACCCAATCACCAGTTTTAACTGTGGCTTTGTAACCCTTCGGAATTTTGTGACTTTCTTTGTAATCTTGTGAGTTTGTTATCCTAACTCTTCTTTCTTCTAATCCTTCTATTACTTCTACAGTGCCATCTATTTCCGTGAGGAAGGCCTGTCCTTTTGGTGATCTAGCTTCGAAAAGTTCTTCTACTCTTGGAAGGCCACTTGTAATATCTGCCCCTGCTATGCCCCCTGTATGAAACGTTCTCATAGTTAATTGGGTGCCTGGCTCTCCTATGCTCTGTGCTGCCATAACTCCGACTGCTTCTCCCAATATCGCTTGTTGACCAGTAGCGGGATTTCTTCCATAGCATAAGCTACATATGCCGCTACGTGCTTGGCATGTTAGAGCAGATCTCACAAAGATCTCGGTGACTCCTGAAGATTCTATTTCTTGGGCTTCATGTTCCCCGATGATTTGGTTTGTTTGTACAATGATTTCATTAGTTGTCGGGTTGATAATTGCTGCAGTTGCGGTTCTACCCAATACTCTTGTGCCCATCGAGGCAACCATAGGTTTATCCGGGAAAGCCTCTATTTTTATTCCTAACGTGCTTCCGCAATCTATTTCTAATATTATTACTTCTTGAGATATATCTATTAGTCTTCGTGTCAGGTATCCACTATCCGCAGTCCTCAGGGCTGTATCGGCCAAACCTTTTCTGGCTCCGTGAGTGGAAATGAAATATTCCAAGACACTCAGCCCTTCTCGGAAACTTGATTTGATAGGTAGTTCGATAATTTTACCCCTCGGGTTGCTCATAAGTCCCCGCATGCCAGCCATCTGCTTTATCTGAGCTATATTACCTTTGGCACCAGATACAGCCATAAGGTAGACTCCGCCATAATTTGGCAACTGTTCTTCGATATATTGAGTCATTCTATCACTGGTATCGGTCCATATCCTGACTGCAGTGGTATATCGTTCATCTTCGGTTATAAGCCCTTTTTGATATTGTTCCTCTAGTTCGTCTATCTTGCTATCTGCGCTGTTTATCAAGGCGACTTTTTCCGAGGGAACCTTTATATCGTTAATAGCTATGGTGGTTCCGGATTTTTCAGCGTAGTGGAAACCTAGGCTCTTAATTCGATCTAAAACTTGGGCAGTAATATCGTTTCCTTTGGTTCTATAACAGTCGGCTGCTAGATCTTTGAGCATATTTTTATCCATTACAGTATTTTGAAACTCAAATCCCTCTGGCAAGACCTCGTTGAATATTATTCTGCCCATTGTGGTGACTAACCATTTGTTTGCGGTTTCGGATGCGCTATCTATTTTTACTGATATTGGTGCTCTAAGGTCTATGGCTCTGGCTTCAAAAGCTAATCTGGCTTCTTCTACACTGCTAAATTTCAAATGTGCACCTAAGGAGTCTGGAATTTCGGTGGTCAGGTAATAACAACCAAATACCATGTCTAGCGTAGGGGCCACGATTGGTTCCCCAGAACTTGGCGACAGCATATTTTGGGTGCTTAGCATCAATTTCTTGGCTTCTTGGACGGCTTCTTTTGAAAGTGGAACATGGACTGCCATTTGATCACCATCAAAGTCAGCATTAAAAGCAGTACATACTAGAGGGTGAAGTCTTATAGCGTTACCTTCTACTAGTACAGGATCAAATGCTTGGATGCCCAATCGGTGTAGAGTAGGGGCCCTATTCAATAGGACTGGCCTCTTTGTTATAACTTCTTCCAATATATCCCATACTTCCGGGCTTACTCTTTCCACCATTCTCTTGGCGCTCTTTATGTTGTGAACATGTCCATCCAGGATGAGTCTATTCATTACAAATGGCTTGAATAGCTCTAGGGCCATTCGCTTAGGAAGGCCGCATTGGTTTAAGCTCAATTCTGGACCGACTATAATTACGGATCTTCCGCTGTAGTCGACTCGCTTCCCAAGGAGATTTTGCCTGAATCTTCCCTGTTTTCCTCTAAGTAGATCTGCTAGGGATTTGAGTTTGTGGTTATGTGTTCCGGAAATCGCCTTTCCTACTCTGCCGTTATCGATTAGGGCATCAACCGCTTCTTGGAGCATTCTTTTTTCATTTCTGACTATTATCTCAGGCGCACCAAGTTCTAGGAGACGCTTAAGTCTATTGTTGCGGTTTATAACTCTTCTATATAGGTCATTTAAATCACTTGTCGCGAACCGACCTCCATCAAGTTGCACCATGGGTCTCAGGTCAGGTGGAAGCACTGGAAGTATCGATAGGATCATGCCTTCAGGTTTATTGCCACTTTTTATCAGGGATTCGATTATTCTCAACCTCTTTATGGCCTTTTTCCTTCTTTGCCCAGACGTGGATACTACTTCATCCTGGAGAGTCGTCCTAACAGTATTCAAGTCTAAATCTTTCAATATTGTCATTATTCCTTCGGCTCCCATGGATGCATCGAACAAATTATGATATTTGTCTCTCAGATCCCTGTATTGGGCTTCCGTTAGGAGTTGTAAGGTTTGTATGGATTCAATTTCATCAATTTTTTGCTGGACAGAATCCTTTTTGTTTTCTGTGGAACTACTTTCGACTTGTAGGTTCTCTTGGTCTTCTTGATTATCTTGGCTATCAGGTTCTATGTTCTCAGGCTGTTGAAGAGAGTCATTGAGTGAATCTATAATCTGTGATTTGTTTTCTTCGTTAATCCTCGTTATGACATATTTTGCAAAATAGAGAACTCTCTCTAGGTTTCGAGGGGACATGTCTAGCAGAAGTCCGAGTCTACTTGGTATTCCCTTGGAAAACCAAACATGAGCTACTGGGGCGGCCAGTTGGATATGCCCCATCCTCTCACGTCTAACTTTTGAACGTGTGACTTCTACTCCACACCTGTCGCATATAACTCCCTTGTATCTGATCTTTTTATATTTGCCACAGAAACATTCCCAGTCTTTTGTGGGTCCAAATATTCTTTCACAAAAAAGCCCATCCTTCTCAGGCCTAAGGGTGCGATAGTTTATAGTTTCTGGTTTGGTTACTTCTCCGAATGACCAACCCTTTATTTGTTCGGGGGAAGCTATCGAAAGACGTATAGCGTCGAATTCTGCTCTACTCTTGACCATTTTCAGGTTCCTCCGTATCTTCTATTTCTTCTATTTGGCTCATGATTGAGGACAATATGTCGTCATCTGGATCCTGCATTTCTTCTTCTATTCTTTCTACCGTAGACGCCTCTATGTCTTCTACAACCATACCTTCAAATTCCTCTATAACATCATTATCTATGTTATTGATATCGCTACTTTCCTCTAGCATCGGTTGAGCTTCGTCTTCTTGCAGTAGTTCGACTGACAGTCCCAGACTTTGAAGTTCTTTGACTAAGACGTGGAAAGATTCAGGAACGCCAGGTTGAACAACTTCCTCGCCTTTAACAATAGCCTCATATGTTTTCACTCTCCCAACAACATCATCCGATTTTATAGTTAGCATTTCCTGTAAATTATATGCTGCACTGTACGATTCAAGAGCCCAAACTTCCATTTCTCCGAATCTCTGACCTCCAAATTGTGCCTTGCCTCCAAGTGGTTGTTGGGTTATAAGTGAGTAAGGGCCGGTGGACCTAGCATGGATTTTGTCTTCAACTAAGTGTATGAGTTTCATCATGTATATGTAACCTACTGTCACTGACTGATCAAATTTATCTCCTGTCCTACCGTCGTACAAAACGCTCTTCCCCAATATGGGAGCTGATAAGGCAGAGTTCTTACTTATCTCTATGGCTGTCGCATAAATTTGTTCGTCTGACAAATTACTTGTTGATATGTCAGATTCTTCATCCAGCCATATCTTAAGGCAGGCATTTCTGGCCATTCCTCTATTGTCTTCATCCAGAATTTGTTTGCCATCTAAACCCTTAGCGTCTAACCATTCCTTAACTACGTTCATATCTGGAGTGGGAAGTTTATCTTCGTTATCTTGAGTTATTGCACCAGACTTTTTAATCATCCAGTCCTTGGCCAAAGCATCTTCAATAGATGTGTCATCTGCTCCGTCAAAAACCGGTGTGACTACCTTTAATCCCATACCGTGTGCAGCTAGTCCTAGGTGAGTTTCAAGTAATTGTCCCAAGTTCATTCTGGAAGGTACTCCAATTGGGTTAAGTATAATGTCTACAGGAGTACCGTCTTCGAGATACGGCATGTCGGCTGCAGGCAGCACTCTGGCTACTACACCTTTGTTGCCGTGTCTACCCGCCATCTTATCTCCTTCAGTAATTTTTCGCGCTTGAGCTATCCAGACTCGTACAAGAGTGTTAACTCCAGGAGGTAGTTCATCTTTTTCTTCTCGGGAAAGGACTTTTACGTCTATTATTTTGCCTCTTTCTCCGTGAGGTACTCTCAAAGATGTATCTTTGACATCTCTGGCTTTTTCTCCAAAAATAGCCCTCAATAATTTTTCCTCGGCCGTCAACTCAGTTTCACCCTTCGGAGTGATTTTACCTACTAGAATATCTCCTGGTCCTACTTCTGCCCCGGGATATATAACTCCGTATTCATCTAAATTCCTGAGACCATCCTCTCCTACATTAGATATATCTCTAGTTATCTCTTCGGCTCCAAGTTTTGTGTCTCTTGCCTCTACTTCATATTTCTCTATATGTATGGATGTGAATTTATCTTTTCTTAGAAGGTTTTCATTTAGTATTATTGCGTCTTCGAAGTTGTATCCGCCCCAACTCATGAAAGCAACTAGTACGTTTTGACCTAGAGCCAATTCTCCGTTTTCTGTAGATGAGCTGTCTGCAAGTGGCTGTCCTTTCTGGACTGAGTCACCTTTTGCCACAATAGATCTTTGGCTTATACACGTACCTTGGTTACTCCTTAGAAATTTAATTAAAGGGTATTTATGGGATTTCCCATTGTGGTCTTTAACGGTTATTTGTTCTCCAGAAACACCACTGACAACACCATCCTGTTTTGATATCACAACCTGACCGCTGTCCATTGCCACCCTCTTCTCCATTCCAGTACCCACTAAGGGTGATTCAGTTCTTAGCAATGGCACTGCTTGCCTTTGCATGTTCGATCCCATTAATGCCCTGTTGGCATCATCATGTTCCAGGAAAGGTATCAATCCAGCCGAAACACTAACAATTTGTATTGGGGATATATCCATGTAGGATACACTTGCAGGAGCGTCAAGTGAGAAGATTTCTCCTCTCCTTATTTCCACTCTTTCTGTTGTAAATTGGTTTTTTTCGTCCAATGGGGAATTTGCTTGAGCGATTGGGAACTTTTCTTCTTCGTCAGCTGACAGATATACTATATCCTCATCTAGCGAAGAAGCGAAAGGAAGTATGCTTATAGTACGAGGTTTCAAAGCAGATATTTTCTTAGCTGCCGCGGCAGTAACTTTTTTACCTCTTCTAACAATCGATTTCCCACTATCATCAGAGACGGATTCGACGACCGTACGACCTTCTAAATCATGATAATCATTTGGAACATCTTTTATTATGCG